>JBOGNK010000148.1:0-13409 GCA_050747085.1 Candidatus Acidiferrales bacterium
TCGAACAGAAGATGCGCGAGTACGGCGTGGGCCAGATTGCAAGCGTCAGCGGACGCTACTACGCGATGGATCGCGACAATCGCTGGGAACGCGTCGAGAAGGCCTATCGCGCGATCGTCCATGGCGATGCCGAGTTGAAAACCACCGACCCGATCGCTGCCATGAAGCAAAGCTACGAAAAAGGCGTGACAGACGAATTCGTCGTGCCCTTCGTGGTGACGAAAGAAGCTGCGCCAGGAGCCGCCGCTGTGCCGCGTGGCCTGATTCGCGACGACGACGCCGTAATCTTCTTCAACTTCCGCGCAGACCGCGCGCGCCAGATGACGAAAGCGCTGGTCGAGCCCGGCTTCGACAAGATTTCCGATCCCGCGCGGCCGAAAAATCTCGTCTACGTCGCCATGACGCAGTACGACAAAACGTGGCCGTGGCTGCGCTACTTAATTGGCCCGGAAAAACTCGAACACATCCTCGCGAACGTTTTCGCCGAAATGGATTTCAAGAATCTTCGCGTTGCCGAAACCGAGAAATATGCGCACGTCACATATTTCTTCAATGGCGGCGTCGAGAAACCATTTCCAGGCGAGGAACGCATTCTCGTGCCGTCGCCGAAGGTTCCCACCTACGACTTGAAGCCCGAAATGTCCGCGCAAGGAATTGCGGACGCAGTGATCCATGCGGTCGAGAAAGGCGCGTTCGATGCCGTGATCATGAATTTCGCCAACGCCGACATGGTGGGCCACTCCGGTCAGCTCGAGGCAACGGTCAAAGCCGTTGAAACCGTCGACGCATGCCTCGGCCAAATCTTCCAGGCGCTAAAGCCACTTGGCGGCGCATGGATCATCACCGCCGACCATGGCAACGCCGAAACCATGATCGATCCCGTCAGCGGCGGCCCTCACACGTATCACACGACGAATCCCGTTCCGTTCATTCTGGTGAGCGACGATGGAAAGCTGCAATTGAAGCCAAACGGCTCGCTTCGCGACATCGCCCCGACAATTCTCGGCGTCCTCGGCGCCTCGGAGCCGCGCGAAATGACGGGCCACGACCTGCGGGTTCCGAAGTGAGCTCGAACCAAGCCGCAGTCTCCGCGACGAGTCGGCCCGGACCCGCCGCAAGCAAACTCCTCATCTGCGTGCATCACCCGTTTTCGTATTGGAATCCGCCTCCGCAAATGGCGGAACGAATCCGCAGCCGCTGGCCGGAAATGCGCGTTGTCCATCTGCCGACGTATGAACATCTGGGCGACGAGTTGCTCGACGCGGACATCTTCGTCGGCTACTCAATTCGCGCACAACAATTCACCGCGGCGCGCAAACTCAAGTGGATTCACGTAACCGCGGCCGCCGTCGCCCATTTGATGTATCCCGAAATCCGCTCCAGCAAAATTCCAATGACGAACGCGAGCGGCATTCATACGATTCCCATGGCCGAGCACATCATCGGCACCTTCGTCGCGCTCGCTCGCCGCTTCCCCGATTGCGTCCGCTATCAGACGCAAAGCCGCTGGTCGCAGCAGGAACTGTGGGAGGTGCCGGCGGAGCTGCGGCCCGGCGAGTTGCGCGGCAAAATCGCCTTGTTCATCGGATTGGGCGCCGTGGGACGCGACGCAGGGAAACTGACGCGCGCAATAGGAATGCGCGTCTGGGCCGTAACGCGCTCCGGCCGGGCCGACATGAATATCGCCGAACGCGTATTCGCCGCTGATGCGCTGCATGAAACGCTCCCACATGCCGATTTCATCGTTCTTGCCGCGCCGGAAACACAGGAAACCACGAATATGATCAGCGAGCGCGAGCTTTCGCTGATGAAACCGTCCGCGCACTTCATCAACGTAGCGCGCGGCGCGTTAGTCGACGAACCGGCGCTGATTCGCGCCCTTCAGCAGCGCACAATTGCCGGAGCCGCGCTCGACGTAACCTTGGAAGAGCCGCTCCCGCCCGAAAGCCCGCTGTGGCAACTCGACAACGTCTTCATCACGCCGCATTCAAGCGCCATTAGTGACCAGTTGTGGGTGAGGCAAACGGATTTGCTGATGGGAAATCTCGAACGATGGTTCAGCGGACGCGAACTGCTGAATCGCGTCGATCTGATTCGCGGCTACTGAGAATCACGACCGCTGCGCGGCCGATCACCTAGCCTACTGATTGCCTGCCGCCGCTGGTGTGAGCGCCGTGTACCCTTGCCTCGCGTACACGATCACTTTCTTCTTCTTGCCCTTGTGGTTCTCCACCTGCAGCGGGTTGCCGTCCGCGTCCACCACTTCAACCTTCAACTTATGGTATCGGCCATCCGGCGCGGTCGAAGGGCTGAATCCCATCGTGTACTGCGACCGCAGGAACGCAGCCACGGAATTGAAGATGGCCGGCGCTTCTCCGACGAATCGCGGGAACCACGCGTATCCCCCGGTCATTTCGGCAAACTCCGAGAGCTGATTTTTCGCCTGCAAATATCCGATCGGCGCGGAGCCCGTGCGACTATACAAGTCCAGGTCCTCTCCCATGCCAACGCAAAAGATCGTCGTGTCTGACTCTTTCACAACTTTGTAGGTGTCATCCAGCGTGTGATGACTGAACGTATCGATGCCGGTCGCTAGCACCAAAATGGCCTTCTTGCCCGGCACGTCGCGCATCTGGTCCATTGTTTCAAGCAGCGCGTCGAACAGATCGGACTCGCTGAAATCCGGGAAGTAGAGCGAAGCGATGTCGTTCGCTACCTTCATCTTGTTGTGTGTGAAGTCGTCCAGCAGGTGCGTTTTCAAATCAAACGTCTTGAACGCAATCCAGTCGTTCGGTCCCAGGTGGTTCAGAAAATCGTAAGCCCAGTATTTCGCTTTGTAGCCGAACCACCCTCCGAACCTGCCGCTGAATTCCATCAGGATCACAATCGTGATCGGCGCGTCAGAAGGAGCGAAGTTCGTGATCTGCTGGGGCTGGCCTTCGTCGATGATCCGGAAATTTGCCGCCTTCAGTCCGTTCAGGATGTCGCCGTCCTGATCGGTCACCGTGGCATTCACCGTTACCACGTTTGTTTGCGCCGAAATTTCGGATTTTGGCGCCGGCGGCGTTGTCGGTTTTTGCTGTTGCTGCCCTGAAGGAGGCGTCGGTGGAACCGGCTGCTGCGTTGCCGGAGGCTTCGTAGGGCCCTGCTGACTTTGCGCGCGAGCCACGATCGTGCCGGGCGGCACACCCAGCACTGCGATCAACACGATCAGAAGGATGACGCGGATCCACGAAGGCGAACGCATATCCAGCCTTGCTCCTTGCCCTTCCCCGCCGAACCGATGGCAATTGTTAGGATGCCGCTTCTCTGATGCGGGTGGTCGCTCGCTCTACGGAAACCCCGAGCACGCGGTCCGGGCGCCGCGCAATCGCCATGATAGTATGGAAATTCGGTTTCTCGTATCGACTTTCGCGCGCTTAAGGCGCGTTGCTGCTGCGGAGGCAAACGGATGACATGTCGCTTTACGAGCACCTTTCTCGCGCTTTTTCTCCTTCTCCCCGGAGTCGCTCGAAGCCAGTCGCCGATCGCGCCATCACAGTCCAGCAGCCAGAATGGCTTAGACCTTCCAGGCCTCGAAAGCCAGGCCATCACGTGGCTGCAATCTTTGATCCGCATCAATACGTCGAATCCGCCGGGCAGTGACGTTGCCGCCGCGAAATATCTCCAGGGTGTCCTGAAAAACGAAGGAATCGATTCCGAAATCTTTGAAGGCTCGCCCGGACGCGACTTTATCGTCGCTCGTCTGTCCGCCACCGCGCTGCCGGATCCCTCGCGGGCGCTTCTCCTGGTGGGCCATCTGGATACTCCGCCCGCCGACGCATCTAAATGGGCCGCAGATCCCTTCGGCGGAACGATCCAGGGCAGTTACCTCTACGGGCGCGGCGCTATCGACGACAAATCCATGACCGTCGCCAATATGGCCGTCCTGATCGCGCTCAAGCGCTCGAACGCGCATCTGGATCGTGACGTGATTTTCTTCGCGGATAGTGATTCGCACGGCGATGATGCCGGCATTCGCTCCGCGCTCAATTCGCACTGGGACAAGATCGCCGCGGGCTTCGCCATCAACACCGGCGGCCGCGTTTTTCTGAAAGACGGCAAAGTCCAGTCCGTCGGCATTCAAGTCGACGAAAAAGTCTCGCGCAATCTCGACGTGATCGCCACCGGCACGCCGGGCCGCACCTCGTTGCCCGACCCGAACAATGCCATCACTCATTTGGCCGCGGCCATGCAGAAAATCGCCGCGTACGAAACGCGTCCCGAATTCACGTTTCTGACGCACGATTATTTCGACAGCCTGGCGAAGTTTGAAGATAACGAAACAGCGAAGTGGATGCGCGCCCTGGAAGACCCGACTCGCCAGGCTCACGCCGTGCAAAAGCTCTCCGAGCAGGATCCCGTTTGGGGCGCCATGATGCGAAGCACGATTGCTCCCACGATCCTTCAAGCCGGTGATCGTCCAAACGCCATTCCTGCCGAGGCACGGGGCGTGGTGAATATTCGCCTCCTGCCGGGCGATTTGATCGAGCCGCTCGTCGCGAAGCTCCAGCAGGCCGTCGACGATTCGCAGGTCCAGTTACAACTCGACCGGAATGCACCGCCGCCCGCGCCGGCTTCATCGATCGAGTCCGATCTTTACAGCACGATCGCTCAGGCCGCCAAGCAGCAGTTCCCCGGAGCCGCGGTCCTGCCGTACATGTCCATCGAATCCACCGACTCGCCATTCCTTCGCGAACGCAGCGTGCAGACCTACGGCCTGCTCCCGTTCGCGCTCGCCGACAAGGATGTTCTGGACGCCGGCGGCCCTAACGAGCGCATCGATCTCGACACTTTCCGCAAAGGCGTCGAGTTCCTCTATGCCATCGTCTCGAATTTCGCCGTCGAAAAGTAGGAACCCCGCCACACTCAGGTCCTTTGTCGAGGCAGAGCTCGCCAGGATTCTTTAGAATCGAGCCGCGGAGCGGCGGCCGTATTTGGCCCGGGACGAAGCGGAGCGAAGTCCCGGGAACCTTTCCAAACACGGCTTCAGTCCCGGAGGGACGATTGACACTCCGTTGAGAGTGACGCGGTTTCGCTGAGTGGGATCGAGTCCAATTAAGTGGACTGAACAACGACTCGCGGATCACGACGTTTTATCTACCGCGAGGATTCGATCGTTCGACCTCTAGAGTTTCAAACTCTCGACTCTAAACTCTCGACCCTCACCTTCCCTCAATTCACCCAATTATCCGGCCGTGAAGGCGGCTTATCCCGGTGCTCGCGCACGTATACATCGAACTTCTTGCGCAGCCGCCGCCGCTTCCAGTCCGAAAAATAGTTCCGGAAATTGTATAGATGGCTTCCACGCCGCAAATACAAATAGCCCACCAGCATTCCGCCCAGGTGGCAGAAGTGGCTGACGCCGTCGCCTGTCGCGCCCAGCGTCATGAAAAATTCGATCGCTCCCATGATGATCACGAACAACCGCATCGAGATCGTCACGGGCAGTGGAAACATCCAAACTTGCTGATGTGGCATCACCACCGCCGCCGCCAGCAGCACGCCGTATATCGCTCCGGACGCGCCGATCGTCTGCATCAGCGCCAGATGTTGCATGTGCGGATCGAGCGCCGTCCGCACGGCCAAATCGATCAGCCCCGCGCCAATCCCGCAAATGAAGAAGTACGTATAGAATTTCTTCGCGCCCCACATGTGCTCCAGAGCGGCGCCAAACATCGCCAGGTACAGCAAGTTAAACAGGATGTGCCAAATGGTTGCGTGCAGGAAAAGGTATGTCACCGGCTGCCAAAACGCGGGAATCGGCAGCCCGAAGATGCTGACGCCCTTGAAAACAGTGTAAGGTGACGCGCCGAAGTAAAGGAGCCAGAAATTCCAGCCCTCGGTGTGAAAGAAAAACCGGGAGAGTTCCTGCAGCAGGAAAACGCCGACGCAAATCAGGCAAAGCGTCTTGATCGCGCGCGGAAAATACTCGCTGATATCGAAGCGGAATCCGTATCCCCCGCCCCATCCGCCTCCGCCGCCTCCGCCGCGCGAAATCCTTCTCACGGCGCTTAGTTTACGGTGTCACATCGCCGCGAGTCAAAGCCCGCACGGGGTAGGAGATAGCGCGCCGCGAAACTGCCCTTTTTTCTACATATAGTGGTGGGGGTCGGCGGTGACCACAATCTTCGGGACTCGCCCTAAAAACAGAATGCAGATTGGCTTAAGGATTCTGTTTTTCAAACGGGCGATTTTGCGCAGCGAGACGAACCTCAACTGTGGCACGATCATCGTAGAAATCCTCCAATAGGCGTTGCGCGTATTTGTGTGCGTCTTCAAATTCGTCAGCTTTCACTTCGCGCCAATCGTCGTGCAAAACGTCGTTTCCTAAGACTCGAATGTTTTCGTGTGCGCGCTTCTGGCGAGTCTCCGTGATGACCCGGTCCTGGGCAGCCGCGTCTATTCGGTCTATCAACCTGTTTGATTTGCTCGGGTTTCCATGCTTGTCCTTGATCTCAACTTCCTCGTAGCCATTTCTCTTTAGAGTTTTGTCTAGCACAGAGCGAAGCATGGCAGAGGCACTCCGGTATGCGCCGTGTGCAGCGTCTAGTTCGGCTTCGCGAAATTCCTTTCGGATGTCTTCTGGCACTGAACCCGGCAGAGATGCGGCCCCGACTGCTCCGGGGAGAAAATCCTCCAGCACGGCTGTTTGGCTGTCGCCTTCATCATGAAGCTTCGCGACAGCTCCCCGGCTACAAACAACGCAGCGAAAGAACCGCCACAATATCCGGCTGTAATTCCTGCCTTGGTACGGATGATATCTGTCGATAATCACGGTTCCCAGCGAACTATTGCCAAATCCTTTCGTGTCAAAGCTGGTGATAGCATTGCAATCGGGGCAACGCGCTAGTACATTGTTTTCTCTCCAGTTATAACGAGCATTTGCCATGGGAGCGAGTGTACCAAAGAAAGAAACAGGCCGGATAGTCCGTCCACGCGAAACTGTCCTCTTTTCTACAAAGCTTAATGCTCTACTTTTCCAGATTGATCGGTACTCTTGACGTACTGTGCACCTAATTTACCCCGAATTGACGAAAGCAATTGCTGATTCTTGCGATGCGGTCTGCTGCGCCCCGCGCTCCTCCAACCACGGGTGAAAGCTGCCGTCCAGCTGCACCAACTCCCCGAAATGTTCCTTGCGCTCGCGCCGTCGCCGATCGGCTCGGACGCCTTTACGCGCGAACGGAAAATCGTCTGCAATCAGGACGCGCGTCAACTCATTTGTTCCACCGTCGACTTAGGAAAATGGAAGGGGGACGAACTTTAAAGCATCGACGGAAGGGAGGATATCGTTTGGAGAGAGGGCAAGACAAGGGCACGATGTTTGGGTGGCGATGATGTCGAGAGCGCGTTAGACTCGCTCGGCAAGTATGAGAGCGAGCCTTCGAGTATTGCTGATCGCGGCTGGTCTGGGCGCTGCAAGCAGCACGCTGCTGGGGCAGTCCACGCGGCCGAAGAGCACCGCGAGGACAGTGACGATTCCGTTCTTCGTTACCGACCAGCGGGGTGCTCCGTTCGCGGGATCGTTGCCTCCGAGCTTAGCATTCACGAGGATAAAGGACCGCCCAACGCAGTGGTCGCGCTGCACGAACCAACTCAGCTGCCGTTAAGGCTGGCCGTCGTGATACAGGCCAGCGGTTCGATGAAGGACAACGCGCTCTTGCAGCCGGCGCTTGCTGCCTTGCCGGTCTTCCTGCGATCAGTCATGATCGGCAAATCCGACCGAGCCTTTTTTGAAACATTCGGCAAAACCGTGCATTCGACGAATTGGATGGATGTCGTGGCCGCTTCTGGCGTGGCAATCAAGCTTTACCCACGGAGTCTCTCGGCGTTGTACGACGCGATCGAATCAGCTTGCACGGAGATGGATGCAGATTCGGCATGGCCGGCCAGGCGGGCGATTCTCTTATTACGGATGGTCACGACGACTGGAGTCATACCAGGCAGGACGCGATAACGAACGCGATTTTTCGCTCTCATAGTGTGCTGTTCGTCCTATTGATCGGTCCGCGGTTCGGCTTGTCACCCTATCCTGAGATTTTTTGGCCACGGAATTCCTCGGGGACGTCGCTGAAGAGAGTGGAGGAGCATTTTTCGCGGGTCCTCGCTACTGGCGCTTTCCCTCCCCAGCTGGGTCGGAACGTGGCCCCGATGGGCATCCAGCGAGAACGCTGGCTCAAATAGCAGCATGGGTGAACGGCACATATACCATCACGTACGTTCCTGGTCCCTCGAGCAGCAAGAACCAGCGCCACAAGATCAAAATCGAGGCCGCTCGCAAGCATAGCCACTGGCACTTTCATACACCGGAACTTTGCGCACGATGAAGCGTGATACTATCACCGCACTCTGATATTCCCGCCAGTGGCCAGAGGAGGCCGAAATGGCAACCTTGCGACCTGCTCAGGTGCCCATTGACGTCTCTGCGGCAATCTCCGCTGCGCCTGTTGCCAAGTCCGTCCCGCGCCATTTCGCGCTCGTACGCATCACTCACTGGATTATCGCCGTCTGTTTTTTCGCACTGCTCGTTACCGGAATCGAAATTCTGATTTCTCACCCGCGCTTCTATTGGGGCGAGAGCGGCAACGTTCACATGAAGGCGCTTTTCCAAATCCCGATCCCTTCCTCTCGCGACATGGTCCAGACCGGCTATAACTACGTACTCCCCGACCAGAACGGCTGGAGTCGCGCTCTCCATTTCCAAACAGCATGGGTCCTCGTCCTCACCGCCCTGCTCTATGGAATCTTCGGCTTCGTCTCCGGACACTTCCGCCGGAACCTGCTTCCCAGCCGCTCCGATTTGTCCTGGCGGACTTTCCCCGCCGAAGTCGCTGGCCACCTGCGTTTCAGACGTCCGGGTGCGGACGAAGCGTCCTCCTACAACGTCCTCCAGCGGCTCACCTATTTGTTCGTCATCTTCGTTCTGTTCCCGCTCGTTATCTGGACCGGCCTTGCCATGTCTCCCGCTTTCACCGGTATCTTCCCCGCCACCGCAATTCTGCTGGGCGGACGCCAGTCCGCGCGCACGATTCACTTCTTCGTTTCCATCGCTCTGGTTCTATTTTTGATCGTACATATCGCGATGATTTGCCTCGCTGGATTCTGGACTCGCACGCGCGCGATGATCACCGGTCGCGCGGACGCGGACACGGAGCGCACATGACCGCGGAGCGCACGTGACGGAGTACATATGACAAAGCTCTCGCGTCGAAAACTCGTCTTCGGCGGTCTCAGCGCCATCGCGGGCGTCTCAGGCCTCGGCATCGCTGCGCGTCTCGCAGAAAAATACGGTCTCGTGCCGCCTGACGCTGGCGGCCTTTACGGCGTCGGCGAAACGCTCACCTATGCCTCTCATCGCCTCATCGGACGCCATTCGCTCGCCCGCGAATTTTCCTCGGACCAAATCTCGCAGCCCGCCTTTGCAAACGAGATCGCCCCTCCGCTCGGTGACGCGTTCAAGCGCCTCCAGACCGCCAATTTCGCCGACTGGCGCCTCACCGTCGACGGCCTCGTCGACCGCCCCGCTTCTTTTTCGCTCGCTCAACTCAAAAGCTTCCCGTCCCGCAGCCAGATCACTGAAATCGCGTGCGAGGAGGGCTGGTCGCACGTCGCCGAGTGGCACGGCGTCCCTCTTTCGCACGTCCTCAATCTCGTGGGCCTGCGCCCGCAAGCCCGCTATGTCGTCTACCTCTCGATTCAGCCCGATTGGAAGGAAAGCATCGACATGGACGACGCCATGCATCCGCAAACCTTCCTCACCTACGGAATGAATGGCGCCGATCTGCCCGTTCCCAGCGGCGGACCGCTTCGCTTGCGAATCCCTCGCCAACTCGGCTACAAGAGCGTGAAATTCGTCAACCGCATCGCGGTCACCGACGACCTGAAGAAGTTTGGCAAGGATCGAGGCTCCGTCGCCGTCGCTGCAGGCTACGCTTGGTACGCCGGCATCTGACGCGCCAGCCCCTCAGCACATTTTTGTTATACGGCTACCTTGGTCTGTATCTTAGGAAGACTTGCTGCCACAGGCCGCCGCGAGCCCTTGCCGCTTCGATGGTTTTCTCTCTGTAGGGGCACAGCATGCTGTGCCGTTTCGCGAATTGAGCGCTGCCTGCCTGCCGCAGGCAGGTCCCGTTTACACTGAGCGAAGCGAACGTGCTGCCGTTTCTGCTTTCTGCCTTTTGCTTTTGCCCACTCGTCACTGCCTTTGCTTTCTGCTCGTCACTCGCCACTCGCCACTGCCTTTTTGCCTTACTCGTATCTCAGCGCCACCATTGGATCGACGCGCATTGCCCGCTGTGCCGGAACGTAGCACGCCGCAAGCGCGACCGCCGTTAGCACGATCGCTACCAGCGCGAAAGTCAGCGGGTCCGTCGCGCTCACGCCGTACAGTATCTTCGACATGAGCTGCGTCAATCCGGCGCCTGCCGCTAGGCCGATCGCCACACCGATTGCCGCAAGCAGCGCAGCCTGCCCCATCACGATTTTCAGCACATCCGCTCGCTGAGCGCCCAACGCCACGCGAATCCCGATTTCGTGTGTCCTCTGCCCAACAACGTACGAAATCACGCCATAAATCCCGATACTCGAAAGCAGCAGCGCCAATCCTGCAAAAACCGCGAGCAGAATCATCGCAAACCGCCGCGCGGCCAGCGACTGCGAAACAGTGTGGTCCATCGTTTCTGTCTCGTACACAACGGCGTTGCTGTTAAAGCTGGCCACTGCATCGCGAATCGACCCGAGAACAGCTGTGGGCGGCCCTTGCGTGCGCACGAGGTAGCCGTCGGCGCTCGCGAACGCTTTGATGATCGAGTCAGGAAGTTGCAGCTGCGGCATGTAAAACTGAGGAAAAATCGGCGACCGGTTACCGGACCCTTCATCCAGTCCGAACTGCTTCACGTGGCCTACCACTCCCACGATTTGCACCTGCTTGTAAATCAGGTCGAAATCAAGCCGCTTTCCGACCGGATCTTCCTTTCCGAAATACTTTTGCGCGAAGTCCTCGTCCACCACGCACACGTCAGGCGAATTCGCATCGTCCTGCGCGGTCAGAAAACGCCCGCGGACCAGCGGGATCTTCATCACATTCAGATAATCGGGCCCGACGGCATACCACACCGCGTCGGGCATGGCGTTTTCCGTTGCAGGCTTCGGCTGCCCATCGATCCAGAATGGCAAGTCGGATTCGCCCTGCATAGGGAACGCGCCGTCCATCAGCGACGCCGACTGCACTCCGGGCATCGCCGCGATCTTTTCTGTCAGCTGCCGGGTGCTGGCTCGAATCTGGGTTGCGTTCCCGTTCGTCACATCCGGCGGAAAACCCACATTGAAACTCAGCACGTTGTGCGGATCGAATCCGGGATTCACTTTCCACAATCCAACCAGAGTACGAATCGTCAGACCCGCGCCCACCAGCAGCACCACCGCCAGCGCCATTTCCACCACCACAAAAATGCCTTGCGTCCGATACCGCGCGCCGCTCGCGCCTCGCCCGCCCTCCTTCAACTCGTTATGCAGGTCCGGATGCGAAGTCTTCAATGCCGGCGCAAGTCCAAACAGAATTCCGGCCATCACCGACACGGCTAACGTAAACAGCAGCACGCGCGGATCGATGTGAACGTCATTTGCGCGCGGTAACGTCTCGGGAACAATCGACAGTGCCGCTGAAGTCCCCCAGGCAGCAAGAATTAAACCTAACGCTCCCCCGCAAACCGCGAGAATGACGCTCTCCGTTAGAAGTTGCCGGATCACCCGCCCCTGCGAAGCGCCTAGCGCCGCTCGAATCGCGAATTCCCGCGCGCGTCCACCCGAGCGTGCCAGCAGCAAGTTGGCGACGTTCACGCACGCGATCAGCAGCACGAATCCCACGGCTGCAAGCAACACTAGAAGAAATGGCTGGATGTTTTTCACCATTTCCTGCTTTACCGGCGTCACGCCGATTCCGCGGTCTTTGTCGGCAACCGGATACGTCGCCGCCAGGTTACGGGCCAAACGCGCCATGTCAGCCCGCGCCTGGTCCAGCGTCACTCCATCCTTGATTCGCCCAACGCCCATAATGCCTGGATGGATTTTCCGGTCCTGCATCAACGGGCTTTTTACCGCGCCCAGCGGAACGTATACATCACCGGGACGGAAGTTGATGGACCGGCAACAGAAATAGAAACTCGCAGGAAGCACTCCCACAACCGTGTAGTCGTTCCCGTCCAGGTTGAGCGTCGTACCCACAATGTCGGGCGAAGACGCAAACTTTGATTTCCACAAACCCGCGCTCAGGATTACGGCAGGTGGCCCGTTCAACTGATCTTCGGCCTTCGTAAAGTTCCGGCCCACGATCGGGCTCACGCCAAGCGTCGGAAAGAAGTTCCACGTGACTTCCGTTGCCGCGATGCGCTCCGGCTTGCCTCGCCCGATCAAATTGAAGCTCTGGAACCCTTTGTAAGCTGCCAGCGACGTGAAGGAATGATTGTCGCGCTCCCAGTCCAGATAATCGAGGTAGGACACTGAACCTTCACCAAAACCGGGGAAAGTGCTCGCGACAGTGACCACCTGATCCGGATGCGGGTACGGCAAAGGGTTCAGCAGCACGCCATTCACTACAGAAAACAGCGCCGTGTTCGCGCCGATCCCAAGCGCCAGTGTCAAGATCGCGATCATCGCGAATCCCGGCGACTTGAGTAGCATTCGCACTGCATATCGTATGTCTTGCAACCAATTCGACATCGTTAGCTCCTCAAACTGCGCTGCCTTATTCGTACCTCAGGGCCACCAGCGGATCAACGCGCATCGCTCTCCGCGCGGGGATGTAACACGCTAGCAGAGCAACCGCGAACAGCACGGCCCCGACGGCAAGGAACGTCGCCGGATCGTACGGTGTGACGCCAAAAATCATGCTGCCGATCAGGCGGGTCACGCCAAGCGCAGCCGCCACACCAATCGCGACGCCAATCAGCGTAAGCAAAATTCCCTGGCGGATCGACATCACCAGAATGTCGGAGGGCTTTGCGCCAAGCGCCATGCGAATGCCGATCTCCTGCGTCTTGCGGGTGACGGCGTAGGACATCGTGCCGTAGAGCCCGATCGTTGCGAGAAGCAGTGCAAGCAATCCAAAAACCGTCGTCAGCTTCGCAAACAGCCGCTGCAACAGAAGCGCGTCAGCGGTTTCCTGCTTCTGCGTTTTCAGGTTCATGAGCGGCAACGACGGATCGGCCTGGCGGACAAGATCGCGCACCTCGGAGATTACAGACGAAGGCGGTCCCTGCGCGCGAATCTCGTAGAACATCGCGTTGAGCTCTTTCGGGAATTGTGCGTACGCCATGTAGGCCTTCGCTTTGAGTTTGGCCTGCGGCTGAGTGAGTTCGGCGGGCTTTACC
>JBOGNK010000149.1:0-17685 GCA_050747085.1 Candidatus Acidiferrales bacterium
CACTGTGGGCGCCGGCGCGGTCGCCGAGATCATCGAGTAAGGACTATGCCCAACGGAGAAAAAATTCGCATTCGTTTAAAAGCGTACGATCACCGCATTCTCGATCAGTCGACCCGTGAAATCGTCGAAACGGCCAAGCGCACTGGCGCGGACGTCGCTGGTCCCATTCCGCTGCCCACGGTGATCAATCGTTGGACGGTGTTGCGGTCGCCGCACGTCGACAAGAAGTCGCGCGAGCAATTTGAGATGCGCACGCACAAGCGCCTGATCGACATTCTTGAGCCAACGCCTGATACGGTCGACGCGCTGATGAAGCTCGATCTGCCGCCCGGCGTGGATGTCGAGATCAAAGCGTTCGGTCGTGAACACGCGGTGAAGTGACCATCCGACTCTGATGGTCATCCCGAGCAGAGTTCGCCGCGACGGACGAGTGAGGGATCTCGGGCAGTATGTAGCTCAGGTCTTTAGACCTGAGGGTTTTCGGTAGACGCAAAGGAAGAGTATCGACATGGCCGTTCAAGGCATACTCGGAATCAAGCTGTGGATGACGCAAGTCTTCGCCGACGATGGTACCGCCGTTCCGTGCACCGTGCTTCAAGCCGGGCCGTGCGTTGTGGTTCAGCGCCGCACCAAAGACAAGGATGGTTACGAGGCCGTCCAACTGGGGCTGGTCGAATTCGTCAAGCCGCAGCGCGTGAACAAGGCGCTTACAGGGCATTTCAAGAAGGCTGGCGTCGCGCCGATGCGCTACGTCAAAGAAGTTCGCATCGAGGATTCAAAAGAAGAAACGAAGCCCGGTGATCGTGTTCTGGTCGACGGATTCAAGATCGGCGAATACGTCGACGTCACCGGCGTAAGCAAAGGCAAAGGCTTTCAGGGCGGCGTGAAGCGCTGGCACTACCGCGGCGGCGACGCAACGCACGGCTCGATGTTTCATCGTGCGCCCGGCGGCATTGGCGCGAGCTCGTTCCCTTCACGCGTTTGGAAGGGGCAGCATTTCCCCGGTCACATGGGCAACGAGCAAAAGACTTCGAAGAATTTGCGTGTGGTGAAGATCGACGCGGAAGAAAACCTGCTCCTCGTAGGCGGCGCGGTGCCCGGACCGGCAGGCGCTTACATTTTTATTCGCAAGGCAATGGCGGCCCGGTAAAGGTCGCAACGAAGAAAGAATGACAGAGAGACGACAATGCCCGTAGTGGACGTAAAGAATCTTGAAGGAAAAAAGGTCGGTCAGGTTGAACTGGCCGACGGCGTCTTTGCCGCGAGCGTGAACGCGCACCTGCTACACGAAGCGGTCCGGCACTATTTGGCCGGCAAGCGCGCAGGCACGCACAAGACGAAGGACAAGAGTGAAGTGAGCGGGTCGGGGAAAAAATTGTGGCGGCAGAAGGGAACCGGTCGCGCCCGAATCGGTTCGATCCGGTCGCCGCTGTGGCGACATGGCGGAACGGTTCACGGACCTGTTCCCCGGAGTTACGAATATTCACTGCCGAAGAAGATGATTCTCGGCGCGCTGCGTTCGGCGCTTTCCGCGAAGCTTGCCGACCAGAAATTGACGGTCGTCGAAGAGTGGACGCTCGAAACGCACAAGACGAAGCCGTTCGCCCAGGCGCTGGGAAAGCTCGACGGCGAATCGACAACGATTTTGCTCGTCGATAACGCCGCGAGTGCAAATCTCGAACGCGCCAGCCGCAATATTGATGGCGTTTCGCTGATTCCGACGTCAGCGCTCCAAGCGTACGAGGTGCTGCGGCACGATCACCTGATGCTGTCGCGCGAAGCGGCGCTGAAACTGAGTCGCGGTCTTTCGGCGGAAAAGTCCGAGGCTCCGGAAGCGCGCACGCAAGCCGAATCAGGCTCGGCAGACGCAGGTGAAAAGTCCGCGGAAGGCAAGCCTGCGCCCGCTAAACGGGCGAAGAAACCTGCGGCCAAGGCCAAGTCAAAGGCAAAGACCGCCAAGCCGAAGACGAAGTCCGGCACAAAGAAGAAGGGATAGACGATGGCGCGTTTCTACCAAGTAATCCGGCGGCCGATCATCACCGAGAAAGGTCTCGGCGTAAAGGAAACGCAACACACCGTTGTCTTCGAAGTGGCGCGCGACGCGACGAAGACGGAGATCAAGGAAGCCGTGCAGCGCGTATTCAAGGTGAAGGTCGATCACGTCCGGACGGCGATTTATCACGGCAAGATGCGCCGTCGCGGGCGCGCAGAAGGCTTTCGCCGCGATTGGAAGAAGGCTTACGTAAAGCTTGCGCCAGGCGAAAAAATGATCGAGTACGCGGAGAGCTTGTAAAGCGAAGCGCTCACAAACGCGTTCTGTTTTGAGCGAGAGGTAACGATGCCACTGAAAACATTTCGACCCTACACGCCGGCGAGGCGCTTCCTCACCGTGCTCGACAAAACCGAGATCACCAAGCAGACGCCTGAGAAATCGTTGATCGAACCGAAAAAGCGTTCGGGCGGACGCAACGCCCAGGGCGAAGTCACGATGTGGCATCGCGGCGGTGGCCATCAACGGAATTATCGCAGGATCGATTTTCGCCGCGAGAAGCTGGGCGTGCCCGCGAAGGTCGCAGCCATCGAATACGATCCGAATCGCTCGTCGCGCATTGCGCTGCTGCATTACGCGGACGGTGAAAAGCGTTACATTTTGCGGCCGGTTGGACTCGAAGTCGGTATGACGGTTCAGAGCGGTGAGGGCGCCGATATTCTTCCGGGAAACGCGCTGTCGTTCCGTCATATCCCGCCCGGCACCATGGTGCACAACCTGGAGCTCTATCCCGGCAAGGGCGGGCAGGTGGTTCGTGCGGCTGGCGGTGCCGCGCAGCTTCTGAGCAAGGAAGGCGATCTTGCGCTGGTGAAGTTGCCGTCGGGCGAAGTTCGGCGGTTCAGCATCGATTGCATGGCCACCATTGGCCAGCTCGGCAATCTTGACCACGAGAATGTCACCTACGGCAAAGCGGGACGCACGCGCTGGCACGGCAAGCGGCCCACCGTTCGCGGCGTTGCGATGAATCCGGTCGATCATCCGCACGGCGGCGGAGAAGGTCGCGTCAAGGGCAATCACCCGCAAACGCCGTGGGGCTTTCCGACGCTCGGCGGTAAGACGCGCAAGAAGCGTCCGAGCGATCGCATGATCGTGCAGCGGCGCAAGCCGTAGCGGGTTTGTCGATACAAACCCTGAGGTGACAGGGTTCGAGGGTTTGTTGATACAAACCCTGAGGTGACAGGGTTTCAGGGTTTGTTGAAACAGACCTGAAATGAGAGTTTCCTCGGTCCCGACTGACTGGCTGGGGCTGAAAGTGAAGTTGGACTAGAAGAAAAATATGATCCCGGCGCGGCGGGGAATTGAGATGACCATGACAGCCACAAGAACGTCTCGGCGGACGTCCCGGCGTCCCGTTCGGGCTCGGAAAGCGGCCGCTCGCCGTACGCTGAAGCCTGAAAAGAAAGTGGTTTCGAAGTTCGCGCCTGCCCCGCAGGTAATGTTTCGGTTGTGCCGGTCCGGATGGGCCGTGACAGTGGAGAAAATTCCGCACGCGCAGGGAACGCGGTTCGTTTGCCCGTTCTGCCCGGTTTCACATCGAGTGCCGGGGCCCGTGCGCGGATTCCGCAAGATTCGTCGCGCGCAGTGGATCAAGCTGCGCCGCGTGGAGGAATAGCAGGCTAATGCCGCGATCGCTAAAGAAGGGCCCGTTCGTCGACGACCACCTTCGCGTGAAGGTGGAGGGGATGAACGCCCGCAACGAAAAGAAAGTGGTAAAAACGTGGTCGCGCCGCTCGACCATCATTCCCGAAATGATCGGGCACACGCTTGCCGTGCACAATGGGAGGAAGTTCATCCCTGTGTACATCACCGAGCAGATGGTCGGGCACAAGCTGGGCGAATTCGCGCCCACGCGCTCGTTCAAGGGACACGCCGTGAAAGCGGCTCTGGAGAAGGCGGCTGCGGCAACGGGAGCTCCGGCTCCTGCGGGCGCGGCAACCGGCGGCGCTCCTGCCGGCGGTCCGCGCGGTTAGGAAGGCGACTAAGAAATGGCGACAGCAACCATAACTCCGAGTCAGATTGAAGGCGTCGCGCAGACGAAATTCATCCGCGTGTCGCCACAGAAGGCGCGTCTCGTCATCGATTTGATTCGCGGGCGGCGCGCGCAAGATGCGTTGCAGACGTTGCGCTTCACGAAGAAACGCGTTGCGCGCGACGTGGAAAAAACTTTGATGAGCGCCATCGCGAATGCCGAACGGAAAGCGGAAGACGCGGGCGAATCGCTCGATGTCGACGGCCTGTTCGTCAGCCGCTGCTTTGTGAACGACGGCCCGCGCTGGAAGCGCATGCGTCCGGCGCCCATGGGACGCGGATTCCGCTACCAGAAGCGCACCGCTCACATCGTTGTTGGAGTTTCGGAACACACCCGTGCAGCGGAAACCCGTGCTGCCACAGCTGCGGCGGAAGCGGAAGCGTCGAAGGGCGTCAAGGGAGCCGTTCGCCGGGCACGCAAGGCCATCGAGAAACGCGCGAAAGACGCGGACAAACTCCGCAAGAAGAAGTAGGAGGCCAATTTGGGTCAGAAAACACATCCGTACGGTTTCCGCCTCGGCTACAACAAGGCGTGGAAGTCCCGCTGGTTCGCCAAGAAAGAGTACGCGGACCTGCTCCACGAGGACGTGCTCCTGCGCAAGCAGCTCAAGGATCGACTGCGTTCGGCGGGCGTCAGCTCGATCGACGTCGAGCGCGCAGCGAACAAGCTCGTCGTGCGCATCTACACGGCGCGGCCAGGCATTATCATTGGCCGCAAGGGCTCGGAAATCGACAAGCTGAAGAACGAAGTGCAGAAGCGCACCAACCGCGAAGTGCACATCGACATTCAGGAAGTGCACCGTCCTGAGCTGGACGCCCAGCTCGTTGCTGAGTCGATTGCGCTGCAACTGGAAAAGCGGGTCGCGTTTCGCCGCGCGATGCGCAAGGCGGTGGATTCCGCACTGCGTTTCGGCTGCAAAGGAATCAAAGTGCGCGTCGCGGGCCGGCTGAATGGCGCTGAGATCGCGCGCAAGGAGTGGTATTTGCAGGGTCGCCTCCCGCTACAGACGCTTCGCGCAGACATCGACTACGGCACAGCAGAAGCGCACACGACCTATGGCTTGATTGGCGTGAAGTGCTGGGTTTATCAGGGCGAACGAATTCCCCGTCGTGAATCGCAGATCGCTCCTGCGACAGCCGGGGCTGTCAGTTAAGGAACCAGAACGATGTTGATGCCGAAAAAAGTGAAGTACCGCAAGCAGCAGCGCGGACGCCGCACGGGCAAAGCGTGGCGGGGCGGTTCGCTCGCCTTTGGCGAGTACGGTCTCAAGGCCCTCGAACCGGCCTGGATCACCGACCGCCAAATCGAGGCGGCCCGCGTCGCGATCACCCGTTTCATCAAGCGCGGCGGCAAATTGTGGATTCGCGTCTTTCCGGACAAGCCGTTCACGAAGAAGCCGGCCGAAACGCGTATGGGCAAGGGCAAAGGGCCGCCGGAGCGTTGGGTCGCCGTCGTGAAGCCGGGACGGATCATGTTTGAAATGTCGGGCGTTGATCTCGCTTCCGCCACAGCGGCGATGGACTTGGCGGCGCACAAGCTGCCGATCAAGACGCGGTTCGTCTCGCGTGCGGAAGAGCTGCGATGACGCGCCGCATCGAGAAATTTCGCGAGATGAACTCAAACGAGCTCCAGATCCAGCACCGCGAGCTCTCCGAGCAGGTCTTCCGGCTGCGCTTTCAGCTTTCAAGCGGCCAGTCGGAAGGCTTGAAGAAGCTGCGCGAAGCGAAGAAGGATCTCGCGCGGGTGAACACGCTCATGCGCCAGGCGCACGTCGTACCCTCAGCCGGGGCGGCGGTTCCGTCGGGCGCGAGTGCCAAGAGAGCGTCTGCTAAGGCTGGTAAGTCGCGCTCCAAGCGGACGGTTGATAAGAGGAAAAGTTGATGGCAAACGAAACGACATCGGCGCACGAAACGCGCCCGCGGGGGGCGCGGCAAGAGTTGGTGGGCATCGTTACTGGCGCCAAGATGCAGAAGACGATTGTCGTCAAAGTGACGCGAGCGGCGCAGCATCCGCTGTATCGCCGGGTTGTGCGCTCGGCGAAGAAGTATTACGCGCACGACGAAACGGGGGAGGCGCGTGTGGGCGACGTCGTTCGCATCAGCTCGACGCGGCCGTTGTCGAAATTGAAGCGCTGGCGGCTGAAAGAGGTCATTCAGCGTTCCAGCCGCGTCGCGTAGGAATACGGGAGCATTGGGTTTAGCCCGGTGAACAGCGCGGAAAGATTGTCTGGGGCTTTAACCTTGGGCATGTGATTACGTAGGAGCGAGTCTCAGCCTCTTAGCCGCGGCGAGACCCGCCCGAACAAGTAGCACGGAGCACTCTTATGGTGCAGATGAGGACATGGCTGACGGTCGCCGACAACTCCGGCGCGCGTCAGATTACCTGCATCCTGCCGATTGGCGGTGATGCGGGTTTACGGGCTGGCCTTGGGGACGTGATTACGGCTGCCGTAAAGGAAGCATCGCCGGATGGTCAGGTCAAGAAAGGTAAAGTCGTGAAGGCGGTCGTGGTCCGTACGCGTAAGGAACACCGCCGCCGCGATGGCACCTACATCCGTTTCGACGATAACGCCGCCGTTCTAATCAACGACGCGGGCGAGCCGATTGGGACGCGTGTTTTCGGGCCGGTGGCCCGCGAGCTGCGCGAAAAGAAGTTTACGAAGATCATCTCACTGGCTCCGGAAGTGTGGTAGCGATGAGCGAACAAAGGGAAACAAAACTAAATATGAGTATTCGGCGCGGCGATACCGTGCAGGTAATGGCCGGCCGCTCGAAAGGGCGCTCGGGCAAAGTGCTTTCCGTGAATGCTTGGAAAGGCACGGTCACCGTGGAGCACGCGAACATTATCAAGCGGCACACACGGCCGAACCCGTCGAAAAATGTGAAAGGCGGAATCCTGGAAAAGGAAGCGCCTATCAATGTTTCGAATGTGATGCTGGTTTGCCCTTCATGCGGCAAGCATACGCGCATCGGCCATAGCAGGCTGCCGGACGGCACGCGCGTTCGCACCTGCCGCCGCTGCAACGGAACGTTTGAGAACTAGGCCGGAGAGTTTTAAGGACGAAAGAAAAAGAAAATGATCAGCCGTTTGCATGACAAATATCGCAAGGAGACGATGCCGGCCCTCGCCAAGCGCTTCGGCTACAAGAACACGATGGCCATCCCGCACGTCTCGAAAGTTACGGTGAACATCGGCCTCGGCGAAGCGAGCCAGAACGTGAAGCTGCTCGACACGGCCGCGCAGGAGCTGGGCCAGATCGCCGGGCAGAAGCCCGTGATCACGCGCGCGAAGAAGTCGATCGCGAACTTCAAGATTCGCCGCGGCATGCCCATCGGCTGCATGGTCACGCTGCGCGGTGAGCGCATGTACGAGTTTCTCGACCGTCTTTCATCTGTCGTTTTGCCTCGCGTCCGCGACTTCAAGGGCCTGCCGCCGAATTCATTCGACGGGCGCGGCAATTACACGATGGGGCTGAAAGATCAGCTCGTGTTTCCTGAGATCGATTACACGCGCGTCGACAAAATCAAGGGTATGAACATCACGATCACAACCACGGCCCGCACGGATGAAGAAGGCCGCGAGCTGCTCAAGCTGCTCGGAGTGCCGATCCGGTCGTAGGGGAGCGAGGAAACGAATGGCTCGAGACAGTCAATTTGCGAAGCAGCGGCGCAAGCCGAAATTCAAGGTCCGCCGGCGCAATCGCTGCCGCATCTGCGGGCGCTCGCGAGGCTTCATCCGCAAGTTCGAAATGTGCCGCATCTGTTTTCGCGGGCTGGCGCTCAAGGGAGAAATCCCTGGCGTCGTGAAAGCAAGCTGGTAGGAAGGAACTGAACCGGAAATGATGACCGATCCCATTGCCGACATGCTGACGCGGATTCGCAACGCGGCCCGCGCCAAGCACCCGCGCGTCGATTTGCCTTCGTCGAAGCTCAAAATCGAAATCGCGCGGATTCTGAAGGAAGAAGGCTATCTCGCGAATTACAAAGTGGCGGACGAAAAGGGCCGGAAGGTCTTGCGCGTCTTCCTGCGCTACTCGACTGGCCGCCGCAGCGTGATCACGGGCCTCAAGCGCGTGTCGCGTCCCGGCGCCCGCAGCTATGTTGGCAAGACACGCATTCGCTCCGTGATGGGCGGAATGGGAGTTTCGATTTTGTCCACGCCGCGCGGCCTGATGACCGGCGGGTCCGCCCGCAAGGAAGGCGTCGGCGGCGAACTGCTTTGCGAAGTCTGGTAGGAAGTTTCGTACATGCAGACGCTTTTGGAAGGCATTTGTAGGGTCGGGCTTTAGCGCCTGAAGTTTAAAGCAGTACTAAGGTCGAAAAAATATGTCTCGTATCGGAAACAAAATTATCCCAGTCCCTTCGGGCGTGAAGATTCAGCTCAAAGAAGGGAGCGTCGAGATCCATGGCCCCAAGGGCAAGATGGCCGTCCGGGTTCCGGGCGGAATCCAGTTTGAGCAGAAGGACGGCACGCTGGTGGCCAAGCGCCAGACGGACGAACAGCGCGCTCTCCATGGCCTCGCCCGCGCCCTTGTCGCCAATGCTGTTACCGGCGTTACGCAGGGCTTCAAGAAGGACCTCGATATCGTCGGTGTCGGTTACCGCGCGGAAGTCAAGGGCAAGAATCTGGTGATCGCGCTCGGCTTTTCGCATCCGGTCGAGTTCCCGATTCCCGAGGGTATCCAGATCGCGGTCGAAAAGCAGACGCACCTGACGGTCACCGGCGCGGACAAGGCTCAGGTTGGCCAGATCGCCGCCAATCTTCGCGCACTGCGCCCGCCCGATCCGTACAAGCAGAAAGGCATCCGTATTACCGGCGAGCGTTTGAAGAAGAAGGCCGGCAAGGCAGGAGCTGCGAAGACCGCAGCGTAAGGTTTTTATGGGGTCGGAGCTTTAGCTCCGACATCAACGCTGGGCTTCTGGACAGGGGTTTTAACCCATGAGGCTTAGGCGAAAAGGAGAAACGAGCGTGGCAATTTCGGTTTTGCGATTATCGCGCGACGCGCACCGCCGCCGCATTCACATGCGCCTGCGGACGCATATCGCCGGAACGGAGCAGCAGCCTCGTTTGTGCGTGCACCGTTCGAACAAGCACATTCGCGCCCAAGTGGTCGACGACCGTACCGGTGCGACGCTCGCTTCCGCCAGCTCTCTCGACAAGGAAGTTCGTCAGACGATCAAGGGCGGCGGTAACATTGCAGCTTCGAAGGTTGTCGGAAAAATCATCGCGGAGCGTGCGCGTGCGAAAGGAATCCAGCGGGTCGTTTTCGACCGCGGCGGCTATCGCTATCATGGTCGCGTTCAGGCCTTAGCGGACGCAGCCCGCGAAGCCGGACTCAAGTTCTGAATATGCCGAAACAAGAGCTCAAAGATACGCTGGCCGTTCGTCGCCCTGTCGAGGCGAATGCGGCAAATTTGAAAGACCAGGTTGTTTCGATCAACCGCGTCACCAAAGTCGTCAAGGGTGGCAAAAACCTCAGCTTCTCGGCGCTCGTCGTCGTGGGCGATCAGGGAGGCCACGCCGGCTTTGGCATGGGCAAGGCTCGCGAAGTTCCCATGGCCATTCGCAAGGCGATCGAGCAGGCCAAGAAGAACATGGTCAAGCTCAACCTCAAGGGTTCGACCATTCCGCATCAGGTTGTTGGCTACTACGGTTCAGGACAGGTTTTGCTCAAGCCCGCACCTGAAGGAACCGGCGTAATTGCCGGCGGTCCGGTGCGAGCGGTGATGGAAGTCGCGGGCATTCAGAACGTGCTTACGAAGTCGCTCGGCACATCGAACCCGCACAACGTAATCAAGGCTACTTTCGACGCTCTTCTTCATCTGAAGGACGCCGCTAAGGTTGCCGAATCGCGCGGCAAAGGCGTACCAGAAGAGCAAACGGCCGCTTCCAATGGCGATTAGTGGAATGCCGATGGAGTTCAGGCCTTTATACCTGAGGAATTAAAAGGGGCTTTAGCCCAGAAATTTCGAAAACTTATGGCGACAGCAAAGAAAAAATCCAGCACCTTGAAGATCAAATGGGTTCGCAGCTTTATCGGCTGCCCCCGCGACATGCGCCAGACGATTCGCGGTCTCGGTTTCCGCCGCATGCAGCAGATCGTCGAACGGCAGGACACGCCCGCCATTCGCGGCATGATTGCCAAGGTTCATCACTTGGTTGAAGTACAGGAATAGCAGAAACATGAAACCAACACTTTCCAATCTGAAACCCCCGCGTGGCTCGCGACACCGCAAGGTTCGTGTGGGTCGCGGCATGGGCTCGAAACTGGGCAAGACCGCCGGAGCCGGCAACAAGGGCCAGCAATCCCGTCGTGGCTATTCGCGGCGTCCGGGTTTTGAAGGTGGCCAGATGCCGCTTCATCGCCGTCTGCCGAAGCGCGGCTTTCACAGTCCGTTTCCGAAGGAATGGGCTGTCGTGAATGTTGAGAGCCTAAATGCCTTCAACGCCGGCGAAACGGTTACGCCGGAGGCCCTTGTGGGGCGCGGCCTCGTCCGCACTATGCGCAGCGGCGTCAAGATCCTGGGCGACGGCGAGCTGAAAGTCGCGCTCACGGTCCACGCCCACGCCTTTAGCAAGTCGGCGCAGGAGAAGATCTCCGGTGCGGGCGGTAGAATTGAGGTTTTGTCGTAGGGCCTTTGTGCATGTAGCTCAGGCCTTCAGACCTGAGGCCTTTGGATTTTGATTTTTGTAGGGGCATGTTATTCCGTGCCGGGCTTTAAGCCGTAGCAGTAAGGGACCCAAATGAAAAAGTTAGTCGAGGCGTTTCGGAACATCTTCAGCATGCCGGACCTACGGAACAGGTGTCTGTTCACGTTGGCCCTGCTGGCTGTCTATCGTGTTGGAGCTTTCATCCCGACGCCCGGGATCAACACTGAACTCCTCGCGCAACTCTTCAAGCAATACCAGGGCACGGCGCTCGGCATCTTCAACCTGTTCAGCGGCAACAATCTGCGCACGATGACGATTTTCGCGCTCGGCATCATGCCCTACATCACCGCCGCCATCATCCTCGAACTGCTGGTTGTCGTTTGGCCCTACCTTGAACGCCTGCAAAAAGAAGGCGAACTCGGTCGCCGCAAGATCACGCAATATACGCGCTACTTGACCATCGTCCTTAGCGTGTTTCAGTCGTTTACCATCGCTCTTACACTTGAGCGCCAGAACTTCAGCGGACAGGCAATCGTCTTCAATCCCGGTTGGAAGTTTATTGCGATGACCGTGCTCACTCTCACCACCGGCTCTGCCTTCATCATGTGGCTGGGCGAGCAGATCAGCGACCGCGGAATCGGAAACGGCATGTCCCTCATCATATTCGCTGGGATTATCGTCGGCCTTCCGAGCGCCATCGGCGACCTGGCCAGTAAGGTCGAAACCAAGCCTTGGGGTGCGTTCACTCCGATCGTTCTGGTAGCAGTCATCGTCTTGATGGTCGCGGTGGTGGCTTTCATCGTCTTTGTCGAAGGCGGCCAGCGCCGTATCCCGGTGCAGTACGCCAAGCGGGTCATGGGACGCCGGGTCATGGGCGGCCAGATGACCTATCTCCCGTTGCGCGTGAATTCCGGCGGCGTCATTCCGCCGATTTTTGCCAGCTCGTTGCTTACTTTCCCCGCGACGCTGGGAATGATCGCTAAAGGCAAGTCGCAATTCCTGGGGCGTTTCGGCCAGGCCCTCAGTTGGGGCGAGCCGCTGTATACGGTCGTTTACGCCGGATTGATCCTTTTCTTCACGTTCTTCTATGTGGGGATCATCTTCAATCCCACTGAGTTGGCCGATAATATGCGCAAGTATGGCGGCTTCATTCCCGGCATTCGGCCGGGCCGCAACACGTCGGAGCACATCAACCGTATCTTGACGCGGTTGACGTTCGTCGGTGGCTTCTATCTCGTCCTGGTCTGCCTGCTGCCCGAGTGGCTCATCTCCGGCATTCACTTGCAGCACCTGCCAGGGGCCCTCGGCGTCTGGTTTGACACGCACATGTGGCGTCCCGTGCTCGAAGGTCTTGGCTTCTCGTTTTATTTTGGAGGCACGTCGCTTCTCATTGTCGTTGACGTTGCCATGGACACGGTGCAGCAGCTCGAAGCGCAGCTCGTGATGCGCAACTACGAAGGTTTTGTCCGGAAGGGGCGTGTTCGCGGTGCTCGCGCCTGAACTTGATCCCGGAGAGGGGCCGTCGCCATGGCTCTTGATCGTCCGCTGGTTTTTTTCGGACCACCGGCTGCCGGAAAAGGAACTCAGGCGAAGCGCATCGCCGAGCTCTATGGGGTGCCTCATCTTTCGACGGGCGACATGCTTCGCGACGCCATCGCGCGCGGCACGGAGCTGGGAAAAGTCGTCGAGCCCATCTTGGAGAGCGGTGCGCTGGTGTCTGACGATATCGTGATGGATATGGTCGACGAGCGTTTGGGCCGTTCCGATTGCAACGAAGGTTGCGTATTCGACGGTTTTCCAAGGACCGTGCCCCAGGCTCGGGCTCTCGACGCGATCCTTTGCCGGATCGGAAAACGAAAGCCGCTCGTTCTGGAGCTTAGTGTTCCGCGGGATACGCTGATTCGCCGCATCGCCGGGCGGAGGACGTGCAGCGTCGGCGGCGAGGTTTATAACGTCTACGACGCGCCACCCCGAGTCGATGAGATTTGCGATCGTGACGGGGGCAAGCTGATTCAACGTCCTGACGACCGTCCGGAGGTATTCGAGCGGCGGCTGAAAGCCTACGAGCGACAGACGCTTCCGCTCGAAGCGTACTATCGCCGCGAGGGCGTCCTGGAAACCGTCGACGGTTCGGTTCCCATGGAAGAAGTCACTCGTGCGCTGGTCAGCATCGTCATGCGCGTGCAGGGGAGAGATGGTCATCTGTAAATCGCCGGCTGAACTCGAGAAGATGCATCGCGCCGGTTTGCTTGTCTGGGGCGCACTCGAAAAGATGCGAGCCATGGTGAAGCCCGGAGTCTCGACGAAAAATCTCGACGAGTTCGCCGAAACCTACACCGCCGAACAGGGTGCGCGTCCGGCGTTCAAGGGGTATCGCGGTTATCCGGGGTCGGTCTGCACGTCGATCAACCAGGAGATCGTGCACGGAATTCCGTCATCGCACAGGCGGTTGAAGGACGGCGACATCTTGTCCATGGATTTTGGTGTTGAGCTGGATGGCTATTTCGCTGACGCGGCGCTCACGGTTGCGATTGGCGATATCCTGCCCGAGCGCTCGAAACTGTTGCGAGTGACTCGGGAATCGCTTGAGCGCGGCATTGAAAACGCGCGTCCCGGAAAGCGCCTCGGCGATATTTCGGCTGCCGTGCAGCAGTGGGTCGAACAGAACGGTTACTCGGTTGTCCGTGAATTTGTAGGGCACGGGATCGGCACTAAGATGCACGAAGATCCGCAGCTCCCTAATTACGGACCGCCGGGGCAAGGCATGCGGCTGCAGGAGGGAATGGTCCTCGCGATCGAGCCCATGGTGAATATCGGCGGCCCTGCCGTTCGCGTCCTCGACGATGGCTGGACGGCGGTTACAGCGGATGGCAGTGATTCCGCCCATTTCGAGCATACGGTCGCGGTCACGTCGAACGGCCCGTGGATTCTGACGCGCCCAAAGGATGCCTCCGGTCCCGTCTGGTAGTTCGGGCGCAGAATTTGTAGCGCCGGAGAATTCGACGTCGGTTTAGGTTTGAATCTGGCGCCGGGGCCTTGAGCCCGGCAACGAGGAATGTAGGGCGGGTTTCAGATCTGCCCGAGTTGGAAAAACAGGAGCGTATGGCGAGAAGACCAGAACCCGATAAGAAGCGGCCCGGCGAGGGAAGTGGCAAAGAAGATGCCATCGAGGTGATGGCCACGGTGATCGAACCACTGCCCAACGCCATGTTCCGCGTCGAACTGGAAAATAAGCATCAGGTTTTGGCTCACATTTCGGGAAAGATGCGGAAAAATTTCATCCGCATTCTCCCGGGCGATCGCGTCACGGTCGAGCTTTCGCCCTACGACCTGACTCGAGGCCGCATCACCTACCGCTACAAGTAGCGGTCAGATTTGCACTGCCGGCGTCTCGCCGGTGAAGTTGGAATTTGCCTTAGGTTGAATGGAGCGCCGGGGAATTCAACCCGGCAAACGAAACGGGGCTTCAATGAAGGTTCGTGCATCGGTAAAGAAAATTTGCATGAAATGTAAGATCGTCCATCGGCGTGGCGTCGTGCGCGTGATTTGTCCGAATCCCAAGCACCGCCAGCGCCAGGGGTAAGGTTTTTTATTGCGAGGATTTGTAGGGCGGGGGCTTTAGCCCCCTGAAGTACTCGGACTCAGGAGAGGAATGAATGGCTCGTATCGCAGGTGTTGATCTGCCGCCCAACAAGCGGCTGTTTGTTGGCCTGACTGCCATCTACGGCATCGGTCAGGTGCGTGCGCGCAAACTCGCGGTTAAGGCCAAAGTCGATCCGGAGAAGCGCGTGAAGGATCTGACCGAGGACGAAGTGACCCACCTTCGCAGCGCCATCGAGTCTGAAGGCGGCATCGAAGGCGATCTGCGCAAAGAAATTCAGATGAACATTCGGCGGCTGATTGAAATCCAGTGCTACCGAGGTCTGCGGCACCGGCGCAATCTTCCGGTCCGCGGCCAACGGACGCACACCAATGCCCGCACGCGTAAGGGCCCGCGCAAGGGCGCCGTGGCAGCCAAGAAGAAAACGATGGCCCGCAAGTAACTGCTAGCGGGTGGACTGCCTCACGGTCCGGTTTTGAGCGTGGGTTTAGGTTTGAATGTAGCGCCGGGGCCTTCAGCCCGGCATTTCGGAATGTAGCTCAGGCCTGCCTGCCGCAGGCAGGTCCTTAGACCTGAGGCTTTTGAGAAAGGGAGTCGAAATTGGCCAAGGAACCGCAAGACGCAGCCGCTGCTCCAGCAGCAGGTGCGAAATCGACGAAGCGCAAGAAGGAATTTCGCAAGAAGCGCGAGAAGCGTGTCGTGCCGCAGGGAGTCGTCTGCATCCAGGCAACGTTCAATAACACGATCGTCACGCTCACCGACCCCGACGGCCGGACAGTAAGCTGGGCCTCCGCCGGTTCGATCGGCTTCAAGGGTTCGCGCAAGGGAACTCCTTACGCCGCGCAGCAGGCCGCAATGAACGCTGCCGGAATCGCACGCGATCAGTACGGAATGAAATCGGTGGAAGTTCGTGTCAAAGGACCGGGCGCCGGCCGCGAATCGGCCGTGCGTGCGATAGCCTCGTCTGGACTGCACATTAACGTCATTAAGGACGCGACGCCCGTCCCGCATAACGGTTGCCGTCCGCCCAAACGCCGCCGCGTTTGATCGGCCCAGTTCGTTTTTGTAGCGCCGGGGACTTTGGCCCGGCATGTCGCGCTTCGAGCGCGCCTGAATAGGAGAGAAGCACTTGGCAACACAACGTGATGCAAAATGCCGGCTATGCCGCCGCGAAGGCATGAAGCTCTATTTGAAAGGTCTGCGCTGTTTCACGGAGAAGTGCGCCATCGAAAAGCGCAACTTTCCTCCGGGACAGCACGGTCAGGCGCGCCGCCCGAAGATCGTAGGCTACGGCCTGCAGTTGCGCGAAAAGCAGAAGGTGAAGCGCACCTACGGCCTGCTCGAGCGCCAGTTCCGCAATTATTTCGAGAAGGCCGTCCGTATGAAGGGCCCGACCGGCGCGAACCTGATCGTTATGCTCGAGCGCCGTCTCGACAACGTAGTCCAGCGCACCGGTATTGCCAGCTCGCGTGCGCAGGCGCGTCAGGTTGTGCTGCACGGCCACGTCCGCGTCAACGGGCACAAGGTGAATATCCCGAGCTATCTCGTCAATATCGGTGACGAGATCACGCTCAGCGACAAAATGCATCAGAACGCGATGGTACTCGAAGCGCGCAACCTCGCCCAGAGCCAGAATGTAGCGCCCTGGCTTCAGATCGACCGCGAAAATTTCAAGTCGCGCGTAGTCGCAATGCCGCGCCGCGAAGATGTGCAGACGCCGCCCATGAACGAGCAGCTCATCGTCGAGCTCTACTCGAAGTAGTGGGTCTGGTGGAAGCAGCGCGTTTTGTTCGCTGCGAACGAAGCCGCACTTAAAAGGGTTACGGGGTTTATGGGGCTTTAGCCCCTGCAGCAGGGAACTTCGATTCGCTTAGCTCTTGTTTGGTCCGCTCGTTGCGGGCCGGAAGGAAGGTACAAGATGTGGAAGGGATTTCAGAAACCGAAGCGTTTGGCGGCAGAGCCGGAAACGCTAACCGACAAGTACGGAAAATTTTCCGCGCAGCCGTTCGAGCGCGGCTGGGGAACCACGGTCGGCAACTCGCTGCGTCGCGCGCTGCTCAGCTCGATTGAAGGCGCCGCGATCACGGCGGTCCGCATCGAAGGTGTGCTGCACGAATTCTCGCCGATTCCTGGCGTGGTCGAGGACGCCACCGACATCATCCTCAACCTGAAGCAGATTCCGCTCAAGCTGAACAGCGATCAGGCAAAGACCGTCACGTTGCGCGTCGAAGCGCCCGGCCCGGTCACCTCCGCCAGCATCGAAGAAGATGCTGACATTGCCGTGCTCGACAAGAACGTCTACATCGCCACCGTCAGCGAAGGCGGCAAGCTCGAACTCGATCTGCGCGTGAAGAACGGCCGCGGCTACGTTGCGGCCGATCGCAACTTCGACGAGGACCTGCCGATCGGCTACATTCCGATCGACTCGGTCCACTCGCCGGTGCGCAAGGTCAACTATGCTGTCGAAGCCGCTCGTCTCGGCCAGATGACCGATTACGAGCGCCTCACGCTCGAAGTTTGGACCAACTCGGCCATCACGCCACAGGACGCCATCGGTCTCGCCGCGAAGCTGATGAAGGATCACATGAGCATCTTCATCAATTTTGAGGAGACGCCCGATCTGCCGGAGACCGTCGTCGAGAATTACGCCGACCCGCGTCTTGAATATCTCGACCGTTCCGTCGAGGAGCTCGAGCTTTCGGTTCGCTCCTACAACTGCCTGAAGAACGCGAACATTCAGAATCTTCGCGAACTCGTGCAGAAGACCGAATCCGAGATGCTCAAGACCAAAAACTTCGGCCGTAAATCCTTGAATGAGATCAAGGACATACTGCAGAAGATGGGCCTTAGCCTCGGCATGAAATTCGACGAGCACGGCCGCATCATCTGGCCGCCGCTCCCGAGCCAGACCGCGCCTCCCCCGTCTGAGAGCGAAGCGCCGGTTGCCTGACTTGGTTGCGAACCCGCGCTTCGGCTGCGGCGCTAGGAAGATTCTTGGTGGAAGCGCGAGGCCTTAGCCCCGCGAATCCCCGAGCCGAAGCTGTCGGGCTTGGCCCTGGGTCTTGCGCGGTTCACGTGGCGCTGGCGGCGTTGGATTTAGGTTTAAATGTAGCGCCGGGGCCTTTAGCCCGGCGGGCGTTCTTCCGGTTTGCGTAAAAGCGCCGGAGGCGCGATTGTACTTAGCCCGGAACGAAGCGTGGCTGCCGTAGGCAGCCGTCAGCGAAGTGCCGGGAAAACGGGAAGCAGAATCAATAACCAAGTCCCGTAGGGACGATTGACGCGCATTGCGGGGGCTTTTAGGGGGTCGGAGCTTTAGCTCCGACATTAGCGACTGCAGTTCAAGGGGCTTTAGCC
>JBOGNK010000150.1:0-8025 GCA_050747085.1 Candidatus Acidiferrales bacterium
AAGCGTTGCTCCGCTCGCGCCAGCCGGAGCAAGCGCGCGCTGAGCTGGACGAAATGCAACGCAATCTCGAAGCCGAAGCATCCGCTTCACTCACTCGCAAGGCGGCCGAATCGCTTCTGAGACGCAAGTACGTCCTTCCATTCATCCTCGCTTGCGTGATCCTCGGCTTGAATCAGACGACCGGCATCAACTCTATCATCGGTTACAACACGGCAATCTTGATCCAGAGCGGCCTGTCCGACGTGCAAGCGCACTGGGGATACATCCTCTTCACGCTGGTAAACGCGCTCGCCACTGTGATTGGCGTTCTGCTGGTCGATCGCAAGGGACGCAAATTCCTCATGTCTCTTGGCACGGCTGGAATCATCGTCGCCATGGTACTGACTGGGCTTCTGTTCGGCCATACCGAGAAGCATCGCGTCGACGTGCCGCAGGCGATTCAAGCGATGGTCAACGGCCAGTCCGGGATCGAGTTTCACTTCACGGCGGAGCAGGAACGCGCGTGGCTGACGCAAGCTGGCCACCCGGAACTCGCGGGCAAACCTGCGGCTCTGACCGTCATTTATTCCTACGGGGACTTCAGCGCCTCCACGCCCGTGGCGCGCTCGAACCAGGCGCAGCCCGAAGCCGTTAAGCTCGACCGAGTGACCTGCCTCCCACCTAACGGCGTCCTTGCTTTCTTCTCCGATCCGTTTGCGAACCTGAAGCAGGCGCAGACCGCGCCGCTGCGTATCCAGCACGCACTGATCACGCCCCTTCCCGGCCCGACAAATGGCTGGCTGGTGGCGGGGTGCCTGTTTCTCTTCGTGGCGTTCTACGCGATGGGGCCGGGAATCTGCGTATGGCTCGCCCTTTCGGAACTGATGCCAACGCGTATTCGCTCGAACGGCATGAGCATCGCATTGTTGATCAACGAGGCGATTGCCAGCTTCATCGCGGCGATCTTCTTGCCTACCGTCGGGCGCTACGGCTACGCTTCGATGTTTTACGCCTTCGCGGCGTGCACAGTTGTATATTTCGTCACGGTCACGTTCTTTTTGCCCGAAACGAAGGGCAAAACGCTGGAAGAAATCGAAGCCTTCTTCTCCGCACCCCGTTCTGCGGAGCGCGCCAAACAATCGACCAGCGCCTAGCGACTCGTAATTCTTCGCTCGCATGAGAGAGGCCGCAAACCAGTGAGGCGTCCGCCTTCGTCGTGGTACGATCCCGGCCGTCCGTGAATTCGGACGATAGGAGGCCCTCATGGTGGTATCCCGGTGGCTTTTTCGAAAGGGGGTTTTGGGCATTCCACTGATTCTTGCCCTCACTTTATTCTCCGCATCGGCGCGGCGACAGTCCGCAGAACAGCCGTCCCCGTCGAATTCGGCTGATGTCGCCGCAAGGGTCGTTAACATGACCCGCACCTTCCTGGCAGGCCACAGCTCTATCTCCGGCGTGACTGTTACGCTGCATGAATACTCTAGGACCGAAGATCAGGGCAAAACGGTCGTCCTATATCACGCGTTTGTACATGGACCGGTTACCAGTGGCCCATTCTCCCTCTTTAGCTGGCCCATTAATCTTCGCCAGCCAGCGAAGATCATCGATGGCGTAACATTTGGACCCGACGGTATTGTCATGTGCGCCGGCCGGCTTTCTGGCGAATGTGGCTCAGCCGACAAACCTGACGACCCCGTGAACTTTACGTTCACGCCCGCGCTCGGAGAACCCGTTCGTTTAGCTCTGATCTCCGACGACCAAAAAACGACCATTTTGTTCGGGATAGTCCCTGAACCGTTAGTAAAGTCCGCCGGTGCCTGCACAATTGAGGCGATTCGACTTTTACCCGCCTGGCAACTTGTGCTGATTCGGGCGACAGGATTCAAGCCCGGAGAGGCCCTTCACTTCTCGTCGCAATCGTACCGTGAGAAGCACAACGGTGAAGTGAAGGCGGATTCTAGCGGTGATTACGCCTCTGCGTTGATGCCGTTCGTGCAGACGAAAACATCAGGCGCAACGAAAGTCGAAGTTCGAGGATCTGCGTGCGCCCCGTCATTGTCCTTCGATTGGGGCAGGCCATAGGCATGACACGGGAAAGCCGATCACTTCCCGCTTCTGTTGTGAGCATTGCTTTTGCTCTGGCGTTCAGTACTTACGCGGCCGCGCGCTCCCGTCGCGATCGGCCATTGGCTCCTACGCGGACGCCAGACCGTCCCGCTTTAGCGATAAGTGAAACGCTTGCATCCAGTCCGCCGATGGGCTGGAACAGCTGGGACTCCTTCGGCGAGATGGTGACCGAACGCGATATTCGAGCAAACGCTCGCGTGATGGCACAACGACTGAAGCGATTCGGCTGGCAATATGTGACGGTCGACATGGGGTGGTACGTGGAGAATCATGCCGCCGAAAATAACGGTGGCAAGGTTGAATTCAGCATTGATTCATTCGGCCGGTACACGCCCGCGGTGAATTCATTTTCGTCGGCCAGCAACAACGAAGGATTCAAGCCGCTGGCCGACTATGTACACTCACTCGGACTCAAGTTCGGCATTCACATCCTGCGCGGCATTCCGCGCGTCGCAGTCAAAGACAATCTGCCGATCGCGGGATCTTCCTATCACGCGGCGGATGCCGCGGACACGAGCGACACCTGCCCCTGGAATTCGTTCAACTACGGAATGAATCCATCCAGTGCCGCCGCACAGGCCTACTACGATTCGATCCTCAAGCTGTACGCAAGCTGGGGCGTCGATTTTCTCAAGGTTGATTGCATTGCCAGCCATCCCTACAAAGGCGCTGACATTCGCATGATCGCGGAAGCGATCCGCAAAACAAGCCGCCCAATCGTCCTCAGCCTTTCGCCCGGCCCGGCGCCGCTGGATAAAGCCGATGAGGTCGAGCGCTATGCACAGTTGTGGCGCATCTCCGACGACATCTGGGACATCTGGAATAGCGCGGCAACCTTCCCACAAGGGCCAGGCAATCAATTCGCGCGCACAGAGTGGGAAAAATATTCCGGCCCAGGACACTGGCCCGATGCGGACATGCTGCCGCTCGGCGAACTCAAACCTGCGGCGGGTTGGGGTAAGCCGCGCACAACTCGTCTCACTCGCGACGAGCAACGCACACTGATCACACTCTGGTCGATTTTCCGTTCACCGCTAATCATGGGCGGTAATCTCACCATGCTCGACGACTGGACCGCGTCCCTGCTCACGAACCCGGGAGTCATCGCCATCGACCAGCATTCGCGCGGCAACCGCGCTGTAATCAAAACGAGCGAAGCAGCGGTATGGATCGCGCGCCCGGAAACGGGCAACGGTTTCTACGTCGCCCTATTCAACCTGCGAGATAGTCCGCAGAAGCTGTCGTACTCTTGGAAAGACTTAGGCCTGTCTAGCGCGAGATACAAACTCCGCGACCTGTGGCAACGCAAGAGTTTGGGTTCGGGCAGCGGCATCAGCGTCGACCTCGCACCTCACGCCTGTGCGGTCTACAGCGTCATCCCGCAGTAAGCCGAGTTAGGAGAAGCACTTTCCGTCGACATGGCCGATGCAACGCCAGATCCCGACGGCTGCTCCGTGAGCGGTTCGGCATAGTGCGGCATACATGACTTGCCGATTTTGTTTTACTCGCTACACCCGATGGCTCGCTTTCGCTGCGCCTCCTAACGTTAGATGAGGGGGCTTCATCCCATCCCGCAATCTCGAGGCAACAAACGCACACGCTCCCGCGGGAAGGTTTGGAGCCCCCGCCACAAACTCGGCGCCCAAAACGAAATGAAGACAGCCAAAAAAACGGATCAGAACAATCGTCCAACATGCGCGCACTCGAATTGCGGCTGTCGCGTCGAAGCGACCGGCGACTACTGCAGCACGGAATGCGAAGCCTCGGCGGCAGGCCATGCAAAGGGCGCGCAGTGCGACTGCGGCCACGCGGACTGCCGGCAAAGACCCCATTTCGCAAAAGTGCAGATCGGCTACTGAACGGGACGTGATTGCGACCTTTGCTGGAGCCAAGTTCGGCCGCGCTCAAATCATCGACGGCGTCGAAAATAAACCTTGGAGGACAAGATGCCAAATCAGAAATGCGCGAATCCGGCTTGCAGCTGCCCGGCGACGTCGGGCGAGTATTGCAGCCCGCAGTGCGAAGATTCTCTCCGTGAGTCGGACACGGAGTGCCAGTGCGGACACGCCGATTGCCGCGGACAGGGCAAAGCGGAACAAGTTCGCGGCGCCGCGCGCGGATAGGGTGAATACTTACGTTCGGGTGCAGAGGACTGCAAGAGTCGCTGCAAGAGTCGTCGTGTCGACAAACGTCCAGACGGCGACCTTGCGAACCTGCGTGAATTTAGTCGCCCGACGCACTTCGTTTTCTGATAACAAACCTCCTCGACCGCCGAGGAAGCTCCTCTCGGTTTCAAGCGCTTCTGTGCGACGCCTGGGGCCTAATTCTGTTTTGCTTTCGGCTTCACTTCTGATCATCGTCGGTTTCTGTCTCCACCTGTTGCGTTCGGAATTGCTTTCCCACAAAGGCAGCCGCGCCATGCCAGTTCGTTAGTCGAAGTTTGCATGGCAATGGAGGCTGCAAATCCAAAATGCAGTCGTCCTCAGCATACCTTATGATCCATTTATGCATTTCCGCATCACGGCACGTTAAAATCGGATCCTTGCCATGAGAAAGCTCAACTGGCAACACCATCCTCGTATCGTGTCCATGGCACCGAGCGTCACGGCGACTCTTTTCGCGATTGGCGCACGTCGCGACGTGGTAGGCGTCAGCAAATGGTGCAAAGACGTTGCACCAATCGGCCGATTGCCGCAAGTCGGCGACTGCTGGAAGCTCGATGTGGCCGACGTGATGAAGCTAAGACCGACAATCCTGATCGGCTCCGTTCCTTTTTCGGCAAACGCGGTGGCCGAGATCATCGCTCAGCCGGTCGCGTTTCTCGCGCTGAACCCGCGCAGCCTGGCGGATATCGAAGCGAACATCCGTACGCTCGGTTGGCTGACGAATCGCGCGCCAGCCGCCGACAGACTGATCGCCCGCATGCGCCGCACCTTCGACCAAATCGCAAACCGCGCCGCTCACGCGAACGCATGGACGCGCGGGTCTAAGCCTGCTCGTCGTCGCGAGCCGCCGCAACATCGTCCGCGCGTCTATTGCGAGGCGTGGCCAAATCCTCGAATCAGTTCCCCGCCCTGGGTCGCCGAACTTGTCTCGATTGCGGGCGGCGAGTTCGTCACCACGCCCGGCACCCGCGTCAGCGACGAAGATGTCGCTAGCGCCAACCCGGATTTGATCGTTCTTGCATGGACGGCGACGGGTGATCGCGCCGACACGCGCCGCACGCTGAGCAATCCCGCATGGAAAGCGACGTCTGCCGTTCGCAATAGCCGTGTCGTCGTCATTCCCGATGAACTGCTCAACACTCCCGGCCCTCCGCTGATGCAAGGCGCCCGGGCACTGTTCCGCGCCATCCAGCGCCTAAAGTAGCGTGGCGCCTGCCCGCCGCCCTTGATGGCGGGTCTCGCCGGCGGTTTACATTTGGCCGCCACAATGGGAATCCGGTAACATCGCCGCGCGGCAATGAATGACCAACCCAAACTCGTTGTCGTCGCTGCGCTGATCGAATCAGGCGGCAAGCTGCTCGTCTGCCAGCGCCGCCGTGATGCGGCGTTCGGCCTGATGTGGGAGTTTCCCGGCGGCAAGGTAGAGCCGGACGAAAGCCTCCAAGCCGCGCTCGTGCGCGAACTGCGCGAAGAACTGGGCGTCGTGGCGACGGTCGGTGCGAAGATTTACCGCGCCACGCACAAGTACGCCGAAATGTCGCGGGCCGTCGAACTGATCTTCTTCCGCTGCGCCATTGCTCCGGGCTCAAGCCCGGCTCAGAATCTCGCCTTCGAACAAATCGTGTGGCGCGAACCTCATGATCTCCCCGCGATGAATTTCCTCGCCGCAGACCGCGAGCTTATCGATCTGCTTGCCAAAGGCGCCATTTCAGTCGCCGCCTCCTGAGCTGCTTTCCTTGGCAACGAGCGAATCAGGGTTTGCCCGACTTCGTCAGGAACATCAGGGGAATGGCGGCGATGGCGGCCGCCGTAATAAGAACAAGAAAGAGAGTGCCCACGGCAGTGACGAATCTCGTGTTGGCGTGTTTTCCCATAACACTTTTCTTCGAGGCCGCTCGAAGAATCGGATAGTAGGTGAGAGGCATGACGACCATCCCGAAGATGATCGAGATATTCACAAGCTCCAGGGGATGCACACCTGTGAGGGCGATAATGAGCGCCAAGCCGAGCATGCCGACCCAGACGATGGTGAAGACCGGCACATCCTTGGCCCGACGGTTCTTTCCCCAATCGAAATTGTAGAATTGGCACACGTTGTACGCGCCGGACAGCGCAGTCTCAATGGCGGCTCCTCCGATGCAAACCAGCGCTCCAAGCAACGCGATCACTAGCGCTTTTTTCCCAAATGGAAACGCACCCGCCATGATCGTCGTGCTGAGCAGTTCCGGAAAAATGTGCCGCGGAAGGAAAAGAATGGCACCGAGAATCATCAGGGCAATCGTCAAGACGCTGCCAAGGATCGATCCGAGGGAAGCGACCATGAAATTCTCACCGAGGTCGCTCGGTTTCCAGTCTTCCTCCAAGGCGCCACTCGAATAAAAGTGAACTTCGTATTCCATCAGCATCGCGCTGAAGATCCCCACGGCAAAAAATGCATACAGAAGCGTATTTCGCGAACCGTGCAGCGAAACGATGGGCGCCAGTCCGCGACCGACCGCTTGCCAGTCGGGATGCAGGTGAAAGGCTGAGACGGCGAAAACGATCATGAGCAATCCTGACAGGCCGAAAACGCGCTCGATCCGCTGGAAGCTGACCAGGTGAACGAAGGCGGCAATCGCAATGCAGCTTCCCACCAGCAGCGCTTTCTCGGGCCAGCCGGTGAGCAGGTGCAGGATTTCGGCCACGCCGCCAATTTCCGCGGCACAAGTAATCAGGTTCAGCAGATTGGACGCGACGAGAGTGGCCAGCCCGAGCTTCTTCCCCAAGCCAGTACGCACCACGCAGAAAACGGGCTTCTGCGCGACGACCGCAACGCGGCCGCACATTTCCATGTAGACAATAATACCGACGGTTCCGAGGACGATGACCCAGAGAAGCTTGTATCCAAACAACGCGCCGGCCTGCGTGGTGAACACGATCTGGCCAAGATCAACGAAGCCGCCGAGCGCGGTCATAATTCCCAGCGTGATCCCGAGAAGTTTCCTCATCGCGAATTTTCTGAGTGTTCGAGGATGGCGCGGATTCGCGCCACTTGCTGCCTGGCAGCAGACAGACGATTGCTGTCTGTGGGGGTTTTCTTTAAGGCGGCGAGTTCAGCCGCAAGCGATTCGAGCTGCGCGCGGCAGGTTTCGAGCGGGGGCACGAGGCTGCCCTCCGCGCCAGCGTCGCGGAGTTGCTGAATCTCGTCCGCAGCTTGCTGACGCAAATATTCCAGGTGGCCTCGCTCGAAGGCTTGGGTCGTGCGCCTCTGCTGCACTTGAGCGATAAACAAATCAGTTTCGGCCGCCAGCGAAATAGCGGACAACATGTCTGAGCGCAACTCATCCGAGGAAATAGTTTTCGTCCGCGAACACGACGCCAAAAGGACGCTCGCAAGCAGGACCACAAGGGCGCCGCGGTGTTTTACCATTCTTCCCAGAATGCAGGACCCCCTGTGCTTTTGCAATCGTGGCGAGATGACCCCAGGGGCGTGATGAGGCACGCCTTTGGTCAGGCTGTCGCTCTCCGCTGAACTTTCGCTTGACCGATATCGTTGGACAATCCAACAATGACGGGACGGACGGCGAGCGCACAGGTACTTGGGCTAGTTGATGCGGACCGAGGTGCAACATATGGCCAGCCAGAACGACACTCTTCCCAGACTTACGGCAACGAAGCCTGAGCCAAGCACAGGCCCGCTCAGCTTCGAAGAGCTGCAGCTCGCCGCTAGAAACCGCGGCCTGCCACTTGAGGCGTTGCGCTACGACGTTACTCC
>JBOGNK010000151.1:0-87579 GCA_050747085.1 Candidatus Acidiferrales bacterium
CCTCTATCCGGACGTTTGGGCCCGCCTTGCCGCCCTGATCATCTTTATAGGTTTTAACCTGACGTTCTTCCCGCAGTTCGTTATGGGTTATTTGGGAATGCCGCGGCGCTACGCCGTCTATCCGGCGGAGTTTCAGACGCTCAATGTCATGTCGTCCGCAGGTGCGTCGATTCTCGCCGTCGGATATGTCATTCCCCTGATTTACCTCACCTGGTCCTTTTTCTATGGACCGGTTGCCGGCCCGAATCCTTTCGCCGCCGCCGGCCTCGAATGGAAAACGCCCTCGCCGCCGCCAACCGAGAATTTTGACGAGACGCCGGTCGTTACAACGCACGCATATGACTATCCCGGAAAGGCGGTCGCCAGTGTCTGAAATGGCTCATCCTGCTTCCGGGCACGGGGCGCACCGGCCGGAGCTGGTCCATCAATTCGAGACGGTCGAGCAGCAGCGCGAAGCCGGCACACTCGGCATGTGGCTGTTTTTGGCCACGGAAATTCTGTTTTTCGGTGGCATGTTCTGCGCGTACCTGATCTACCGCACCTTGCACCCGGAAGCCTTTGCAATCGGCAGCCATCTGCTGGAAGTCAAATTTGGCGCGACCAATACTGTCATCCTGATCTGCAGCAGCTTGACCATGGCCATGGCCATTCATTCGGCCCAGACTGGCAAGAGCAAGGGCAGGATCATTTTCTATCTGATTGTCACGATGGTGCTCGGGCTTGCCTTCATCGGCATCAAGCTGTATTTCGAGTGGTACCACGATTATCTGGAACGAATCGTCCCTGGCGTCGCGTTCACTTACAGGCCGGAGTGGGGTTCGCACGGTCCGCTGGTGCAGATGTTCATGGTCTTTTATTTCCTGATGACCGGCGTGCATGCCATCCACATGATCGTTGGGGTCGGTATCCTCACGACCTTGGTCATTATGACGGCGCGCGGCAAGTTCGGACCGACATATTCCGCGCCGCTCGAGATCAGCGGGCTTTACTGGCACTTCGTCGACATCATCTGGATCTTTCTGTTTCCGCTGTTGTACCTGATCGGCGGGCGGTACGCCACGGGAGGCCACTGATGGCTGCGCATGCGCATGAGTCGGGGAGTCAATCGGCCCACCACATCGTGCCTGCGTCGCTTTATGTGACGATCTGGATCACGCTGCTCATCTTCACCGGCTTGACCACAGGCATCGCCTATATCGATCTCGGCGTCTTCAACACCGTCGTTGCGCTCCTGATCGCCGGCATAAAGATGATGCTGGTTGTCCTGTTCTTCATGCACGTGAGGTGGACCACCGGCATGCCTCGAATCGTCATGGTTGCCGCCGTCTTCTGGCTTGGCATCATGATGGCATTCACTCTTGCCGACGAAATCTCTCGCGGTTGGACGCCCTTCGGCCACCCCTGGACCGGCGCCATCCTCCCGTACCTGCCGCACCTCGCTCACTTCCTGCGTTAATCCGTTTTAGGACACGCCTCAGGAATAGCCGCACCTATACTTCGTTTCGATGAATCTATATTCGATCGACGCTGGCGACGCGCGTCTGGCTATTGTCGGACGCCCGAGAGGCCACGACTGGCTGGAAGACGATATAAAGTCTTTGGTGAAGGTCGGCGTGGATGTCCTCGTCTCTGCTCTTACCCCGGCGGAATCGGAGGAACTGGGATTGTCGGCGGAAGCAAGCGTGTGTCGATCATGCGGGATAGAGTTCGTCTCGTTTCCAATTGAAGACCGCGCGGTTCCTGCGTCTGCAGACGATTTCGGCAAATTGATCAGTCGCCTCAACGCCATTCTTGCGACCGGCAGGCGCATAGCGATTCATTGCCGTGCGGGAATAGGTCGGTCGTCGCTCATTGCAGCTGCGTTGCTCATCGAGAATGGATCCTCGGTTGAAGTCGCTTTTGTCGCGATTGAAACGGCCAGAGGCGTGCCAGTTCCAGACACACCTCAGCAACGTCGCTGGACCGAAGATAGATCGACATCGAGGTAGGAACGCCAGCACCTGCCAGGCGTCGTAAGTCCTGTCTGCTCAGCATGCGCGCGGCAAGCCGCATCTCCAATTTGTGGCGTCCTCCGCACGTCATTGGTCGACACGCGTGCTGAACAAAAAACCGCGTAAGTCCAGTGCCATCAATGAAACCGCAAAAATTGGTCGACACACTTTTATACGTTTCGGTGGTCGGGAAACACTGCACCATTTTTGGTGCACTTTAGTGCGCTTTTCGCCTGACTCCAGGCTCGAATTGGGGCCCGTTTAGGCGGAATCGAAGATGCGATGGCCCCGCAATTCGCTGGCGTAACGGCCAGTTGGCATTGCTCATCCGGCACGGCTCGTCGCTTTTACAAGCGGTTGGCAAACCCACCCGCATCCTTGCGCACTCGATGAGGAACAACGCCTGTGCTGTCCAACTTCTGCTGACTGAGAGGCTATTCGTCGGCCTGTTCGCCGCGGATCGTCTTGGAGTGGTGTTTGGGGAAATGCTGCAGCACGCCCGCCGTGAAGCTCGCCAGTTTAGCGCCCGATGGAGCGTACACAGAGATGACCAGCTGGTCTGTAAGCGGAACGCCCTGCGAGGGTACCTGGAACGCGAACCGCCACGGAATCTGATCGTTCACGCCGCCGAATTGATCGCTCAGACCAAACCGGCGCCGGTCGTTCGGCGTGCTCTTCGTTACCTGGAAATTTTGCACCGGATGGATGCCATAACGGTTCTTCCACACCGCCGTGAAGTGCAATCCGTTGATGAAATCATTCACCCGCTGAGCCGATGATCCATTTCCCGGGCGCACGAAGTCGATCTGAGGGCCCGGCCCGACTGGTGAAGCGCACGGAATGAAGTTGCCGGCCAGACCTACCGCAACTTCCGAAGGAAACTCGCTGATGCGCTGCGAAGACTTGCGGAACTCGACGTGGTGCCGCTTCTCGATGCGCACAAGACCGTCGAAGAAACTATCCGCGGACAGCGCCCCTGAAAGGTTCCCGCAATAATTGGCGCCTTGGATCCGCTGCGATGCCACGGGCACAAACATATCGAAGATCGTCTTGTCTTTCGGCGCGGCGTTCGCAGCCGCAGCAACGAGCAAGAGAGCGCATGTGAGGGGCAGGCTCCATTTCGCGGCTGATCTGATTTTCATGCACTCACCTCCAACAGCGCCTGTCCGGCATAGATGCGCTTGATAATTTCTTCGATGGGCTCATCCTCGATCAGCAAGTCTCTGACCTCAACCGCAGCTAGCACTTGGCGTACCACATCGGCGGTAGCGATCTTCACTCGATCGAAGCGGATGCGATAGGTTAGCTCGTCAACCTGCTTGAGTTCAAGTCCATCCCGCGCAAACATGCCGACGCGGCTGATTTGTTCACGATCTTTTAGCGCAAACTTGATCTGCTTAGTGCGCAGGAGCTTCTGTTTGAGATGCTCTAGGGGGCCGTCGTAGAGCACTCTGCCGTGATCGATGATCATGATCCTACGGCACAGCTCCTCTATATCGTCTAAGTCGTGAGTAGTCAAGAGAATAGTGGTTTGAAACTCCCGGTTCACCGCCCGTAGGAAATGGCGGATATGGTCTTTGGCCACCACATCCAGTCCGATCGTGGGCTCGTCCAGGAACAGCAGCGGTGGGTTGTGCAGCAGTGCGGCGGCCAGATCGCAACGCATCCGCTCGCCAAGCGAGAGCTTCCGGACCGGCGTATGGAGGTACTCGCGAATGTTCAGAATGTCGTCGAAACGCTCCATCCGGGCGTCGAAATCGCGCTGCGGCACGTCGTAAATGCGCCGAAGGAGCTTGAAAGACTCGATTACGGCGATATCCCACCACAGCTGCGTCCGCTGACCGAACACGACCCCGATCGTTTTTACATACCTGCTGCGCTCTCGCCATGGCACGAATCCGTTGATGCGGATGTCGCCGCTGGTTGGTACTAGTATTCCCGTCAGCATCTTGATCGTGGTGGATTTCCCGGCTCCGTTTGGGCCGATATATCCCACCATTTCGCCCGCCTGAATCGAGAACGATACGCGATCGACAGCCGAAAGTGTCCGATAATCACGGACAAACAGGTTCTGGATCGAGCCCCACACCCCTTCGCGGCGCTTGAAAGTGCGGAAGTGCTTGCACAGGTCGTTCACGTAAATCAGCGAATCTGCGCTCATTTGCGGGTTGAATTCTAGCATTCGGCTCAGTCGATTGCCGCCAGGTTCTCCGAATGCTAATTAGACGTAGTGCGCGCCCGTTGGGAGCAGCGAAATCCACCTGGGATGCGACGACCGTCAGAAGCCGGCGTCCGGTCGAACTCCGCTGGACACGGGAAGCGCAACTGTTCGATACTATTTTCATCCAAACGCCAAGCAGCGTGCAGGCTTCGTCTGTCCGGCGTGTTTGCGCTTGAATCGCAACCGCAGAGAAAGTCTCACATCACCTATTGCGGGCTGTTTGGCTTTGCCACGGGTGGACATGAAAGCGCGGCTGTGCGTTCGGCATGTGAAATTTCTGCCTCTAACCGTGCGTAACAAAACTTGGAGGGCGACGTTAAGTACGTAGGGTCATTATGTCTCAAGAACCCATAAAACACGATCTGGGATCGCTGCGAATCGACGACCATAAGCGCAGTTCGGGAAGCGCGGGAAAGCGCATCGCGACAATTTTTGTCGTTTTGTTGGTGGTGGCCGTAATCGCGGGCGGCGTGTACGCGTACATGAATAAGACGGCCTCGGTTGAGGTGGCTGCGGTGGATCCGCCGGTTTCAGGACCACAAGCATTGTTGAATGCGAGCGGATATGTAACGCCGCAGCGGCGCGCGACCGTCGCCGCAAAAATCACCGGACGTGTGACTGGCGTCTTCTTCACTGAAGGAATGCACGTGCGCAAAGGTTTCGTGCTCGCCACGCTCGACGATTCCGACGCGCAACGCACGCTTGCGTCAGCTGTGGCGGACCGCAACGCCACACAGGCGAGCATCCTCGATCTGCAGGTGCAGTTGAAGAACGCGCAGATTGAGTTGCGCCGCGAGCAGGAATTGAAGAGCGCTGGCATCGACACCCAGCAAGCCCTCGATAACGCTCAGATGGCCGTGAACAGCCTTCGCGCACGCATTGATTACACGCAGGAGCAAGTGCTCGCAGGGGATGCTCGCATCAAGGAAGCGCAACAGGCCGTTGACAATTGTGTGATCCACGCGCCGTTCGACGGAATCATCGTTTCCAAAGACGCTCAGGTGGGCGAAATGGTCTCCCCGGTCTCGGCCGGCGGAGGATTCACGCGCACCGGGATTGCGACCATCGTCGATATGGCCTCGAACGAAATCGAAGTCGACGTGAACGAGAACTATATCGCACGCGTAAAAACGCATCAGCAAGTGACCGCGACCCTGGACGCGTATCCAGACTGGAAAATCCCGTGCCACGTGCGAACGATTATTCCAACGGCGGACCGGGACAAGGCAACGGTGGAAGTGCGAATCGCTTTCGACAAGCTTGATCCCCGTATCCTGCCGGACATGGGAGTAAAGGTCACATTTCTGAGCCAGGAGAAACAGGAATCGCGGAAAGCGCCGGCAGGGCTTTTTATTCCGCAGAATGCGGTGCACGAGGATAGCGGCCAAAAATTCGTATTTCTGGTGAACGACAATAGGGTGCAGCGCCACGCGGTGAAGGTAGGAACCAATGATGGTAGCCGGGCGCAGATTCTCGCAGGACTGGCGGCCGGGGATACGGTCATCGTGGGCGGGCCGGCTGATCTGCACGACGGTCAGCAGGTGCAGGTCAAACAGTAAACGAGGCCTGTACCCGATTACGGTGCGTTCGGGGAACCGCAGGCCGGTTGAACCGGCCGAACGAATCGATGAGAACTCAGGATAGGAGCGTTACTCATGGTTAGCGTGGACGGCAACGGAAAAACAGGAAGCCTGATCCAGGTTCGTGGTCTTGATAAGACTTACCGCCGCGGCAACGAAGACATTCACGTCCTGCAAGGACTAACTCTCGACGTGGATAAGGGCGACTTCGTTGCGTTCATGGGCCCAAGCGGCTCAGGCAAGACCACTCTGCTCAATTTGCTTGGGGGACTCGACGTTCCAACACAGGGCAGCGTCACCGTTGCAGGTGATGAGATCACACATATGTCGCGCGGCAAGCTGACGGAATGGCGCGCGCGACACGTCGGCTTCATTTTCCAGATGTACAACCTGATCCCCGTGCTGACGGCCTTTCAGAACGTCGAACTGCCGTTGCTGCTGACGAAGCTTTCGAAAGCCGAGCGTCGCAAGCACGTAGAAACGGCTCTGTCAGTGGTCGGGCTCGGCGAACGCATGCATCACTACCCGCGACAGCTCTCTGGCGGACAGGAACAGCGCGTGGCCATCGCTCGTGCAATCGTCGCCGATCCCACGTTCCTGCTATGCGACGAGCCCACGGGCGATCTCGATCGCAAGAGCGCCGATGAAGTGATGGATCTGATCAAGCGCCTGGTGAAGGAGTATGGGAAAACAGTTTTGATGGTGACGCACGATCCTGTTGTGGCGCGCCAGGCAAGCATCACTTTGCATCTGGACAAGGGCGTTTTGGTCGAGGCGGGGGCACGGCAAGGAGTCGTTGCGGGAGGTGTGGCATGAAGTTCAGCCGGCTGATCCTCGCGAACCTGGTCCGGAAAAAAGTGCGTTTGCTCCTGACCATTGGTTCGTTCGCCGTTGCGCTTTTCCTGTTCGCCTTCCTGGGCGTGATAAACGACGCGTTCACCCGTGGTGCGGACATCGTCAGCGCCAACCGGCTGGTGACGATCAATCGCACCTCGATCATCAACACGGTACCGCTTTCTTATCAGGATCAGATCGCGCACATTCCGGGCGTGAAAAACGTGACGCACGATAATTGGCTCGGCGGCGTGTATCAGGACCCGAAGAACTTTTTCCCGCAGTTCGTGATCGATCCGGACAACCAGCGCCAGGTCTTCCCCGAGCTGATTGTCCCCGACGATCAGTGGAACACGTTCCTGAAAGACCGGCAGGGCGCGGTCGTCGGCGCAACTACCATGAAGCGTTTCGGCTGGAAAATCGGCGATCGTATCCCGCTCAAGACCACCCTGTACGGACTGCAGGACAAAGCACTCGAATTCAATATCGACGGCGTCTACCACGGGGCAAAACCGCAGGACGACCAAACGCAGTTCTGGATTCAATGGGAATATTTCAAGGAAAGCGTGCCCGACCGCCTGCAGGGACAGGTGGGATGGTACACGCTGCGCATCGATAGTTCCGCAGACGCGCCGCGCATCGCCAAGACCATCGACAACACGTTTGCGAATTCTCCTTACGAAACCAAGACGGAAACGGAATCGGCGTTTGCGCAGGGCTGGGTCAAGCAATTCGGAAACATCAAACTCCTGATCATGACGATCGGCACAGTCGTGTTCTTCACCCTGCTTCTGGTCACGGGAAACACGATGGCAATTTCGGTTCGGGAGCGCACGCCCGAAATCGCCGTTCTGAAGGCGATCGGTTTTTCTGACAGGTCAGTCCTCGGTTTCGTGCTCACTGAGTCGGTGGTGATCGCGATCATCGGCTGCGTCGGACTGTTGCTCGCGGCAGTGATGATTCCCGCTCTTGCCAAAGGTCTTTCCGGCATGCTGCCGCCGCTCCTATTGTCGACGCGAGTGTTGATCTACGGAGTGATTGCTGCTATTGCCGTCGGTTTCGCCAGCGGGATTCTTCCCGCATGGGGCGCGATGCGGATGCGCGTAATCGACGCCCTTCGGAGGGTCTGAACCACATGCTCCCAAAGATCTTTTTCGGGATTGTCATAACGCTTGCCGCGGCGGTCGTCTTGACCATCATCGTTGGAATCATCGCCGGCTTACTTGCGCCATTTATCGGCTCGGTACCGATCTCGTACAACTTTCGAAGCATCCGCTCACGCTGGACTTCGACGATTGTTGCGATTCTGGGTATAGCGGGGACGGTTGGCGTGTTCATCGCGATGCTTTCGTTGGCGCGCGGCTTCCGGGCCACGCTGGTCGCGTCTGGCTCGCCAGACGATGCGCTCGTCATGCGTGCAGGGTCACAATCCGAAATGATGGGTGGCATCACGCTCGATTCCGTCCGGACCGTTGAGGACAAGCCGGGCGTAGCCCACGATTCTTCCGGACACCCGCTTGTGACGCAGGAAGTGGTCGGCGTGATTCCGATACCACTGATCAGCACTGGGACGGACGCGAACGTGCAGATACGCGGCGTTTCTTCGAACGTTCTTGAAATCCGCAAATTCGTGAAGATCGTGCAAGGGCGGATGTTCAAGCCCGGCTTGGACGAGATGGTTGTGGGCAAGAACGCCTCGAAATCGTACGAAGGCCTCACCGTCGGAAACACGGTGAATTTTGGCGGCGGCAGATGGCAGGTTGTCGGAGTTTTCGATGCAAATGGCTCGGCCTTCGATTCGGAAGTATGGTGTGACGGCAAAATCCTGAATGCCGTCTTGAAGCGACCGGATAACATCTTCCAGTCCGCTACCGTTCACCTGACTTCACCCGCGGCCTTCCAGAAGTTCAAGGACTCGATCACGTCCGATCCGAGCTTGAATCTCGAGGTCGAACGCGAAGTCGATTATTACGCCAAGCAATCGTCGACCATGACGACGTTGATCACCGTTCTAGGGGGTCTGGTCGCGGCGATCATGGCGATTGGCGCAATCTTTGGCGCCCTCAATACGATGTATTCCGCCGTGTCCGAACGCGGCCGCGAAATCGCCACCATGCGCGCGCTCGGCTTTTCCAGTTGGAACGTGATCCTTTCGTTCTTGTTCGAGGCTCTCCTGATTTCATTCATGGCGGGGATCATCGGTTGCGTCGCGGTGCTGCCCCTGAACGGCTTGACCACGCAAACGATGAACTTTCAGACGTTCTCGAACGTCGCTTTCGCGTTCAGGATTACGTTTGGTCTCCTGCTGATGGGAGTGGCGTTCGCGCTCGTGATGGGCGTAATGGGTGGATTGCTGCCCGCAGTTCGCGCAGCGCTTCGGCCTGTGGCCATGTCTCTACGTGAAATGTAACGCTTAGCTGATCGGCCACGGAGTCACAGAGCGCACACAGATTCTTTGCAGGCGCGGTTTAAACCGTTTCCAACCTTATCTTTTCCGGGAACTCTGTATCGCTGCTCCGCTGTGACAAAAGGTTCACGCTTTACGGGGGAAGGGGATTGGCGCGCTAGGCTTGCTGCTGCGCAAGTATTGCCTTAGCCGCCTGCGAGCCTCTTCGGCCCACGGACCATTCGGCGCGTAGCGAAGATAGGCGCTCCACTCTTCACGCGCGAGCTGGCGCTCGCCACGCTTATCGTAGGCGAGTGCCAAGTTGAAATGCACGTCGGCGTGCGACGGCATCAGTGATGCCGCCTCGCGCAGATGCTCCACGGCAGCTTCAATCTCGCCCTGCTCTTCCAGAACGCAGCCGAGGTTGTAGCGCGAAATTCCGTTCTCCGGATCGAGCCGCACCGCCGACTCGAATGCCGCCTGTGCATCCGCCACGCATCCCATCTGATACAGAGCAACGCCCATATTGATATGCGCTTCCACCCAGTTCGGCGCAGCGTCAATGACGCGGCGATAATTTGCCACTGCCTCGGGCAAAGTTTCCGGATCGCTTTCGCAGTCGAGCGCCCGCTGGAACAGGGCGTCCGGCGTGTGCGGCGCCATCGCGCGCAGTTCGCCTGCGGCGGAACCAATTTCAAACGCCAGCAGCCACTGCCGCCTCAACGGATCAAACGGTGCCGTCGCTCCCGGCGGGACAACAGCCAGGCATCCACCGCGGTCTACCAGCGTGAGGTCATTCAGCGTGAGTTCAGCCGACCCAAATTCCTGTTCGATGGAAGCAACGGCGGAACGAACTCGTCGTGCCGAAATATGGCGGGCAGTCAAGCGCTGCAGGGTTCGGAGCGCAACTAAATCTCCAAAGCCGTAGAAGCGCTCTCCCCATCGTGAGCGAGGACGAACCAGCCGCAGCCGCTCCCAATAGCGAAGACGGCTCGGCTCTACTCCCAGAATGCGCCCGACCTCTCGTCGCGTGAATCGCTGCGTCAACAGTGGCCCCTCGTCTGGCCCCTGCTACTGAAACCGATTATGCATCGCGCGTCAATAGATCGCAGCTGTGGATTGGGTGTGAATTCCACAGGCCTCTGTGCAAAATCGGCACTCCTTGAATCGCCCAGAAGCATCAGGCCGCCGCTTGTCCGGCGTCGTTTCAATCTGCCATTACCCACAAGAGGACACGCGGTTGCGCGCCATTTCGGGGTTGCTAGACTTTCTCGGGGGTTTTCCTGCGAACTGATGTATCTCGACAGTACAGATAGCCCGTACCTCGACCGCCAGATCACTCTTGGCCGAGCGACGCTCGTTTCGCTTTCGCTTGTTGTTCTTCTCGAGACGTCGACACCCGCGTTGCGCAAGCCATCGGCGATTTTTCTTTCCGTCTACCTGGTTTTAGCGCTGGCCGACGCAGTCATCGACCGCTTTGCGAGCGAGCGCAAGTGGCGCATACCGATCGCCGCTGATTTTGTCGCCTTAGCGGCTTTCCTATATCTGACGCCTTCTCTCTCGGCTTTTTGGTTCCTCTTTTTGTTTGCTGTCTTTGCTCTCGCGACGCACGGCCACTCACGTGGTGTGGTGATTCTGGTGATTGCGACGAGCGCGGCTGCCGTCATCCGAGTCGGCTGGTCCACGCCCATCCGTTGGCAAGATGCTCCACACTGGCTCCTGATCGGCTTCGGCATCGTCGTCTCGGGCATGGGTATGGGGTTTCTGGGCGCTCGCGAGCGCGAACACCTCGATGGCCAGGATTTCCTCCAGAGGATCACGTCTCTTCTCCAATTTGACCGGGGACTAAGCGAGTCGATTCGCCAGGCTCTGGGCGAAATGGCTACCCGTTTCGAGTGCGACCAGGCGTGTCTTGCCGTCCGCGACGAAGATCTGGAACGCCTGTTCGTCTGGAAAGTACATCCAAACGAGCGCGATCCGGTGGCGGCCGAAACGCCTCCGCTGACTCAAGGGGACGCCTTCCTCATGGATTCTCTGGAAGTGTCTATGGGCTGGCAGTTCCGCAACGGCAACGGTAACGGTTCAGGGTTCGGTTGGGACCGCCGCAGTGGCCAGCGCTTTCGGACTGTGCCTGTACCACCGGAGTCCGCGCGAGAGGAGCTACAGGCCGAAAGGCTTTATGCAGCAACGATCGAGTCAGGCGGCCGGCCGACGGGACGGGTCTTGCTCATGAACCCGAAGCGTGGGCTCTCGCCCCGCGACTTGCGCCAGATCGAACGCATCGTCCGCCATATTGGGCCGCCGCTTGAAAACATTTTCCTGCTGCGCAACCTGCGCGCGCGAGCCATTGAATCGGAGCGCAGCCGAATCTCACGCGATTTGCACGACGGCATCCTGCAAACGCTGCTGAGCATGAATATCCAGCTCGATGTGATCCGGCGGAAGCTGGCGGGATCGGCGCTGGCGCAGGAAGTCGGCGCCCTCCAACGCACGCTCCAGCAAGAAAGCCAGGAGTTCCGCCGCATGGTGAAGGACATGCGTCCTCTGCGCGTTGAAAGCGCCGACATGCGCGAACTGATGCTCGGTTTCGCAGAGCGTTTCCGCAACGAATCGGCCATTGCCATCGACTTGTTCATCGAAGATCGCAATTTGCGCGCTCCTGACCGCATTTGCCGTGAGTTGTTCCAGATTTACCGAGAAGCACTACACAACGTAAAAAAGCATGCGAGTGCTAGTCACGTCGTGGTAAAACTGGGTCAAGACGAGGCCAAAATCTATCTGGTAGTTGATGATAACGGCGGAGGATTCAGTTTCTCCGGACGGTACACGAGTGAAGAGTTGGACCGTCTTCGGATAGGTCCAATTTCCATAAAGGAAAGAACGCGAAGCGTCGGAGGGGCGCTTACGGTGGAGTCTAGTCCCGGGCATGGGGCTCGCCTAACCGTCGAAGTTCCACTGAATTGACGATGACCAAACCGAAGCAGTCTATTCGCATCCTGGTTGCGGACGATCACGCCATCTTTCGTGAAGGCCTCCGCAAGCTGCTCGAAGGGTCCGACGACACGCAGATCGTCGGCGAGGCTTCGAACGGCGTCGAATGCACGAAAATGCTCCCGAAATTGAAGCCGGATATCCTTTTGCTTGACCTTCGGATGCCGGAAAAGGACGGGCTAGCTGTCCTCGAGGAAGTGAATTTCGAATTGCTTCCGACTCGCGTCATTGTGCTAACTGCCGCGGAGGATGATCGCGACGTGGTTCGCGCCATGCGGCTCGGCGCTCGCGGCGTTGTGCTGAAACAGTCCGCCAGCGACCTGCTGTTGAAGAGCATTCATAAGGTCTTCGATGGCGAGATCTGGCTCGACAATCGAATGACCGCGGAAGTAATTGACGCCTTCAAAAAATCCGCCGAAGCGGGCATCCGGCGGGAAAAACCTCTGCTCAGCGACCGCGAAAAGGAGATCGTCCAGCTGGTCGCACAAGGCTTTCGCAACCGTGAAATCGGAGAGAAGCTCTTCATCAGCGAGCAAACAGTGAAGAATCACCTGCACAACATCTTCGACAAGCTCGGTGTGTCCGATCGCCTTGAGCTAGCGCTATACGCCATCCACCATCGTCTGATCGACCAAGCCTGATTGGCTGCTTTTGTGCCGTGCGGCGGCGCCTACTTCGACAGGGCCTGGCGGTTCTCCTTAGCCCAGGCGCTGTTCGCGGGAACCGCTTTCATTGGCGGACCACCTTCCGTTCCGCAGGCGCAAGGACCTTCGGTCTTCGCCATGCTCATGCAGGAGCAGGACTTCGTTTTCAGGCAAGCGCAGACGTACACGACCTTGCCCTTGGTCTTCGTTCCGCTTGGCATGTCGGCCGCGGTCTGTTTCGCACCCGCCGAAGCGCAGCTGTGTCGCGCCGGCGTTCCTGCCATCGAGAAAACCAGCGCGGCCGCGATTACGGCGAATTTTGTGAAGTGTTTCATGACACCCTCCCATGTTGTTCCAACGACGGAAGAATTGAACGGATGGGATATGAAAGACAATACCCACTTACGACGGTTTGGCTATGGCCACTCGCGGCCTTCGTGCGACACTCTCGGCTTAATCCAAAGCCCTCGGGATCAGTACGCGATGGACCGGACCGCGAACAGGGAAGCCGAACAGGAGGCTATTTGACTCGAGAAAAGCGGAGTGCCGTCGTCACCGGCGCGGCACAGGGAATCGGCCGCAGAGTGGCGGAAGTGTTGGCGCAGCGAGGATATCGTGTAGCACTGAGCGACTTGCGCGCGCCGGACGAAACTGTCCACTCGATTCGGTCCATTGGCGGCGAGACGCTGGCGTGCGTCGGGAACGTCGCGGATGAGTCGGTTGTGGACGGATTTGTTCGCACCGTGCGACAAACCTGGGGCCGGACAGACGTCCTTGTTAACAACGCCGGCGTCAGTTTGATTGTCCCTGCGGAAGCCACCTCGGCGGCCGATTATCGCCGCGTCCTCGATGTCAATCTTGTCGCGCCATTCTTACTTGCCAAAGCGTTCGGCGCGGAAATGCTCGCCGCTGGAAAGGGCAGTATCGTAAATGTTTCTTCGGTCGCCGGACTGGTTGGTATTGCGGACCGTGCCGCCTACAACGCTTCAAAGCACGGGCTGATCGGCCTTACGCGCACTCTCGCGGCGGAGTGGGGCGGACGGGGAGTTCGCGTGAACGCCGTTTGCCCGGGATGGGTAAAGACCGAGATGGATGTCGCCGACCAGGCTGGCGGAGGCTACACAGACGCCGACATCAAGGGCCGCATACCTATGGGAAGGTTTGCAAGTACGGACGATATAGCATCTGCGATCGCGTTTCTTGCCGATGATGCGCAGAGCGGCTTTATCAATGGTCACGCGCTCGCCGTTGACGGTGGCTGGACCGCCGACGGAAGTTGGGAATCCCTGCGGCTTCGCCATCGCTGAGGCGCACGCCTGCGACCAGGGAAAAGGCGCGGCGCCGTGAGGCCTTAGTTGAAATGTCGCAGGGGTGCATCATGCCGCTGGCACTTAACGCAACCCCACGGCTCTACGCTCGTAGGCTGCGACCAATGGTCCCAACTGGACCTCTCCCTGTCCGCAGGTCCTGCGCGGACAGTGGCTGCCTGTTCCGGAGTACTATTGACTTTCGCTTTTGATTCGCCTACAGTCGCCATGCCCGGCGAGACCCGAACCGTTCGGAGGCGAATGCAATGGTGCTCACGAAGCGTCAGAAAGATGTTCTGAATTACCTGGTCACGTTCTCGGACAAGCACGGCTATTCCCCCAGCTTCGAAGAAATCGCGAAAGGCATAAAACTTACGTCGTTAGCGACGGTCCACAAGCATCTTTCGACGCTCGAAAAAAAGGGCTTTATCCGCCGGGGGTACAATCAAAGCCGTTCGATCGAAGTGCTGCAGCTGCCCCAGACGGTACGCAAAGAGATCATCAATCGCCACTCCGTGGAATTGCCGCTCGCGGGACGCATCGCCGCCGGCCGGCCCCTTGAAGCTGTCGAAGACCGCGAAACGATTTCTCTGAGCGATTTCGGCCGCGGCCAGAACACCTTCGTCCTACAGGTGAAGGGCGAATCGATGAGAGACGACCACATTCTCGATGGCGATTACATTGTTGTCGAGCAGACACAGGTGGCCAATACCGGCGAGATCGTCGTGGCGCTGGTGGGTGAAGACGAAGCGACCGTGAAGCGTTTCTATCGCGAGTCGGGCGGCAAGATCCGTCTCCAGCCTGCCAACGCGCAAATGGCCCCCATCGTCGTCGCTGCCAACGATGTTCGTATCCAAGGTCGCGTCGTCGGCGTCCTGCGGAAGTACTGACAGCCAACCAGCTGCGATAACGCAATCAAACCAACCCTACTTCGCAGCGAAGATCGACTTAGGCAACATCATATGGGCTCCCTTGGTCCCGTCGACGAGTTGCGTAATCCGCAGATCGGCGGCGACGCTGCAAAGCATGTAGGCGTCGTCGCGGGAGAGATGCTTTTCCGTAGTCAAATAGTCGATCATCTCGTTGACGGCCATTTTCGTCGCTTCGTTCAAGTCGGGATCAAGGCCCATCGTAATGTAGTAGTTGGGAGTTTCGGCGCGAGGCCAGTGGAAGTGCAGGTCTTTGCGCACGACGAACTGGAACGTGCCGATCAGCGACGTTTCAAGCGCCGTGATATCGACTTCGCCATCGCCTTGTCCTGCGTGCCCGTCGCCCACTTCGAATAGCGCGCCGGGCACGTGCACCGGAATATAAAGCGTGGTGCCCGCCACGAGTTCCTTGTTGTCGAGATTTCCAGCATTGATCCACGGAGGTCCACTGCTGATGCGGCCGCGCGGCGGCGCATCTCCCATACTGCCGAAAAACGGATGCAGCGGGATTTCGATGCCGTCGGCGAAATGGGCGACCATGCGAGTGGCATCGAGTGGAATGATTTTCGTTCGCGGATACGGGAATTCGTTCGGAAAGATGCCGCTTCGCGGGCCGAAGGCATTGTAGGCGTATGGAATGGCAAGCTGGATCTTCTGAATGCGAACTTCGAGGACGTCATCCGGCTCGGCGCCGTCGATGTAGATTGGCCCCGTGAGGATGTGGCCGCCGGGCCCGTGGTCCTTCACCTGATCTACGATGTCGCGCAATGATTGCTCGACTTGGTCTGGCGGGACGCCCGCGGCTTCGAGCGGCTTGGGCTCATTTGTCAGCAGGGTCTGAATCTGGACGGTGTCGCCCGATTTGATTCGCAGTACCGGCTTGGCGGCTGCGTCATAGTGACCCCACTCGACAGTGCTTGGCGTTGGCTTCAGTGTGTATGTCGGGGTGGGGTTGTTCTGCGCAATTGCAACCAGTGCCGCGACGCACACAAGTACCGCGCCACCGGCCGCTCTTCCAAATGTGTAACGGTTCATGCGTCTCACCAAGTGCCTCCCATGAGCGCGAAGTCGCTCGCGGATGTTACCAGCCGACCAGACTTCAGGGAAGCGGCAAGCGATTTCGTTGCGTACGCGACTGCGCCTCGGCCTCTTCCTATTCGCATAAGGAATGTGCCATCCTTGCTCCCTATGCAAGAACCGCTAAGGACAACGGTGCTGTTCGTGTGTATGGGGAATTGCGTCCGCAGCCAGATGGCAGAGGCGATCGCGCGGCATATCGCGTCAGACGTGATTGCAGCCGAGAGCGCGGGAGTCCAGCCGCTGGGCTTCATCGATCCGACGGCGAAGAAGGTGCTCGATAGTCGCGGGATTTCGATCGATGGACAATTCTCGAAAGGGCTGCATAGCCACAAGCTATCCAAGCCGGATCTAGTGGTGAACATGTCGGGCTTGCCGGGGAAATCCCTATTTCATCACGAGCAACTATTTGAGGATTGGCGAGTTTCGGATCCGTTCGGCGATGACGTTGAGACGCACGCGCGTGTCTGCGACGACATCGATTCGCGAATACGAGAATTGGCAGAGCGGCTGCGCGTGTCGCGCGCCGCGGATGACATCGTTACGGCGCAACAGGAAGAAGCAGGGGACGCCTGAATCGCGATTCGCTTAGGTTCGAAGTCGATTGCGGTACAGCCGCCGATCGGGTAGAGCGCATATCGCTGGCAGCATCGGCGTCGGGGCGACAGGTTCAATCGAATGCGGCGCGAAAAGACCAGCGTTTCGCAGGAGGACTACCTCAAGGCGATCTGGGAGATCGTTCAGGAGGAGCAGGCCCCGATCAGCGCGAGGCTCGCTGAGGACCTGGGCGTAACTCCTCCTGCCGTTACCGCTGCGCTCAAACGAATGACGCGCGGAGGCTTTGTCCGTTTGCGGCGCGGTGGCCGCATCGAACTCTCCGCGAAGGGAAAGGGCATCGCTCAGCACCTTGTGTTGCGGCATCGGCTGGCGGAAAAGCTGCTAACCGAGGTGATCGGCATCGAGTGGTCGCGCGCGCATGAGGAAGCCGAGCGGCTCGAGCATGGAATTTCGCCGGAAGTGGCTCATCTGCTGCTGAAGCGTTTCGGACGCGAGAGCCGTTGCCCGCACGGCGTACCTTTGTTCGGCGGGATGCCCCGCCTTCGCAGGAAATACGGCGCGATCAAACTTTCAGAAGCGGAAGTCGGCCACTCCTACGAAATCATGCGCATCCACGAAAAGGACGCGCATTTCCTGGAATTCATCGAGCGATTGCACTTGCGTCCGGGCGCGCGATTGCGCCTGCACGATCGCGAGTACGACCAGACCGCAGCGGTCTCTGTTGACGGTCGCGCAGGACGCATTCACCTCGGTAAGCCTGCGACCGAGAACATCTGGGTCAGGCGCCTCGCTGCTGCGTAATTGCGAGACAAGCCAAAAATCATAGCTGTCCCTTCCGTTCCGGACACCCAACTGAAGTAAACTCGCCAGGGTTCGCGGTCGCAAGTAGAGGCCCAAGCTAGCGTGCGACTTAGAAAACCGCGCGATGTTGCACCAATTCCTTTGTGGCAAGGGAGAAACGCGGGTCGACACCGGCGCCGTTCAACACGTGCGCCGCGGTGTACTCGCCAACGGAAGGCCCGTGTTTGAATCCGTGACCTGATCCTCCGCCAACCAGCCAAACGTTCTCCATTTGCGGATGGCGGTCGATCAGAAAATCGCCGCTGGACGTGTTTTCGTATTGGCAGACGCGCGCTTCTACAATAGGTGCGTCGCGAAGGTTGGGAAATCGACGTGCGACGTATTGTTTCGCAAGAGCAATGGCTTCCGCCGTGGGCGTTCGTGACTGCGTGTCGGGATCGACTGCCGGACCATGGCGATCGTGGGCAATTTTTAAGCCGCGATTTTCCAGGTCGGGCATGCCATAGAATTCGTCACGCTGTTTGAGCCAGGTCGGCATCTGCGGCGGCGCAAAACGGCGGTCGCCCGCAGGTACGCCGAAGAAAAATACTTCCTGCCGCGAGGGAAAGACGCGGCTACCAAGGATGTCCGGAAAAATCTTGCCAAGCCAGGAACCACAAGCAAAAACGAACGTTCCCGCCGAATAATTTTCACCGTCGCGCGTCGTGATTTGGTCCAGTTTAATGCCTCGGGCCGTCGGCGGGCGAACCTGATCGTTCGCATATGCAACTCCCGATTTCTGGGCTTCGTCGACTACCGTATGCACCGCTCGTCGTGCCATCAGCACGCCGCTATCCGGCTCGAAAATGCCCCAGCAGTCGTGCTCGAACGAGAAGGCGCTATAGCGCTCAATCATCTGAGCGAGCGATAGCTTCTCGAAGCGGGAGGCGACGCGGTCGAGAGTAGTCATCGTGGCGAGCGCAATTTTGTCGTTTTCGTGCGCGATCCAAAGAACGCCCGTGGGCTGAAACAGTTCCGGCCGGCCTGCTTGGGCGCATAGCTCCTTCCATTTCGGCAGCGCATTCATCGACCAGCGCGTGTAAATCTCGTCGGAGCCGTAGCCCATGCGTATGATGCGCGATTCGCCGCCAGAACTGGCGCGCGAGTTGGCTGGGCCGTAGGCGTCGAGCAGCAGAACGCTGGCACCTGCCTTGCGAAGGTAGTACGCAGTCCATGCGCCGAACACGCCGGCGCCGATGACGACCACGTCATAGTTGCGTTCGGAAGGCGGCATCAGAACCCTTCTTCAATGAGCCGGGACACGGTTAATCGCGAGGACTTTGGAGTGGCGCGCGATTCCAGAAGGCTCTCGACGTATTTTGCCAGGATATCGGTTTCGAGATTCACCGCGTCGCCGGGAACCATGCGCTTCACGCTCGTTTCGCGATGGGTAAAGGGAATGACGGCGATATCCGCGACGCCATCGTGCCATGCGGCGACAGTAAGGCTGATGCCATCAATTGCGATTGATCCTTTTTCCGCGACGTAGCGCCTCAAGTCCTCCGGCACACGGATGGAGAGCCACCAGTTGTTGCCTTCCTGAGCGAGGCGTGTCACGCGGCCGATGCCGTCGACATGGCCTTGGACGAAATGCCCGCCGAGTCGCGCCCCGGCCGCAAGCGGGCGCTCCACATTCACGAAGTCTCCCGGTTTCTTCTCGCCGAATGACGTGCGACGCAGCGTTTCGCCGGAAAGATCCGCGGAGAAACCTTTTTTATCGAGCTCGACAATCGTTAGACAGCAGCCGCTTACGGCGATGCTGTTGCCGATTTTCGTTCCAGAGACGATCTCGGGCGTATTAGCGAGACTAATGCAGAGCTTACCGCCCGTATCGCCGCGTTCGAGCGACTCAATCTTTCCGGCGGCCTCGATGATTCCCGTAAACATCGTGAAAATATCCTTGGACGATGAAATCGGAACCGAAAGGACTCACAGTGATATCTTTCAGGAGCGGCAAGTTCTCGAATGCACGCGAGGAAAGTCGCGCCATCGGAACGCCGCCGTTTCCCATGATCCTGGGAGCATAGAAGAGAATCATTTTGTCCACAATGCCGGCTTCGAGTGCAGCCCCGTTCAGCTCCGCACCGGCTTCAAGAAGCACATTCAGGATTTGACGACGGCCAAGTTCGCGCATGACGTCTGCCAGATCAACGCGGCCAGCTCGCGCTCGCACGTGAATAACTTCGACTCCCGCTCGCGTGAGTTCCCGCGCTTTTCGGGTTTTCTCCGATCGCGTGGTTAGCACCAGCACATCGCTTCGCGCTGACCTGACCAGACGCGATTTTAACGGCAGGCGCAGATGCGAATCGACGACCATGCGAAGAATCGGCCTGCGGCGGGGCTCGCGCGTGCGGTCGGTGAGAAGCGGATCGTCCACCAGAATTGTGCCGATGCCCGTGAGCAGCGCGTCAGCTTCGTGCCGCAGGCGCTGAACGTATTCTCGCGACGACTTGCCGGAAATTGAAGTCGAGCGACCGGGACGCTCAGCGATTTTGCCATCCAGAGTGAGGGCGGTTTTCAAAGTTACGAAAGGGACGCCGCCTCTGATCCATTTTGCAAACGACTCGTTCAACCGTCGGGATACGTCGGCGTCTCTGCCTGCGTCGACGCGAATATTCGCCCGGCGTAGCTGCGCGAATCCTTTGCCGGCTACTGCGGGATTGGGGTCGGACATTGACGCGACGACGCGGCGGATTCCGGCACGGATAACCGCCTCTGTGCAGGGACCAGTGCGTCCCGTCGTGCAGCAGGGCTCGAGTGTGACGTAAAGTGTTGCGCCGCGCGCTTTTTCACCAGCTTGTCTCATCGCGACGATTTCGGCGTGATCGCGCTTGTCAAATAGATGAAATCCCTCGCCGACGACTTTACCGCTTTTAACGATGACGGCGCCCACGGTTGGATTCGGGTGCGCGAGCGCCATGCCGCGTTCGGCGAGCGCGAGCGCGCGGCGCTCGAAACGCTCGTCGGCCTCGCTAGTCGAAGAGCGAGTTGACATAGGTTTGCGCGTCGAACGGGACGAGATCGTCCATCTGTTCGCCGGTGCCCACGAATCGAATCGGCAGGTTGAGTTCGCGGGCGATGGCGACTACAATGCCGCCCTTTGCCGTGCCGTCGAGCTTCGTCAGGACAATGCCTGTAACACCCGCATGGTTCCAGAATTCACGCGCCTGATTGAGCCCGTTCTGGCCGGTAGTGGCATCGAGCACGAGCAACACGTCATGCGGGGCGCCAGGGACAGCTTTCGAGGCGGTGCGCTTCATCTTTTCGAGTTCCGCCATCAGATTCGATTTCGTGTGGAGGCGTCCTGCTGTATCTACGATTACGGCGTCCGCGTTGCGAGATTTTGCGGCGGCAAGCGCGTCGAAAATCACGGCCGAGGGATCGGCGCCGGATTTCTGCTTGATCACTTCCACTCCGGCGCGCCGGCCCCAAACTTCGAGCTGTTCGATTGCCGCAGCGCGAAATGTGTCGGCGGCGCACAGGACGATGTTTCCGCCTTCCTTCTTCAGCCGATTTGCCAGCTTGCCGATGGTGGTCGTCTTGCCGGTGCCGTTTACACCGACAACGAACAGAACGCGCGGAGTCACCTCGATTTTGCCGTTCGATGAAGCCGCGGGCGCATTCAGGATGCGCAGTACCTGATTCTTCAGTTCGCGGCGCAACTGGTCGGAGCCTTCCAGTTTGTGCTCGGTGACCTGCGCGCGAAGGGCGGCGAGGACATCTTTTGTGGTACCCACCCCTATATCGGCGCTCAGGAGCGCCGATTCAAGCTGCTTTAACAACGCCGGATCGACGGGCCGGTCGCCGGTGAGAATCTGCTCGACGCGAGCGGAGAGTTCCGAGCGTGTCTTGCTGACCGCATCCTTCAGACGCTCGCGCAGAGTAGGTTCTGGCGGTCCAAACAGCGTAATCATGAAAAGCGACCCCTTTTGCCGAACAATCATTCTACAGGGAGGCGGCGAGGCAAAGGAAGTTAAGGCAGCGGATGGCTCAAGGCGGGAGGCAAGGAGGCAGAAAGCAAGGAAGCGATGAGGCAAGGAGGCAAGGAAGCAGGGATGCAAGGAAGCACCGGGCCGATCACCGTGCCCGGCCGAAAGCCCGACTCTGGTTCTGACCGCGCTGATGTTGCGCCGGTATCGAAATTACCCATGTCTTACGGCCATGTGCCTCGGTGTGGGATACGCTAGTTAACCCATGCAAAATCAACCCGCTCTCACTCCGGGCGTGCTGGAATTTGGCGTAAGGTTTGTACATTTTTGATAGATACACATGACGATCAAATCCCGCCGTAAGTCCCTTTAGAATCAATGAAAGTTGAAATTTTGATAGATACACTTTCGTGCTGTTTTGCGACCACCGCCACTGCACCAGATCTGGTGCAACTCCACGGGAAGCACGCGGACGAGTTCGGTGCCGCTGCGGTTCCCATGGGCCAGTAGTGCGGGGGCCCCATCGCCATTCACGCATGTAACCGTAGGAGAGGATAGAGCCATTTATGATGTAACCGGAGACAAGCGCCTTTTTACCAGTGTTGGTTGGGTCATATGCCCAGTGGCGCGAAGTTGCTCCGTTCGGGCACATGTTGAACGGTGCCATACGGGGACTTGAACGAATGAAGGGTTCAGCCCGATAATTTTCAGCTCGCAGTTTTTCCTCGACGCGGACGAACGGAATATTATAAAAATGCCCGCGCACCGAGCCGCGCATTACAGCGTTTTGAGCGAGGAGTAACGGATGATTGTTGGTGTCCCTCGAGAGATCTATCCAGGCGAGCGCCGAGTAGCGCTCGTCCCTTCGGCAGTCGCGAACCTAAAGAAAGCCAATCTGGACGTAGCGATCGAGCAAGGTGCCGGCGTTGAGGCCGGTTACCGCGATGCGGAGTATGCGGCCAAGGGCGCACAGGTGTTGCCGAGCCGCGCCGACGTTTTCCGGGCGGCTGACATCATCGTTCAGGTGCTTGGCTACGGGTCGAACGACAAGACCGGGAAAGCCGATATTCCTCTATTTCGCCGCGACCAAATCCTGGTCGGCTTCCTTCGCCCCTTAGGAGCTCTGGAATCCGTGCAATCCCTCGCCGACGCGGGAGTGACTTCGTTCTCTGTGGAGCTGATGCCGCGTGTCACTCGCGCGCAAAGCATGGATGCGCTTTCGTCGATGGGAACCGTGGCGGGATACAAAGCGGTGCTGATCGCGGCAAATACACTGCCGCGCCTGTTCCCTATGATGACGACCGCGGCCGGAACAATTACGCCCAGCCGTGTATTCGTGATCGGCGCAGGGGTGGCGGGATTGCAGGCGATTGCGACGGCTCGACGGCTAGGCGCGGTGACGTCGGCCTACGACGTGCGACCCGCCGTAAAAGAACAGATTCACAGCCTGGGAGGAAGGTTCGTCGAATTGCCGGTCGAGGCGCAAAATGCGCAGGATGCCGGAGGCTATGCGAGGGCGCAGGACGAAACGTTCTATCAGCGCCAGCGCGAGTTGCTCACGCGCGTCGTTTCCGAAAATGACGTGGTGATCACCACCGCGGCGATCCCGGGCAAGAAGGCGCCCATCCTGATCACAGCTGATATGGTGAAGGGAATGGCGCCGGGGTCGGTGATCGTCGACCTGGCGGCGGAGCGCGGCGGCAACTGTGAGCTGACGAAGCCCGGGGAGAGCATCGTCGCACACGGCGTCACGATCATAGGCTGGCTCAATCTGGCCGGCACGGTTCCTCACGATGCCAGCCAAATGTATGCCCGAAACATGGTCACGTTCCTGACGCATTTAGTAAAGGATGGCAAAGCGCGCGTTGACGCCGACGATGAGATCATTCGCAGCACGCTCGTGACCCGCGGCGGTGACATCGTCAACGGGCGCGTTCGTGAATTCTTCTCGATACCCGCTCTGGCGGGCCAGAAAGCGACGTAGGCAAGGAGGAAAGTTGCCGGCAGATTTCATTTCAAATCTTTTCGTTTTTATCCTGGCGGGCTTCGTTGGATTCGAGGTAATCAAGCGCGTTTCGCCGCTGCTGCACACGCCGCTGATGTCGCTCACGAACGCTCTAGACGCGATCGTCGTCGTCGCCGCGATCATCATCACCGGCTGGCATAGAACCACGCTGTCGACGGTGCTTGGGGCTGTCGCCGTGGCCGCTTCCTTCAGCAATATGGTCGGCGGATTCCTGATCACGGACCGCATGCTGCGCATGTTCAAAGCCGGAAAGCCGAAAAAGTCATGAGCGCCGCATCCATCGCACAAATTATCGATCTGGCCTACCTTGTTGCAGCCGTTCTGTTCATTCTCTCGCTCAGATGGCTGAGTTCGCCGAGCACGTCGCGTCATGGCGTCCTCGCTGGTGAGATTGCCGCGGCGATGGCCGTCACCGCGACGCTGTTCAATCCGGACCTGGTCCAATACAAGTGGATCGTCGTCACCTTGATCATCGGCGCGGCAATTGGCGTCCCGCTTGGCCTGGTGAAGATGACGGCCGTCCCTCAGCGAACCGCTCTAAGCCATGCGTTTGGCGCGTTGTCCGCCACTGTGATCGGAATCGCCGAATACTATATTCGCGCGCCACACGTATCCAAATTCGACATGGTGGAGATCGCACTCGAAGTGATCATCGGCTCGCTGACGCTGACTGGGAGCCTGATCGCCGCAGGCAAGCTCCAGGAGTTGCTTCCGCAGCGTCCGATCGTATATCGGGGCCAAAATATCGTCAGTCTGTCGGTTCTTGGTTCAGCGATTCTCCTCGCGATCATTCTCGCGATTCATCCCGAGTACATGTTCCTGTTCCCAGCGATGGTGGGAGTCTCCTTGCTCTTCGGCATCTTGCTTGTAACGCCGATCGGCGGCGCCGATATGCCCACTGTGATCTCGCTGTTGAACTCTTACGCCGGACTGTCGGCTGCTTTGCTGGGCTTCGTCCTCAATAGCAAGATCCTCGTCGTGGCTGGCGCTCTTGACGGCTCCTCTGGCTTCATCCTGTCGGTGATCATGTGCAAGGCGATGAACCGGTCGTTCACGAACGTCATGTTCGGCGCGTTCGGACAGGTAAAAACCAGTACGAAAGCCGTAACGGAAGAGCGCACCGTCCGCAGTGCCAATGCCGAAGAAGCGGCCGCGATTCTGGGTGCAGCGAGCAAGGTCGCAATCGTTCCGGGCTACGGTATGGCGGTGGCACAGGCGCAACACAAAGTTCGCGAGCTGTACGACGTTCTAACAAGGAAGGGAGTGGAGGTGCGGTTCGGCATCCACCCTGTGGCCGGCCGAATGCCAGGACACATGAACGTGCTTCTTGCCGAAGCCGATATTCCGTACGATCACCTAATCGAAATGGACGACATGAATTCCGACCTGCCGCAAACGGATGTGGCGCTTATCATTGGCGCGAACGACGTGACCAATCCGGCGGCGCGCACCGACGAGTCGAGCCCGATCTACGGGATGCCCATCATTGACGTCGACAAAGCGCAAACGGTGATGGTGATCAAACGCAGCATGAGCCCGGGTTTCGCGGGGATCGACAACCCGCTCTACTACATGGATAAGACCTTGATGCTCTTCGGCGACGCCAAAGCTTTCGTAGGCGATATCGTCCGCGAGCTGGGCAGCCATGGCGGCGCGAGCGAAAAGCCCGTGCCCGCCGGAACGCATGCATAGCTTGTTTATAGCCTCTGGGGGGGGACTAGGGGGTCTCGGAAGTCTCGGATTCCTGGAGAGTTGCGCTCACAAACGTCCTGTCTGTTCGCCTGAATCCCCACAAACCATATCAACTATTCCCTTGAGAAATCGGGAGTTCCGGTATTGACACCCTAGCAGGGGGGTGCCTAGAGTCGATGAGTTGTCAGTATAGGAGGCGCATTGCGCTTTTGCTCTCGCTCCCTGCTGATCGCGCTAATTTGTAGCGGAATGCTGCTACTGCAAATTCAGCCCTCGGTGCAGGCAGCTGTATCTTCAACCGACTCGCAAACGAACGGTGCAACGTTTGCCGTGATTGTGCTGGCGGATCTCGCCCACATCGGCCACGTGAACGCCGCAAGGGGGACAACTGTGTATCCGGGAGACTCTCTCGACACTGCGGCGGGAGGCGAGCTTCGTCTGACCGTAGGTGGCGGGCAAGTTTATCTGCTGTCTGACACTGCGGCGAACATCGGCCAATCGGCGTCGGTTCTGCAAGCTACACTCGTGCGGGGCACCCTCGGATTCTCCTCCCTCACAGACCGTCAGTTCGAGATTCTTGCGCCGGAGGGCGTGATTCAAGCCGCCGGCGGGAGGCCTGCGTACGGCCAAGTGACGTTAACGGCCCACAACGACATCGTCATCTCGGCCTACACAGGCGCACTAGTTCTCCACCGCGGCTCACAAACTCTTGTGGTCAATGCGGGCCAGTCGTACTACGTTGCGCTCGTGCCGGACGACGCGCCGCAGCATCGGCCTGGCGAGCCTTACAATTACCATCTTGTTTGGCGCATCGTCATTGTCGGCGCAGCCGCAGGTATCGGCTACTACCTGTGGCGCAAGTTCTGCGAAAGCCCCGTCGACCCCTGATTAGGCAATTGCTGATGGTTTGAGACGCGCTCGACTGAACCAGACAAGGGTAGGCTGTTCGCCCGCCCGGGGATTCGCTCTGAGAATGGTCTGTCAGGCTTTCTTCTGCTCGAGGACAGCGTGTTCCTGGAGGAATTTTTCGGCTTCGAGAGCGGCCATGCAGCCGGAACCGGCGGCAGTGACGGCCTGGCGATAGCGGTGGTCCTGCACATCACCCGCAGCAAACACACCAGCGACATTCGTTAATGGTCCGTCGTGTGTGCGAATATACCCGGCTTCGTCCATTTCGAGTTGGCCGCGGAACACTTTCGTGTTCGGATCGTGGCCTATGGCGACGAAGACACCTTCCACCGCGACCTTCTCGGGTGCGCCCGTCTCAACGTTACGCAGCGTGACAAGCTCGACGGACTTGTTGCGGACATCATCGATTTCTTCGACCACGTAAGGAGTGAGGAACCGGATTTTCTCGTTCGCTCGGGCGCGATCGAGCATGATGCGCGTGGCGCGAAATTCGTTCCTACGATGAACGATCGTGACGCGCTTCGCGAAACGGGTGAGGAAGGTCGCCTCTTCCATGGCCGTGTCGCCGCCGCCCACGACCAGAATTTCACGATCGCGGAAGAAATAGCCGTCGCAGGTGGCGCACGTGGAAACGCCATGCCCGAGCAGGTGCTTCTCCGATTCGATTCCAAGCATTCGAGCGGAAGCGCCGGCCGCGACAATCAGCGTTTCGCACTCGTAGGTCTCTTTGGCAACCACGATCTTGAACGGTCGCTCGGTGAGGTGAACAGAATCAATCGCGCCGGAGCGAAATTCCGCTCCGAAACGCTGGGCCTGCTTGCGGGAATTTTCGATCAGTTCGGGACCAAGAATACCGTCGGGGAAGCCGGGGAAATTTTCGACGAGCGTGGTCAGCGCGAGCTGGCCGCCGGGCTCGTAGCCGTCGAAAACGAGGGGTTTCAGATCCGCGCGCGCGGTGTAAATCGCCGCGGTGAGGCCGGCGCATCCGCTTCCGATAACGATCACTTTGTGCACAGGTTCGCTCCTCACAATTCGATGTTGCCCGCCGCCCGCGGATGCAGCCCGTGAAAGACGCCCATTCTAGCACTTCCTTTGCGCGCTAATCGAAGGCGCGGCGGGCAACCGGCGCGTCTGCGCAGCCGTTCGGAGGTGCCCGCGAATCGCGCGTGTCGTCGATCCAAGGTAATCTAGCAACAGTGCCAGCGCTGCACGCGCGCGCTGTTTGCGTGGTGCAATCTTGTAAGCGATAATCCGCCCGAACAGAAACGCCGCCATGCCTTCGATGCCCAACCTGTTTCGTCTGCTGAATGAATTTATCGTGCTGCTTCTGGGGGGAATTCTCGTCTTGCTATCCGCAACGCATCGGCTGGCGCTGCCGTCGCATCCCGGCGTGATGATCGTGCTCGGATTTGTTTTTGTGTTCTGGGCCGCACGCGCGTGGGCGAGGCCTGCGCCGGGTGAAGGGCTCCCGCTGACAGTGGTGCGCGCAGGGTCGCTGGGAGTGGTCGGCATTCTGCTGATTGCGATTCCTTTGCTCGACCTGAAGCAGACGGATCTACTGATTGGAGTTGCCGGCGCCGCTCTCGTAGTGCGCGGATTGATCGGCGCGGCCCTTTCGTTCCGGACACCAAAGCCGAGCGTGCGAGAAGTGGCTGTCGACCGGCAAGCTGAACTGCGGATCGAAGACCGCGAGCACAACAGGAAAACTCCGCAGGAATGATTGCTGAACCGTCTCAAAGCTAAGAGAGATTCTTCAGGCCCGAAACCGGCCTTCAGAGTGACACCGCTGCTTCACGTGCGGACGTGAATCCGATGGACCCACTCAAGCTGAGACGGCGCGGAATTCGCGGGCACAGGCGTCGCACGGGCAGATTTCGCGGAGATGGTCGAAGCTGAAAATGCCGGTGGCGTGCCCGTCAGTGAATTCGATCTGGATGGCGTAATTGCCGACCGCGGTGGCGGATTTGGCTTTTACGCGCGGCTTGAACATCGGCAGCGCGGATGATCCGGTCGCTCCTGTTGATGAACCGAATTTTTCTTGCTTTTCGCGCTCGTCTCTGCAAAGGGCGCACGGGCAGTGGTCGCGCAGGTAAGGGAAATCGTAGCGGCTCGTGTGACCGTCGGACCACGTAATTTCCACGCCTTCGCCGGTTGAGACGTGAACCTTCACGCCGATTGGCTTCTTGCGGATATCGATTGGTATCGGCATTTTTCTTTCTAATTCTATCGGCTCTCGAAGATCCGCTCGCTGCGCACGCCAAGCGGCGCCGCGGCTGGTCGTCGAGATAGCCAGGCGCGGCCGAGGCTACCGAGCTTTCTTCGCGTCGTTCTCGACCGGAGAATCGGGTACTGTGTCAGTTTGAATTTTAACTGCTTGTGCCACGATCAAGAAAATTCAAACTGACCCACTACGGGGAGTGGACCTTCCCGCAGCATGGGCCCGGGGGAATTGGATTGCCGTGCGGGCACGTCTTCGGATGACCGAGGAATGTGCAGATGCGCTGGTCGAGTTCGGGACTGATAATGTGCTCGAACTTGCAGGCGTCGGAATTCGCGGCAGCCTCTTCGATCGCGAACGTATCCCTGAGCAATCGTTCGGCGAGACGGCGGCGCCGGACGATGTCGCGGGCACGATTTTCGCCGTGGGGCGTAAGCGAAACGCCCGCTTTCTGGACTTCGAGCAGGCCAAGCGCTACGAGGCGCGAGACGAGATTTGCGGAATCGTCGGCAGTTTTTGGCGGCACGCATACGAAGTCGGGCGTGACACCTTTTTCATCGCAAAGCCAGATTTCCTCGAGCAGGTGATCGAAGCGCGCTTCCTCTTCTGCTGAATAATCGATGATGTTGGCAAGCTTGCCGTGGGCCAATTCGATCTGGCGATCCGCGAGACGCCCCATCGACGCGTCATGCGTGACCATCAGGATGGTGTGCCCCTGTGCGTGCAGCTCCTGAAACAGGCGAATCACGGTTTCTTCGTTCGCGGCGTCGAGATTGCCGGTAGGCTCGTCCGCGAGGATCAGCTTGGGATGATTGATCAGCGCACGCGCGACGGCGACTCGCTGCTGCTCGCCGCCGGAAAGCTGCACGGGGAGATGGTGGGCGCGATCGGCAAGGCCAAAACGGGCAAGCGCTTCGCGGGCTTCCGATTCGTTCGTCGTGCTGTGGAAGTATTGCGCGAGCATCACGTTTTCGAGCGCGGTCAGGTATGGGACGAGATGAAATTGCTGGAAAACGAAGCCGATTTTTTCCGCACGGAAACGCGTGAGGCCTGATTCATCGAGGCGAGCGATGTCGGTGCCGTCGACGATCGCTGCGCCTGAAGTGGGCGTGTCGAGTCCGCCAAGAATATTGATCAGAGTTGTTTTGCCCGAGCCGGATGGACCCATGATGGCGATCCATTCGCCGGCCTCCACGCGGAACGAGATGCCGTCGAGCGCGCGGACGCTGCCATATTCCTTTCGCAGATGTTCGACCTGGACGAGTTCCGCCACTATTCGCCTCTCAATATTACTGCCGGCTTGATATTGCCGAGCAATCGGAGCGGCAAAGCTCCAGCGAGTGCGACGGCGATCATCAGTGCGATGGTGACTGGGAAGACTTCCCAGCGCGGCGAGATCGCGGTGCCGAAGACGCGATGGCCCATCCAGTCGGAAAGCGCGAGCCCAGCAATGCAGCCGAGCAGGCCTCCAACCGCGCCCAGCGCGCCCACTTCCGCGAGAAAGAGTGCCATCACACGGGAAATCGAGCCGCCGATTGCTTTCATCAAGCCGACGTCGGCGCGGCGTTCCATCGCGAGAGCAGCCATCGTTGCAAGAACACACAATGCCGTTAAAACGAGGATCAGGATAGCCATGCCGACGACCAAGCCTCGGATGCGGTTCAGCAGATCGCCCTCCGCTTGCGTCACCTGCCGAATTGGACGGACTTCGAGGGAAGGGAATTGGGACTGAAGGCGCTTTAGAAAGTTCGACATTGCCGCCGTCGCACCGGTCACACTGAATTGCCAGACCTCGATTTTGTCCGGCATGCGCGCGAGTTTCTGGACGACGGGCAAGTTCACGAGAATCTGATCGTCTTCACTGCCACCTGTATCGATAACGCCCGCTACGCTGACGTGCGCGGTTTGTCCGCCATACGAAATATCGAATTGCCGCCCGGGACGAAAGCCGAAATGATCGGCGACATTGCGGCCGACGAGGCAATGCACGAGGTCATCACGCGAGTCAACGCGGCCGCCCTGGATTTCTGCCGTGGGCGCAAGGGCTTGCAACTGATCCATCCAGGTGCCGGTGACGACGACCGTCGTGTTTTCAGCTTGTGCCGCGATGTACAGATATGGAGCGGAAGCGTGCACGTCGGACGAGTTCATCGCGTTCAGGCCGTCCGCGATGGCGGATTCGCTCAGCAGCGAGCGCGCAGCGGTTTGCGCGCCGGCTGTTTCGGCGCCGGGCTTCGACGATAGAACGACGTTCGCGCCGAACGAGCGAAATTCGCGCGTGAGCTTGCGTTCGAGGTCGAGATCCAGGTTCAGCAGCGACGAAATCACGGCGGCACCGCTAATCAGCGCGATAAGCGCGACGGTCAGGCGGCCACGGTTGCCCCGCACCATTCTCCAGACCAGCCGCCGGAACATCATTCGCCTCTCAGAATCGGCGCCGGATCGAAACGCGCGGCGCGCCGCAAAGGAATCATGCTGCCGACAATCGCCACCGTCGCGGCAATACCAATAATGATGGGCAGTAGAATCGGGCGAGGAGTCGCCGGGCTGCCGAAAACACTCGCGCCAAGCGACCAGGCAAGACCCGTACCCACTCCGTATCCGACGAGGCCGCCAACGATTGCGAGCATCAGTTGCTCGGCCAGGAAGAGCCAGATGACGATTCCATTTGTTGCGCCGATGGCTTTCATGATGCCAACCTCAGCGCGGCGCTCAAGAACCGTGGTCGCGGACGTGGCGGCGACTGCCAGAGCGGCGGCGATCAGCGCGGCCAGCGTGACGATCCACAGGAGCGTGCTGACGCGACTGAGAATGCGGCCTTCGGATTCGGCAACGCGGCGGATCACACGCACATCTGTGCCGGGAAGGGCCTGCTCGATTTGAAAGCTGATCGAAGAGATGTAAGGCGAGCAAAACCAGCGATCGTGCTCCGCAGGCGTCATCGTAGAAGGATCTCGCAGAGAAAGGGCATCGTCGGGCTTGGTCACGGCGCTCACAAAAAGACGCCGGAACTCGCCGGCATGCCCTGACATTCGCTGGACGATCGTCAGTGGGACGAAAATCGCGTCATCGCCTGCGTCTCCCGTGGAGACGATTCCGGTGACTGTAAGCGGGAGCGTTGCGTTCTTCGATGAAGCTCCTTGTACGATCGAAATGGTCTTGCCAGTCGAGACGCCAGGATGTTCGGCGGCGAATCGCGCGCCGAGAACGCATTCGTTTGCACCGTCGTTGAACCATCGCCCTCGAATTTTCCAATACGGGTGAGTGGAGAACAGGCCCGTTTTGAACGAGGTGCCATCGGGAACGGGAACGGAATGCTGATACCACGTGCCGATCAGCGTGGCAGATAGAGGTTTGTCGCCCACGGATGGAACGAGGTTAGCCGGCACGTCGAGGAAGGGCGTGAATCCGACAATATTGTTGCGCCAGAAAATCATTTTCAGCTGGCCGAGATTCGCTTCAGGGAGGTAAGCGCCTTCATCAATGGGGCGGTAATCCACGCCGCCAATGTCGACGGGAAGCGTATCGGCCTTTGGCGTGACCACCAGATTCGCACCGAGGCTGCGGAACTCGCGCGCGAGACGGTCGCCGGCTTCCAGGGCGACAGTTAAGGTTGCCGTAGCGACTGCCATGCCGACCATCAGCGCAGCCGCGGCAAGCAATTTCCGGCGCGGATTGCGAACGAACGATTCCTTGATCAAACGCGTGAACATTAGTGTGCGTGGACTACGGAATTTGCCTGCGCGAGCGTCGCAAGATTTAGAACTACGTTTCCGTCTTCGATGCTCGATTTCAACGGAATGGGATTGCATCCTCCCGACTGCCCGATGGACGGGATGTAAATCACCGCTCCACAATTGCGGCAAATCACGTTATCGCCTTCCTGGCGATATCCCTGGCGGCCGCAAATCTGGCAGGCATCGAGGGCCGTGACGTAATCTTTGCCGATGTGAATCACGAAGAAGCGGATTTCCGTGCCGCTCACATTGGCTTCGTAGAAGTGAAGCTTGGAATCAGTGAGCTGCGAAAGCGGAACCCGGACGTCGCCGCCGTGAGCCGCAAGCACTGTCGCCGTTGCCGGCGCATCCATCGCGCGCGTGTAAACGGATTCGGCGGTAAGCGACAACACGACGGCGACGCACAAGATCGCGGCGGCGAAGCTCCATCCTCGCTGGCGCCGAAATTCCCACTCGCGCAGGCGACGCTCTGCGGGATTTAATGACGAGTCGGCGGAGGGTTGCTTCGCGCTGAAATATTCGCGCAGTACGGCGATTACGGCAACGCCGAGTATTATGATGAAGAAGAACAGTTCGTTGCGTACGATGGGGCCGATGGTCGCCATCTCCCGCTCGCTCGACCAAATCCACATGGCCTCGCTCAATTCATGTACGCCCGTCAAAGCGAGTTGAAAGGCAACGACCATGAGGATGATGGTTGTGACCCTGAAAAAACGAAATAGCGGAATGCGCAGCGTTCCTTGAAAGAAAAACAACCCGACCGCGACAGCGGCTGCGATGCCCAGTCCCGTTCCAATCCAAACCTGTACCCCCGCGGTCGAAAACTCGACTGCGCGGAGGATCAATACCAGTTCGGCGCCTTCCCGCAGTACCATCATGAAGACGAACACGGCGATGCCCAACCCCGCAGCTAGCGTCGATTTCTGCGCGTAGGCTTCGAGTCGCCGCTCGATCTCTTTGCGCAGGCTGCGCGCCACGCGGTTCATCCACACAATCATCGTGACGACGAGGGCGGCGGCGACAAGCATCATCAGGCCTTCGAACCCGTCTTCGCTGATGTGCAGGCTATCGAGAAGAATTGCGGCGCCCACGCTTCCGGCCACGGCAAGGGCAACACCGGCCCACGCGTACCTAGCCAGAGCGCGGCGTCCCGTGCGGTTCAGGTAAACGAGTACGATTCCAACTACGAGCGCGGCTTCGAGGCCTTCACGAAGAGCGACGAGGAGGGCCGAAAGCATTTCGTCAGACCACCGTTTCTGTTTCGGACTGGCATTTCCAGTTGTAACTCACTTTCAACTGGCCTAGAACGAGTGTACAGGGCACTTTCTGCCGTGACAAGCGAATTCAACTGTTTTGCTCGGGTATCTACAACATTGACCGTACAATAGACGTCTAAACCGATTGGTGGTTACGCCTTCTTTGATGCGCGCGAAACGGCTTCCGTCCCGAACTCTTCTCGGGCCGTTCCTCGTCTTCTGCGTCGCGGCCATTCTTCCCGCAATCGGGAGTGCTGCACGGCCACCGCAAGCTACCGCTGTTGGTGACAACGCCAAGCAAACAGGCTCGACAGACGATCTTCACTTCAAACCCGATGCGAAACAGGCAAAGCGCGCATACAGGGAAGGTCTGGACGCTGAACAGAAGCAGAATTGGCAGGCAGCCTACGACGCGTATTCGCAAGCTGTCGAGTGGGCGCCAAAGGACCGGCAGTACATTTTCCGCCGCGAATTTGCGAAAGGCCGCGTGATTCAGGCGAAGGTGGATGAGGGCGAGAAGGACGCCGTTTCCGGTGAGTTGGGCAAGGCCCGCAAAGAACTGCTCGAAGCGTACCAACTGGATCCCACCGATCGGACGATTCGCGAACGTATCGCCGAACTGTCGGCGCTCGAACCGAGTCGCGAGAAGCAAAATCGACCGGGCATACAGCTGGCCAGCGAGGTGCCGCTGCACTATGCGCAGGGCGTTCGCAGTTTCGACTATCGGGGCGACACCCAGGGCTTGTATCAGCAGATTGGGCAGAAGTTCGGGGTCGACGCCGCCTTCGACGCGGAGCTGCACGCGCGCCAGGTGCGGCTTCAGGTGAAAGACGTGGACTTTCTGACCGCGATGGATCTGGCCGGCGCCGCCACGCAGACCTTCTGGCACCCATTGACGGGCAAGCTGTTTTTCGTGGCGGATGATACCGCTGAGAAACGGCGCGAGTACGAGCCGCTGCTCGTCCGCACGATTCGCCTGCCGGCATCGGAGAGCCCAGAGCAGGTCACAGAGCTGGCGCGACTCGTACGCGATATTACCGGCATCCTGCGCGTTGAAGAGGACCCGGCCGGCCATACCATCACGCTGCGCGCGGACGAGCACGCGATGTCGGTGGCCAGCGGATTGATCGCGAATCTCGAATCACCGGCCGGCGAACTGGTCCTCGACATGGAGATTCTCGAAGTGGACCGCGCTTTCGCGCAGCAGATCGGTATCACTCCGCCACAGTCCACAAAAGTCTATTCGGTGGCCAGCGGCTTGCTCGGTTCGGGCAATTCGGCGCAGCAGATCATCACCACACTGGAGCAGATTTTCGGGACGCCGTCTGCGCTTTCCGGCCTGACGCCCGCGCAAATCGCGTCAGAACTCGCGTCAGGACAGTTGGATGTGAACTCACTGTTGCCACCGCTCGTCGCCTTCGGAGGCGGTACGTCGACGTTCTTCGCCACGCTGCCTGGCGCCGCGGCGAATCTGAGCCGGACGCTTACGCTGGTGCGATCTGGACGCCGCGTCGTATTGCGCGCCCAGGACGGGCAGCCGGCTACGTTTTTCGTCGGCGAGAGATATCCCGTTTCGCTCGCCCAGTATTCGTCGAGCCTGACCTCGAATCTGAGCACGACGGGCATTACCTCCGACAATTTTCCGATCTCCACGCTTTCCACCGGGGTTGCGCCTGCGTTTGTAACGGCGGCAAGCCTGAGAAATAACAGCGTGCAAGACCTGATCGTGGCGAATCATTCGGACAATACGGTTTCGGTGTTTCTGGGCAATGGCGACGGCACGTTCGCCTCGGCGGTAACTTACGCGACGGGCACCGGGCCGGAGGCGATCGCAACGGCTGATTTCAACAACGATGGCAACATCGATTTGGCCGTTGCTGACAAGAGTGCGAACACGGTTTCGATTCTCCTGGGCAACGGTGACGGCACGTTCAAGCCAAAAGTGGATTTTCCGACTGGCGGGGTGCCTGTCTCCGTGGTTGCGGGCGACCTGGACGGCGACGGAAACATCGATCTCGCCGTTGCCAATCAGTCGGACAACACAATCTCCCTTCTTTTTGGCGATGGCGCGGGAACATTCGCGCCGCGAACGGGAATCGCGAGTCTGCTCGCGACGGGCCGCGGTCCAACCGGGCTTGCGCTGGGTGACTTCAACGGCGCGACGTTCACGAACGGGAGTCAAATCCTCGATCTTGTCGTCACGAATCAGAACGACAACACTGTTTCCATGTTCATCGGCAATGGCAATGGCACATTTCAGACGCGAACCGACTACAGCACGGGCGCGTCTCCCGTCTACGCCGCCACCGGTGATTTCAACGGCGACGGCATCCTTGATGTTGCGACCGCGAACTTCATGGACAATACGGTTTCCATCCTGTTAGGCCAAGCCAACGCAACCGGTTTTGCGAGCGGCACGCTGGCCCCCCAAACCGCCTACGAAGCCGGCGCAGGCCCGACGTCGATTGCGGTGGGCGATTACAACCGCGATGGCATCCCCGACCTGGTGATCACCGATTCGACGGCTAATGCGATCGGAATACTGTTCGGCGGCGTCGGCGGCGTGTTCAACATTCCGTTCCAAATCGACGTGGGCACGAATCCTCTTTCCGTGGTGACCGCCGATTTCAATGGCGACGGAACGTCAGACGGCGCGATCGCCAACAATGGATCGAATACGGTTTCGGTGATTCTGAATGACACATCATCCTCCTCGACTCCTGGAGTCGGCTCTCCGGGTACGCAATTTCCGTACTCCGAGTACGTGGATATCGGATTGAAGATCAAAGCGACTCCACGTATTCACGCGGATCACGAGGTCACGCTCCAGCTTCATTTGGATCTCTCGAGCCTGGCGGGTCAGAGCTTCAACTCGATCCCTGTGCTCTCGAATGATTCGCTGGAGCAAACGGTCCGTCTAAAGGAAGATCAAACCACTCTGCTGGCCGGTATCCTTCAGCCGTCTGTATCGAATGCGCTGAACGGATTCCCCGGCCTCGGACAAGTGCCTGTGGTGGGGAACGTTCTGACCGGGAGCACGAACGTGCAGCAGGGCGACACGCAGCTCCTGATCCTGATCACGCCGCATATCGTGCGTTTTGCGAATCGCAAGGACATAACGATTTATGCGGGCCGGGGGGCCAGCGGGGGAGCAGGGGCCGTCGGTTCACCGTACGAGGGACGAATACGCTTCCCGCAAAATTCTTCGACCCCGCCGGCACAGCCGCAGCCGGACCGGCCACGACAATGAATGGCCGGCATGGATGAGCAAAACGGTTAAGCCTGCAATCTTTGCCGGGCTTGCGAACAAGAAGGAGAATGGATCATGGCGCATCGATTGACTACGTCGCATTTGGCGGATTCGATGGATTTGTTCCGCTACTACAAGAAGCTGGGCGAGCGAGCGATGGAACAGTGTCCGGATGAGGGACTCTTCGTGGCGCTCGATGCCGAATCCAATTCGATCGCGATTATCGTGAAGCATATGGCGGGGAACATGCGTTCGCGCTGGACGGATTTTCTGACGAGCGACGGGGAAAAGACCGACCGCGATCGCGACTCGGAATTCGAGGGAGCGCCGAACACGCGCGCGGAGCTGATCGCGCTGTGGGAGCGCGGTTGGAAAATCCTGTTCGCCGCGCTGGAAGCGATGACGGACGCTGACCTGACGCGCACGGTGATGATTCGCTCGGAGCCGCACTCGGTCACGCAGGCCATCAACCGGCAGATCGCGCATTACAGTTATCACGTCGGGCAAATCGCCTTTCTCGCAAGGCACTTTGCAGCGCAATCCGGCGGCGAATGGAATTCGCTGACGATCCCGCGCAAGAAGTCCGCTGAATTCAACGCGAGAGTCGCGGCGGGCGAAGCATCGCAGCGATAGGAAGTAGAGGGGCAGGAGGAAGCAAACGCAAGAGGGAACCCGCTCTAAAGCCCTTTGCGGGATGATGAGCAAGGTTTTCTTGGGGCTGAAGCCCCGCGCTTCCACCGGAACGAGGCCGACATTGCGCTCAGTGCAAGCGAGCCCCCACAAAGGCGTCCGCCTCTGTGTACAATCTCACGAACGCGTATCTCACACGTCCGGCAAGAAAGTCGTCGAAGTCACTTCGCCGGAGCAGATTCGCTTGAACCGAAAAGTGGCGAGTCCTTTGGAAAATCCTTGCCCCAGATGTAGTGGTTGAACCAATCGAGATTCGACTGCAGCAGCGCGCGCTGGGATTTGGGTTTGTTCACGCCGTGGCCGAATCCCATGTAGAAAATCAGACGCGAGGGCACGCCTTCATCCTGCAGGCCGCGGTAAAGTTCGTAACTGTCGGGGACGGGAACGCGCTTGTCGTTGCTGCCCTGCTGAATCAGCGTGGGGGTCTTCGCTTGTTTGATCGTGGTGATCGGCGACGTCTTCGCATAAATCGCGGGATCGTCCCACGGCGTCGCGCGCAGGTATTGGCGCGTGAATGGCGTAATGTCGGTGTTCACGTAGTAGGTCATCCAGTCACTGATGCCTGCTCCAATCGAAATTGCTTTGAAGCGGTCTGTATGCGTTGTGAGGAACGCGGAAATGTAGCCGCCCTCGGACCAGCCCATCGAGCCCATCCGCGCAGGATCGACAATTCCCTTGGTGATCAGTGAATCGACGCCGCTCATCATGTCCCACATGTCGCCAACGCCGAGATTACGCACGTTGAGCGCGCGAAACGCCGCGCCATAGCCCGCGCTGCCACGATAATTGGGTTCGAGGATCAGCGCGCCTTGCGCGAGAAAAATTGGGACGGGATACGCGTACGCGGACGCGGTGAGAGTCGGCCGCGAAACGCCGGTGGGTCCGCCGTGGATCAGCAGGAGGAGTGGATATTTTTTCGCGGCATCGTAATCAGCCGGCTTGTGGAGGACGCCGTCGATCTCAGCACCGTCCTTGCTTTTCCAGGTGACGAGTTCCGTTGTGCCGAGGTTCCAGTCTTTCACCTGGGCGGTCATGTCGGTGAGTTTGCGCGGCGAAAAGCCGGACACGGGCGACACGTATAGTTCGCTCAGGTGCGTTCCGTCGTCTTCGGTGAAAGCCATGGTTTTGAAATTTTTCGTGAAGGAAATACTTCCAAGAAAGAACGTGTCGGGCGTAGTGATGCGTCGAATTTCGAGAGACTGCGGGTCGAGACGAAACGCGTAGTCGTCGGTGCGGTGCTGGGCCTCGAAATAGATGCCATCGGGCCCCCAATCAATGGGCTGCACATCTTCGTCGAATTTCTTCGTAAGGTCGCGGACGTCGGAAGCTGTTGTTGCAGGCTTCGCGAGAACGGCGGCAACGTCAACGGAAGCGATATGCGAGTTCGAGTAGAAAAAGTAGCGCTGGCCGAGCGCCGTTCCGAAGGCGAGCTGTTTGCCATCGGGCGAAAACATCGGAGATCCATCGGGCCCGGGAAGGGCGACGATCTTCTTAACCAGATTTTGCTGGCTCAGATCGAGCAGGTAAATATCCTCGCCGCCCATGAAGGCAAGCATCGGATTGGGTGTAGCGCTGAATGCGATGCGGGTGGAATCGGGAGACCATGCGAACGAATTGATGTTGAGCGACAGGTCGGAGGTGAGCTGCTTCGCGTCGATGGGAAGGAAATTCTCGAGCGCCGCGTTTACATCAACGAGCCAGAGCTGATTCTGGTCGTAATCCTTTTCGAACACTGTGAAGTCGCTGTATTTCTCTTTGCGATCCTTGCTCGCCTTGGTTTCACGCGGGCTGGCGGAGAAGGCGATGAATTTCGAATTTTTGGACCATTCGAAATCGCCGACATCGGTGGAGGACTGGGTGAGCTGCCAGGCCTCGCCACCTTCGGGCGAAATGAGCCAGATTTGGTGCGACGCGGGCTTAGCGCTTTCACCGGATTTCGGGGCGTCCGATTTCTTTTCTTCGGTGGGCTCTTGCTTTTGTTCTTCCTTCTGCTCGACGGCGAGGGGTTCGATGGCCGTAGGTTCGCGTTCATCCACGAAGGCGAGCCACCGGCTGTCAGGCGACCACTCCACGGCACCGGGAGAATGCTTGCCGCGTGTCAACTGGAACTTGGCGCCGGTGGCAAGATTCACGAGCCAGATCTGGCTGGCGAATTCGTTGTCCTTCCAATTGGTCTCCGTGACGCGATAAGCAACGAAGCGGCCGTCGGGCGAAATCATTGCCGAGCCGGCGCGGTGCAGGCTGAGTGATTCATCGATGCTTGGCGTGTGCTTCGTCTGCGCAGCAAGCGGAACCGGGCAAACTGCAATCGCGATCAAAGCGACAGCCAGCAGGCAAACGCATTTGAGCCGAAACGCAAAACGGCGCGTCATACCGTCCCTCCGGGTTGGGCGAATTGAGGGACTACTTTTATCACATTTTGGCGCTACATCTGGCCTTCGTCGGCCGAAGGTCCGTACAACGACGGGACGGGAACGTCGTTCATGCGCAGATACACGCCGAGCTGCGCGCGGTGATGAATGATGTGGCTCAGCACAAAGCTGCGAAGAACGGCAAGCCGAGGCATCGAGAAGATCTTTTGGCCGCCAGCCAGGAGTGTCCACGAACCGAGCAGATTTTCGTCGCTTGCACCCGCTAGCGCCGCACGGGCTGACGCAGCGTTCTTGTCGAATGCCTCGAGCAGCTGTTTTCGCGACGTCATAACGAGCGGCTGAACCTGCGGTCCGTTGGGAGGGTGGATGTCGAGCGAATCGTGGTTGATGGTCTCAACGGTCCAGCCGGGCAGCTCAGCAAGGTGGCCTGCCAGTCGGCCCAGTTTCATGGATTTCGGGTGCGGCGCCCAATCGGGCTTTCCTTCGGGAACGCGTTCCAGGGTTTTTCGGGTGCCGACCATTTCGTGGTCGAACTGAGCGAGCAATCCATCGCGAAGGGCCATGTGTGTTTCCTCCGTGCGAGATTCAGATTGTAGCCTAATCGAGAGTGTGGAATGACGGATAGGATGTCCCGCCTTGGCGAAGGACGCGATCCGACGCGCCAGAATAGAATTCTTGGCGTGGCGGATCGCGCACGGTAGCCTGTCCCCCAGCTGCCGGAAATAGAAGGCCCGCGCGGCACGTCGAAAAGGGGAAAAATGGCGTTGCGCGGGCCCTAAGAGAGTAATTGTGTTTCTGGAAAGATTGTTATGCCAAACGGGCAGTTTGCGCAAGGCGAAAAATGAAAGAAGTAGGTTGGGGTCTACGGAATCAACTACTTACGTAGCACTCGACGCCCACGCAGCAAAACCGCGGGTTTACGAGATAGAAAGGCCAAACGCGGCTCGATTGGTGCTTATCGGCCGGAAATGGCGACCGTCGTCCGCGGGAGTTTAAGCGAGAGCCGCTTTGAGCCAGACCCGGGTCAAACCGAGCGGGCGGCACCCATCGCCGTCCGCTCGGCTATCGCTCCGCGACGACCTCTTATCTAATTTTACGGAAAGCTTAGCGTTGCATCGCCGATGCTGCCACGTGCCCCGGGATTGCCGGCCGTGCCGTCATACCGTGCGGCATTCTGGTCACGTGTTGCGGCGGCGCCATCGGACGCACGTTGTGATTCGTGCTAACGTGGTCGCTGATCGCCTGCAACCGCTTCAGAATACCCTGCCACTGCGCCCAATCCAGCTGGCGCAGGAACGGACGGAGTCCCTGGATGAATGGGTCTTCCAGCACCGTTTCCCCGTTGCTCTCCGGGATAAAGAAGCGGTTTAGACCGACTCCCAAGGCTTCGGCGATCTTTTCGAGCGTGCCGAGGCTGGGGGTCATCTGGCCGCTTTCAATCCTCGATAGATAGGAACGGGAGACCCGCGAGCGGGCCTGCAGTTGGCTTTGCGTCATGCTCCGCGACTCGCGCAACTGCCGGATACGCTGGCCGATGTTTTCCACAGTTTCGCGATTCGGCCAGTTCTCGAACAGTTGACGGTCGTCCCCAGGCAGATCCTGAGCCGTAGGCGTCGGGATCACAAACGACACCAGGGGAGGGAGTAAACGCAAGCACCGCCTGCAATTGCCAGTTCGCGTGCGGTATTGGACCAATCCGCATACCTGACAGCGGATTACTTCGCGATCGAGTGCAGCTTGTGAACGTGCATCTTCTTTTTCCGACACCGGATCTCCTCGCAGACTGATCTGACGTTGCGGAGGGGAGGAACGTCTCTTCTTAGGGAAGGCAGAACTGGCGCGCCACGGATTCTCCACAGGGTGCCAATTCTTGTCAAGTGAATTCCGTATTTTCCCCCGGTCTTCCCTAGGGGACGGATTATGAGGTAGTACTAGAACTATGGTAAAGCACAGATTTTAGCGGCGTGCGAAAGCGTAAATACCCACTTCGCCTCAACTTCGCCCCGCCGTTTCGCGGCTGTTAACGCTTTCGAGGTTTGCGCCATAGTGCGTCCATGTGACATTTTTGCGCGTGAGTACTAGAACCACCCTAGCGCCCCTTAGGCGACGACTCTCGAAAACTTTGCGCCCCGCGTCGAAGCGTGTCTCAAGTTGCGAAACAATTTTGTCGCGAGATCGCTCGACGATGCTCGCGCGTCGTTGTGCTAGCTTATGGGCGGAGAAAACGACGCATGCCGAATCGAGAAGACGCCTGGAAGCTGCTGTGCGAATACACGCAAAGCGAAAGCCTGCGCAAGCACGCGCTGGCCGTCGAAGCTTGCGTGCGCGCCTACGCGCGGAAAAATGGGGCCGACGAAGAGCTTTGGGGGCTCACGGCGCTGCTCCACGACTTCGATTACGAGCGCTGGCCCAATGCCGATCGCAGCCCGACAGCCGAACACCCCTATGAAGGGTCGAAGATCCTGCGCGAAAAGGGGTATCCCGAAGAGATGATTCACGCAATCCTCGGTCACGCCGACTATTCTGGCGTGCCGCGCGTCTCGGCGCTCGATCACACCCTATTCGCGTGCGACGAGCTGGCCGGCTTCCTGACGGCTTGCGCGTTGATCAAGCCGTCGAAGAGCATCCATGAGGTGGAAACCGCGTCGGTGAAGAAGAAGTTGAAGGACAAGGCGTTCGCGCGCGGCGTTCACCGCGAGGATGTCTATAAGGGTGCAGAGGAGCTTGGCCTTCCTCTGGAAGAGCATATTGCGTTCTGCGTTGAGGCGATGCGGTCGGTTGCGCCGGAGTTGGGCTTGGCAGGTGTCGCGACGGCGAGCTCGTCTTAGCGGTTGCCGATTCATTTTTGCCACAGAGGCACAGAGCCGTTGAGAAAATTCACGCGAACGATGCTCATGATTGTCGCGGGGATAGGGTTCGCGGTATCCAGCTCGAGCGCACAAAATTCCGCGCAGGCGAAGTATTTCTCGAATTGGCCAGCCAGCCTCTCGCCACAAGAAGTGGGGAAGCGCGTGGCGGAGCGCTTCGTCGTCAGCCCTCACGCGAACGCAACGTATATTGCCTATGAGGAGGTCTGCACCTGGTATGGCGGGCTAACGTTCGCGCAGCTTTCGGGCGACAAGGCGCTCACTGCGGAACTGATGCGGCGCTTCGAACCGCTCATGAGGCCGCCTGGCTCGGCACTCGTTCCCGATAAACGTCACGTCGACTTTTCGATGTTCGGCAGCCTGCCGCTTGAAATCTATATCGAGACGAAAGATCCGAAATACCTCGAAATGGGCAAGAAATTCGCGGACGTTGAATGGGAGGATCCGCAGCCGGGCGGACTAACGTCGGAGACGCGCTACTGGATCGACGACATGTACATGATCACGATCCTGCAGGTGCAGGCGTATCGCGCAACGGGGGATCGGAAGTATCTCGACCGCGCGGCGCGCGAGATGGTCGCATACATCGACAAGCTTCAGCAGCCGAATGGCTTGTTCCATCACGCCCCCGACGCGCCGTTCTTCTGGGGACGTGGCAATGGCTGGATGGCTGCGGGAATGTCGGAGATTCTGCATGCAATGCCGGAGAACTATCCTTCGCGATCGCGCATCCTGGCGGCGTATCGCAAGCAGATGAAAGCACTCGTGAGTTATCAGGGACCGGACGGCATGTGGCGCCAACTGATCGATCATCCGGAATCGTTCGAGGAGACGTCCGGCAGCGGCATGTTCACATTCGCTTTGATTACTGGCGTGAAGAATGGCTGGCTCGACGCGCAGGCGTACGGTCCCGCAGCGCGAAAAGCGTGGATCGGGCTCGCTGGATTCGTCGATCAGAACGGCGACTTGACGAGCGTGTGCGTCGGCACAGGCAAGAGCAACAGCTTGGGATATTACCTTGAGCGCCCCCGCCACACCGGCGACGACCATGGTCAGGCGCCCGTCCTGTGGGCCGCGTCCGCACTGTTGCGATAATCCGCGAGACTCCGGGGGACCCGGCTATCCCACATCCCGGGGCGAGCGCGTAGGCGCGCCAAGAGCACATTCGTGGGCTCGTGTCGGCTTGCAACGCTAAAACCAGTCCAACTCGGGCAACGAGTATTTGAAAATACGGTAGCGCCCCCATTCATCGCGACGGCACGCGACTCCATAATTGTCTCTTACGGAAAGTCCCGCCCAGAACAATCAACCCGCTGCAGGACCGCGGTCAAAATAGGAGCCGAGAAATGAAACTACACAATCTCCGCGAGTTGTTCGAAATTGAGCTGTGCTACGCCTATGACGCCGAGCAGAAGCTCGTAAAGAAGGGACTACCGTCGATGATCGAAGCCGCCACTTCGCCCGATCTGAAGACGGCGCTGCAGCAACACATGGAGGAAACGCGAGGCCACGTCCGGCGCCTCGAGCAGGTGTTCACGGAAGCAGGCCTCACAGCCGACTCGAAAGGGAACGATGTTCTCGATAAGATGATGGACGCGGCGAAGGACTCGAAGAGCCACATCGAGTCTTCGGCGCTTCGGGATGCAGCACTGATCATCAACGGTAACGGAGTGGAGCACTACGAGATGGCGATCTACGGCTCGCTCGTCGCTCTCGCGAAAGAAATGCGCCTCGAAGGAGCGGTACGCCTGCTCGAAGCAACACTGATGGAGGAGAAGGCGGCCGACGCAAAGCTGACGGAAATCGCCGAAACGTCGATCAATCCGCGCGCGGCGCAGGAAAGCCGCGCAGCCGGCGCGTAGGTGTCACTCTAACCGCACGTTTTGCCTACGAGAGAACCGCTGGACAAAAGGCGGTTCTCCGAGGCGCGCTCTGCGTGAGTTTGAGAATGCTCACAATTTCCCGTGCGCGATTTCGACCGCCCGGAACAGGGCCCGCGCTTTGTTGACGCTTTCCTGGTGCTCGCGCGCCGGCACGGAGTCGGCGACGATTCCCGCTCCAGCCTGAATGTACGCGCGCCCGTTCTTGGCGACGAGTGTTCGCAGCGCGATGCATGAATCGAGATTCCCTGAAAAATCCAGATACAAAATGGCGCCCGCATACATGCCGCGACGCGTCGGCTCCAGTTCGTCGATAATTTCCATCGCGCGAATTTTTGGCGCGCCGGACAGAGTTCCGGCGGGGAAGCAGGCCATAAGGGCGTCGAAGCAGTCGACGCCTTCGCGCAGCTTTCCGCTGAGCGTCGACACGAGATGCATCACGTGCGAATAGCGGACGACGAACATCAGCCGGTCGACTTTCACGCTTCCGTACTCGCACACGCGGCCCAGATCGTTGCGCCCCAGATCGACGAGCATGATGTGCTCGGCGCGTTCCTTCGGATCAGCAAGCAGCTTTGCCTCAAGCGCGCGATCTTCTTTTTCATCGCGTCCGCGCGGCTCGGTGCCGGCGATTGGACTGTAGAACGCATCGCTCCCCTGTACTTTCACCAGCATCTCCGGCGAACTGCACACGACTGAAACGTCGTCGAGGCGGAGAAAACACAAATAAGGCGACGGATTCACCACGCGCAGTGCGCGATAAATCTCAAACGGATCGGCGCTGATATCGCAGGAGAAGCGCTGGCTCGGCACAACCTGAAAAATATCGCCGGCGCGGATGTAGGCCTTCGCTTTCCGCACACCAGCCACGAATTGCGAGCGAGTCATGTTCGATCCGAACCGTAGTCGGGTCGGCTTGCGCCTTCGACGAGGCTCTTCAAGCGGCTGTTCGAGCATGCGTCGCGTGCGTTCAATCTCGCGGACCGCCGCGTCGTATTTTTCGCGCAGCGTCGTTTTCTTTACGCCGTTGCGTCCTGCAATTGCGCCGCCCGCTTCCGTGAACACGTTGCGAATGATCCAGACGCGATGCTGTACGTGGTCGAAGGCGAGCAGGCCAAGGTAAAACATCATCACGCAGTCATCGAGGCCGACGTCGTCGCGGCCACTAGCGGGTATGCGTTCAATGAGGCGGACCATGTCGTACGCGCAGTAGCCGATCGCTCCGGAAATCAGCGGCGGCAGCCCAGCGACGCGCACAGGATGAAACCGCGCTGTGAGGCGGCGGAGTTCTTCGATGGGATTGCCGACAAAACGTTCGCACACAGGCGAACGCCCTTTCGCGTCCATTCCGCGCCTTTGCCGAGGCGGCGCGGCGGCTTGCGATTCGAGCGTGCATTCGCGTCCTCGCGCGCGGAATACTTCGACCGGATTGGCGCCGGCGAAGGTATAACGCGCGATCGTTTCGCCGCCTTCCACGCTTTCAAGCAGAAACGAATATCGTGCATCGCGCGCGATGCGCAGGTAGGCGCCAACGGGCGTCAGCAAATCCGCCGTGAACGTGTCATATACGGGCACGAGATTGCCTTGGCGCGCCAGCTTTGAAAACGCTTTGAAATCGGGCTGAATCATTCGTTGCTGTTCCTGGAACTCAATCTGAAGGATGCTGCGCCGAACTGATCCCTTATTCGCTCGCGCGAATGGCTGCGCCTCGCATCACGCCGGCAGGCGCGCGCCGGCCGGTCCAGATCTCCCACTGAGCGATCCCTTGCGCGACGAGCATCTCGATTCCCGGAATCGTTTTAATCCCGCGCCGAGCAGCGAGACGCAATAGACGCGTTTCGCGCGGGCGATAAATCATGTCAAACACGACGCGGCAATTCAAATCGCGCGCGGCGAGTGGCGACGCGCCAACAAAGGGATGCATGCCGATGGGCGTCGCGTTCACAATCGCATCGAAACGCGCATGCCGCAAATCCAGCTGTTCGATTGCCTCGCCATGAATCGCGTGCGCGAGTTGCGCCGCGCGACGCATCCGCCGAGCGGTGACGAACACCGACCCTCCCGCGCGCGCAAGCGCAAAGGCGGCCGCACGCGCTGCGCCGCCGGCCCCGACAATAAGCACGCTGCTGCCGCGTACTCGCAGGCGCTGCTCGAGTGCGCGAAGCACGCCAATATAATCCGTGTTGTACCCGACGAGCTTTCGCGCTCGGACTGCAACTGTATTCACGGCTCCGATTTCCGCCGCAATCGGGTCGCAACGGTCGAGGTAGGGGAGGATTGCCTGCTTGTGCGGCAAAGTGACGCTGAAACCTGCCATGCCGAGTGGCCCTATTGCAGCGATGAAGTCCCTCAAGTCTTTCACCGGGAATGGAACATATACGGCATTCATGCAGCGCGCTTGGAAGGCGGCATTGTGCATCGCCGGTGAGAGCGAGTGCGCTACCGGATTGCCAATGATCCCGTAAACACGCGTTTTGGCGTCGAGTTGCCCTGCACGATAGAGCCCCTCCATCTCACTGAGGACAACCTGGCCAGGGGCGGTCGCGTTTTCCACCGGCGCGTACGAAATCGCGCTGCCTTCGCGCACGGAGAGAATTCGCAGCGGTAGGGAAATGTCGCCCATGGGCACGGCTACAACGTTCGGCTTCTGGTGCGCGAGACGCATTACCTTCAGCCCATCGGCCAGCGAATCGCATTGCGCGGCGATCTTGATCGCGTCGGAGCGCGTTGCCCTCAGCTCTCGGACGACTCGGCTCAAGTCGCGCGGCGTCTTCCGAAAGAAATGCGCGGATACGAGCCGGCTTCCGTCTCCCATCAGAACATCCAGCAACTCCGCCGAGCATTCACGAATGGACTCAATCTCGAGGTCGTACCAAGTGCACCCGGCACGCAGTGCCTCAGCGAGATGAAGCAGTTGTCTTGCGATGGGCCCACGATATTCACCCCCCGCGGAACGTCGCCGGCACGTCGCAATCAGTGTTGCTTGCGGCTTGGCATTCCGAAGGCTCCGCAAGAACTGTTCAATCTGAGCGTCGTCCTTCAGCCAATCGAGCCGCAGCTCGATCGTGCGAGGTAGGATTCGCGGCGCGGCTCGGAAGCCGCTGTTGCCGCGCGGTTGCTTCAACGCTCGCTCAAGCTGGTTCCACATGGCGCGCGCGTTTGGCGCGGCGACAACGGCGCAGACTCTGTGGGCGACAATCATAGGTAATTCGATGCGCGAAGGCGGGTTATTTCCGCTGAATTGCTCAGGGACAGCCCTCCCTGGCCTTTCGTACAGGGAAGTTCAGGCTTCTACCATGTGGTGCACGATTGTGTAAAGCCGTCGAGACGTTTTGTTGACGCTCGGGAGGGCGTTTGTTACGGTCGATTGGTCGGGGAATCCGCTCGCCACGAAGACGCCACATGTTTGGCAGGTTCGTAGCCGAGAGGCCCGATCTAAGTTTTTGTTTGCGCCCATCGTCGCTAGTTGCGACGCGGACAGCAAAACGTCACCCACGATAAGGAGCACGCTATGCGCGGGAAACTCGCGTTTGCCGGACTCGTTCTAGCACTCTCAGCCTGTGTGGCCGTTGCCCAGGAGCAGTCGCCCAAGATGATCCAAGGCGACCTATACTGCTCGGGCATCGTGACAAGTCAGAACGTCCCGCGGAGCAACTACGTAATTACCGGGCAAGGCTCGGACCATAACATTACCTGGAGCGACGGCGACTACGTGTACATCAACCGTGGCGCGAGCCAGGGTGTCAAGTTGGGCGACGAGTTTTCCGTCGTGCGGCCGAGTGTCGATGGGGTCCCTCAGGAATGGACGAAATGGCAATATTCCATTCTCCGCAAGATGGGCACCGTCTGGCAGGACGAAGGACGAGTTACCACGGTTGTCGTCCAGCCGAACGTTTCGATCGCCAAGGTCTCACACTCCTGCAGTTACTTGCAGCGTGGCGACATTGTCCTTCCGTTTCAGGAAAGGACGGCGCCTCCGCTGAAGTCGGAGTCAAACTTCGAGCAGTACGCACCGCCGAGTGGAAAAGCGAAGGCGATGATCATCATGGGACGGGGTTTCGCACAGGAACTGGGAACCTACGACGTGGCGTACGTCAACCTTGGCAGCAGCCAGGGAGTGCACGTCGGCGACTATTTCCGCGTGTTCCGTTACACGGGCACGCAGCACGAAACCGTCTTTGCAGAGCCCCGCTTTGCTTTTGACGTTGACGGCGAGTCGGGACCGACGTTCGGGCTTGGCTCATCACCCAAGAAGTGGGATTGGTCGAATACCCCGCGCGAAGTGCTGGGCGAGGGAGTCGTGCTTCGTACAGGTCCGAACTCCGCCACGGTTATGTTGACGTTGACGCTCAAGGAAGTGTATGCGGGCGACTACGTCGAAATCGAATAGCTTTCTTTCAGTGCTTCACTTGTGCGGAAATCGGCTTCGCTGAAGATTTCCGCCGTAAACACCTGAATGCGGGTATTCGGGTCTTTCCAGGCCTGCCGCTCTATTCCTGCCTTCACGCAGGTTTCCTCCAGAAACCGCATAGAGCTCCACCCAAACCGGGTCGCCACTTGAGGCAGCAGCACGCCTCGTTCCGACGCGCGGCTGACTAGAAGCCCGTGCGTTCCGATAACGATGTCTTGCGGCGCGATGTCCTCGGGTATCGAGAGGACCGAGATCTCAATGTGGATATTGGCGAGTTCTTCCCGCGTAACAGGCCGAAATCGCGGGTCTTCCAGAGCTGCCATGCCGGCGCAATGAGCGACTACATTGGCCAAAGGCTGGTCTCCCGGAAGCTGCCCGATACAGCCCCGCAAGTGCGGGCCTCGGTGCAACGTAACGAACGCCCCACCTGGCTGGAGCAAATCGTCCTCGCACACGATCTCCGGTGGCCGCTCGCCCTGCACCGCCGCAATCATCGCTTTCCGCGCGATTTGGAGCAGCAGCTTCTTTTGCCGCTCACCGAGTGACGGCATTTTGCGTTTTCTCTTTGGGCTCGACCAGGATTCGTTCAGCGGGCTGAACCGCAACACGGCTGTGGCTCTGCTGGACACGCGAGTTGATCTGGCTCCAGAACATCTGGAAGTAGTGCACGGCCGAGCCGATGGCGCTCAGCACGACTAGCCACATCAGAACATATCCGAGCGTGCCGAGTTCCGGATACTTCGCTGCCATGATGACAATGCAACCGGCGATCACCTGCAGGATCATCTTCGTTTTGCCGAGCGCCGAGGCCGGAATCATCAGGCCTTCAGTAGCGGCAATGTCGCGCAGTCCAGTCACGACGAATTCGCGCCCGATGATGATCACCACCATCCAGGCGGGAACCAGGTCCATGGCGACGAGCGAAATGAACGCCGCCGAGATCAGCAGCTTATCGGCAATTGGGTCGAGCAGAATTCCGAGGGTCGTAATTTCTTTGCGCGTCCGCGCAAAGTAACCGTCCATCACGTCCGTCGCGGCCGCGAAGAGCAGGATCATTACACCCAGCACTTCGAAGTCGATGGGCATTCCCCAGACGTTCCAGTTGGGCTGGCGCGTCAGCAGCACCACGACGAGTAGCGGGACGAAAAATATCCGCAGGATCGTCAAGCTATTCGGAAGATTCATTGCTGCTCTCAGTGGAGGCGTTCCCGGGCTCTCAATATAGTCTGCACCATCAGGCGAGTCAACGCCAGTGCGCACGCATTTCAGAAGGCGATGTCAAAGCCAAGAGCGGCGGGATGAAAGTGCCTCAAGAATGGGCTATCGCTCGCGGAGCGCAACTACCGGCAAAATCTAAGGTTATGTACAGTGAATGCTGCAAATCTGTGCAAAATCGGAACAGCACGGCCTTTGTTGACCCAGCTATGACGTTAGCGGGTTACTGAAGGAGCGCTGGGCGTGTATCCCTAACCATGTCAGTTAGATAGCCGCTACTCTGGGCTCTCTGCGTAGGCATCGACTCAAAACTTACATAGTCCGAAAACGGGCAGTACGCCGGACGTTTTCCACAGAGTTTTCCACCGTTACTGGCCGCAACCTTGAACGGTAAAGTGCGCCCGTGGTGGCATTTCCGAGGCAATTGGGACGCTAAGTGTGCACACGACCAGGGGCCACGGCCTCGCCAGGCTCTCGCCTGAATTCTTCGAGTCGACGGGTTAGGGACTGTGGAATCTCGGCGTCGAGGACGAAATAACCGTTCGAAATCTCGTGGTGTAGCACCCGGCCACATCCGTGAACAACGGAAAGGCTTCTGCCGTCGGATGTAGGAACGTAAAGCCTCAATTTCACCAGCGGATCGAAGGGCATCACCTGGTCGATCAGCCGCAGAAGGTCTTGTAATCCCTCGCGCGTATGTGCCGATACGAATACCGAGTGACCATGCCCGTTCGCCTTCTTCATCGCGGTCACTTCTTCTTCGCTCAGGCAGTCAATCTTGTTCAGAACGTGCAGCCGCGGCCGGTCTTGCACGCCCAAGTCGGCAAGCACCTTCAGCACCTCCGCATCCTGTTCGGCGTGCCGCGGATTGGACATATCGGTAACATGCAGGATCAGCGCCGCTTCCTGCGCTTCCTCGAGTGTCGCGCGAAACGCCGCAATCAGGTCGGGTGGCAAGTCCCGCACGAATCCCACCGTATCGGAAAGCAGCACGCGGCGGTGTGACGGCAGGCGCACGGAACGGATCGTTGGATCAAGCGTCGCGAACATTTTTGATGACGTGACGACTTCCGCGTGCGTCAGCGCGTTGAACAACGTCGACTTGCCGGCATTGGTGTATCCCACCAGCGCGACCATTCCCAGCGGCACAGCTTGTCGCGCCATTCGTCGAGTCGCTCTTTGGCGTCGTACTGTCTCGATCGCATGCTGGATCTTCGACACACGCGCGCGGATGCGGCGCCGGTCCGTTTCGAGTTTTTGTTCGCCAGGACCTCGCGTGCCAATGCCGCCGCCAAGCCGCGACAGGTCTTCGCCGCGCCCGGTCAGCCGAGGCAGCAAATAGTTGAGCTGGGCCAGTTCCACCTGAAGCTGGCCTTCGCGCGTTCGCGCGTGGACGGCAAAAATATCCAGGATCAGCTGCGTGCGGTCGATCACGCGTTTCCCGATCGCCTTCTCCATGTTGCGAAGCTGAACGGGAGTCAGATTGTGATCGACGATCACCAGCGGTACGTCCCGAGCGTGCGCTTCCGAGCGGATTTCTTCGAGTTTGCCTTTGCCGACCAGCGTTGCCGGATCAAGAGCTTCCCGCACCTGCAACATCGTGCCGGAAATGTCCGCGCCCGCGCTGATGGCGAGCTCTTCCAGCTCTTCCAGCGACTCGCGGCCGGTCGTCCTCGACGCGCCGGGCAAACCGTGAGCGGGCTTCTTGAGGCCAACACCAACCAGCAACACACGTTCTCGACGATTCAGGGGGTGCGCAGATTTCATTCGGGTAGGATGCCTATGGCCGGTCCACGGCGGGTTCTGCTTCGCGCGTGTGAGGTTTCTCTAAACTGCATCTGCGACCATTATAAGACCGTTTCATTTCGAATCAAACCCTGGCGGGGCGCTGGCCGAATCGCTGCCAATGTGGCAGCCGGCTTAGGAGGATGCGAGCGCAGTCGCCTCGGCAACGATAGCCGGATCGTCTCCAAAGCCCGAAAGCCATTTCACGCCGGACTCGCGCCGGAACCACGTGATTTGGCGCTTGGCAAAATTTCGCGTGGCCTGCTGAGTCTTCTCGATGGCTGCTTCGAGCGGCATTTGTCCCAACGCATGCCCGCGCAGCTCCGAATATCCGATGAATTGAAACGGCTTCGCGTCAGCCGGAATACCCATGGCAATCAGCCGCTCGACTTCGCCCACCCACCCCGCGGCGACCATCGCCCGCACGCGAACGTCGGTGCGCGCGTAAAGCGCCGAACGCTCGGGAAGCAAGCCGATTTTCGTGATTTGGTAACCTTGCAGCGGCTGGCGTCCTGCGCGATGGATTTCGCCAACCGGCTGTCTCGCCAAAATGCGCATTTCGATCGCGCGAATCACTTTCTGCGTGTCGCGTGGTGCAATACGCGCAGCCGTTTCCGGATCGAGCCGCGCCAGAATGCGATGAAGGTGCTCGCCGCCGCGTTGCGCCACTCTTTCTCGCAGCCGCTCGCGCAACTCTTCCGAACGTGCCGGCGCTTCAGCCAGCCCCTCGAGTAGCGCCCGCAGGTAGAGTCCCGTGCCTGCTGTAATGACCGGCACCTTGCCCCGGCGGCGCAGGTCTTCCAGGGCGGAAAGCGCCTGGCGACGATATTCGCCCGCGGTGAACACCTGATCCGGCTCGACGAGATCGGTCAGATGGTGCGGAATCCCGCGCCGCTCTGAAGCCGGAACTTTCGCCGTTCCAATATCGAAGTGCCGGTAGACCTGCGTCGAATCGCAAGCAAGAATTTCGCCACCAAGGTTTTGCGCGAGCGAAACTCCCAGTGAGGATTTTCCCGACGCGGTCGGGCCCAATACGACAATCAATGGCCCGAATTCGCTGTCGCTCGCTCGTCCGAATTCGCTGTCGCTCAACGAACGACGCTCCAATACCGCACCAGCAGCATCGCGAGGACGATCGCCGCCAGCAGCAGCACGCCAACGATTTGGGTCCGATTCAGATTGAGCCGCATTCGCGTTTCAGCCTGACGCGCAGCTGCTTCTACTGGGGTGCGCTTCACCAGCAGCAACGTAGGGGCGCTGCCTTGGCCGGAGCTTAGCGAAGGCTCGTTGCACCCGCATCAAAAGCTATGAATGCCCTTGCCACGCTTAGTGAGCGAAATCAACCGGCAGATTATAGAAGAAGACGAATCGCAGTTGCAGAGTCTTCCCTCCCCTTGCTTTATATTCCTGTGGGAGGGGCTCGAACGGACTCGATGTGCGTATTGCGGATATCGCAGCGGCGTCCAGGGGTTCTTTTCCCGAGGTGCGTTCCATTACTGGGTCGTCGGCCTCCATGCTTCCATCGGGGTTGATATGGAACGTAATCGAAACGACTCCTCGCTCGCCCATTAGCGCCGATTCCGGCATCACGGCGTACCAGTTCCGCCTGACGATGGCCACCAGGCGGTTAAGGTAAGGATTGAAATCTACGCCGTTCGTCGGCGTCAGAATCGAAACGCCGCCCTGCATGCCCGGGCCCCTGCCGGGCGCTCCCTGACCGCGCGGAAGCCCGCCGGTATCAGGCGGGGTGCGATAGATTGGTTGCTCGCCTCGATTCTGAATTGCGTGTTGAAGCTGGTCGCTTAACGATTGATTGGCGGAGGGAACGTTGAAATTCAAATGCTGCGAGGGCTTTGGAATATTCGGCTTCACCGGCTCCAGTTGCGAAGGCGTTGGAATGGACTCTGATTGTTGCTGTTGCGGATGCACCGGAATCTGCGGAGTTGGCGCCGCCGGCAGTTCTGGAGCGGGCTTTGCCGGCTGCGGCTTCACCGTCGGCTGCGGCTGGACCGGTGCAACGTAAGGAGACTTCTCCACCGGCGGCGCAAGCTGCTTCAGAATTTTTGGATCGATGTGAACCCGGGGCACGGGAGGCGCCGGCTTCGATGTTTCCGGCGGGAGATACACCCAGTTTTTCAGCTCGTTGCGTGCCATCTCCAGTTCTTCTTGCGATGGACCGTGGTAAGGAAATAGCTTAGGAATCGAAATCAGGAAAATGATCAGCAGGATGTGGATGATGATTGACATTACGCGGACGGTGGTGTCCGCTCTCACATCGCGTTTTGGCTCTGCTGCAACCAACAGGTTCGCATCGCCCGTGATGAAAATGTCCGGCTCGATCACCTCGCGCAATTCCGGCGTCAGGGTCGGGGCCTTCGGCGGTTCCCTCAGGTCCTCTTCGTCCTGCGGCTCGATGTAAGCGGGAACCACCATGCGCTCGTCAAGCACGGCAATCGAAATATGGCGGTCGCCATTTTGGCTTCGCTCGATGGGGGTTGCCGGCATGCCGCGAGGAACAAGCGTGCGGTCCACCAGGACACCCAGCGGAAAATGCTCGGGAATCGAAGACTTGCCGTCGAGCGGGACCGCGTTTTCCGATAGCTCCGGCGGGACCACCGTGCGCTCGTCCATGTAGGTGGTGGTGCGTCGCGCGCCCTTCTTGATCTGATGGATCTGGTCCGGCGAAGGCGGGCGTACGTCAACCGGGACCACGGTGCGCGAAATCATCGAGTTTCCTGGGGAGTGAAAGACGCTTCGCGCGTGCCGTTTGGACGCGATTCGAGCGTGCCACCAATTTTGACGCGCCGGGCGTGCTCGAGGATGCCTTCCATCACGCGGTCGGCGCCGGCCAGAGCTCTGCGCCCAGCGGCTCCGTCAACCGCCGGCGCGGTCCGGCTGCGCACACATTGGAGGAATGATTCCAGCTCCGCCTTCAGCGGTTCCCGTTGCGCCGTGGGCAATTGTTCGAATCCGATTTCGGGCGTTGCCATATTGATTGGCTGCTTGCCCTCGCCGCCCTGCACTCGAACGCGCAACACATCCTGTCGCGCAAAATCCATCGAGATGTATTCGTGTTCCTGGAAGAAGCGCATCTTGCGGACACGCTCCGTCGAGACGCGACTCGCCGTCAGGTTCGCGACAGTACCATTCTCAAATTCGAGCCGCGCGTGCGCGATATCCACTTTGTCGGTGATCACGGGAATTCCAACCGCCTTCACGTCCGCGATTCCCGCGCCCACAAACGCGAGCAGAATGTCCAGATCGTGGATCATCACGTCGTACACCACGTCGATGTCCAGGCTGCGCGGCGTAAACACGCCGAGCCGGTGTACCTCGAAAAACAGCGGATGCTTGACGATTTTCTGCGCTGCGGCAACGGCGGGATTGAAACGTTCCACATGTCCGATTTGAAGGATTTTTCCGGCGCGTTTGGCTGCGGCGATCAGTGCGTCCGCTTCGTCCAGCGACGAGGCCATGGGTTTCTCGACCAACACATCGTGCCCCGCGGCGAGCAGTTCGCATCCGACGCGTGAGTGTTCCTTCGTCGGGACAGCTAGGCTTACGGCTTGCACGCGTTCGGCAGCCAGCGCTTTCACGTCAGCCAAAGAGCGCGTGCCGAATTCGGCAGCGACCTTCGCGGCGCGTTCGGCATTCGCATCGACAATGCCAATCAGCTCGGCGCCTTCCATCTCGCGCCACACGCGGACGTGATTGCGGCCGAACTCGCCGGCTCCAACCACGGCCACCCGAATTGCGGGCGAGGTCATTTCTTTTTCTCCGTCCCGACGCTTGCCAGTTCCCGGTTTGCACTCGCCGCAGGCTCGTATGCCTGGATCGCGATGCCCGCTTCATCGGCCATACGGATCAGCTCGGCACGATCGAAAAGGAGCGTGCGCCGCGCATCGATCGCCAGCGCTGTCGCGTTCGCGTGCCGCATCACTTCGATGGTCTTCTGTCCGATCACTGGAACGTCGAATCGCATGTCCTGCGCCGGCTTGCTCACTTTTACCACGGTCAGCCGTTGTCGATCCGTAATTCGCGCCGCTCGTTCTATCGTCTCGTCCGTGCCTTCCATCGCCTCAACTGCCACGCACGCGCGCTCGCTGATCACCACCGTTTGTCCCAAATCGAGCCCGGCAATCTGCCGCGCGATGTGATGACCGTACTCGATATCCGCCGCTTCTGCTTCATTCGGAGCTCGCCGCGTCAGCACGCCGGCTTGCGGAAGCAACGGACCCAGGAATTTCGTCGAGTCCACCAGCTCGATTCCTTCATCTTGCAGCACGCGCGCCACTGCGCCAATCAGGGAATCTGTGTTCTTTGACGTGAGTGACAGCAGCAGCTTCGCCAGCCTCCAGTCCGGCCGTATTGAGCTAAAAATCTTGTTGTGCTTCACCTGCCCGGCCATCACCGCGTGCTTCACACCTTCTTCGTGCAACAGCGAAATGGTGCGGCTTAATTCTCCCAGGCTCACCCAGTGAATTCGCTTCGCGGCCCGGTCGAGCCCGGGCGACGCCTCCTCGCGAATGGCGATCACTGCCATCTCGATTCCTTGCCGTCGCGCTCCTTCCAGCACGAGAAACGGGAAATCGCCGTTCCCCGCGATCAGCCCCCACCCGGCGCGGTTTTCAGCGCCAGTTCCGGACGCGCGGCCATCATTACGATCTGTCATCATCGGGACACGGTTTTGCTTTCACGAATTCGTTGCTATTCCACTCTTGTTTCAACGTTCATAAAAAAGTTTTTATTTGCGGCCTCCCTCTGCGCTCCGAATCGGCGTTGGCGAGTTGGCGTGGCCCGGTGTCCGTCGTATTTATCGCTGCAACCCCTTATTTCTTCGATCGGGTCCGCTCGGTTTCAGCTGGAGATACGAAGGAAACCGGTCTCTGCCAATTCGCATGCCGAAATTCACGAGGCACTGGAGGCTGCAAAACCAAAACACGCAATGCTTCGGCACTCATCGACGCTGCGGCCTCAAACCACCCGATTCACCCTTTTTTGCCTGCGGTTTGAGCTTGCCGATCGCTACAAATCAAAAGCGGTTCTGATTCTGCTTGCACCTTCTCGCCGCTATTTCGTGATACCTCGTTCAGCTGATTCGATAAATCGGATCACTGATAAGACGTCTTCCGAGGCCGACAGGGTTTCGCGCATTTGCTCCAGGGCCTGCGATGTGTTCAGCTTCGACCGCAACAGCAGCTTATACGCTTGCTCGATCGACCGGATGCGCTCTTGCGAAAATCCCTGCCTCTCCAGCAGCACCGTGTTCGCGCCGTAACACTTCGTTTCGCGCGGCGAAACCACCTTCGAGAATGGCAGCACGTCCTGCGTAATCACGGTGTGCGCGCCCACGTACGCGTATTTTCCCACGCGGCAGAATTGATGGACTGGGCTGAAATTCCCGATCGTCGCGTAGTCTTCCACCACGACGTGCCCGGCCAGCGTCGCCCCATTCACGAAAATCGTGTGGTTGCCCACCTGCGAATCGTGGCCGATATGCGCGTACGCCATGATCAAATTGTGGCTGCCGACGCGCGTCACGGCGCCGCCTTTTACCGTGCCTCGGCTGACCGTGCAAAATTCGCGGAACTCGTTCGCGTCGCCCACTTCCAGCGAAACGCGCTCGCCTTTGTAGGTCAGATCCTGCGGATCGCAGCCCACCACGGCGAACGAGAAAACGTGATTGTCGCGGCCCAGCCGCGCCGGCCCGTGCACTACCGCGTGATGGTCGAGCACGCATCCATCGCCCAGCTCCACCTCGTCTCCCACAACCGCGTTCGGCGCGACACGGACGCCACTTCCGATGCGCGCCGAAGGCGACACAATCGCCCGCGCGTCAATTTCGCTCATTGGGCTCGCTCATCGCGATTGCAATCCAGAATCGCGCCGGCAGGAACGTACGGGCGCAGGCCGCTTTGGAGTGCGGCAGTCTGCCTGCCCTGGCGGCGCAGTACTGCGCGTCGACGCTCGATGCGCGCGTGTCATTCTGAGCGACGGGGCGGACGGGTTCTATCGTCCCGCGGCCGCAGGACGTCCGCGTCGGAGAGAGGAATCTCTCTTCGCTTTTAGGCATCCCATGACTCAAAAATGTCAGCGTCGCGCCGCTCATTCCGACTTTCCGACCGGCACCTGAGACGGCGCGACTTGCGTTTCGATGTCCACCATCTTGCACATCAGCGTCGCTTCCGCCGCCAGTTCGCCGTTCACCGACGCGCGCCCCGCCAACTTGCAGAAATCGCCGCGGAACGCGATCACTTTCACCTCGACGCGAAGTTGATCGCCCGGCACAACCGGCCTGCGAAAACGCGCGTTATCGATGGCGACGAAATAGAGTAGCTTCTTTTCCCGGTCCGGAACCTCCTGCAGCAGCAGCACTCCGCCCGTCTGCGCCATCGACTCGATGATCAGCACGCCCGGCATGATTGGCTTCCCGGGGAAATGTCCCTGGAAGAAGTATTCGTTGATCGTGACGTTCTTGATTCCCACGATCCACTTCTGCAGTTCCATATCTTCGATCGCGTCAACCAGCAGAAAAGGATAGCGATGCGGCAATATCTTTTGGATCGCGTTTACGTCGAGGATCATCGTCCCGCCTTTGTTGGCCGTCCGTGTGTGTGCACACTGCAGCGCAATCGTCGCGCGCAAGTCCAACAATTCTATACGAAAGCCTATTGACGGGGAATCTGAAGGACTCCGGCCGGAGCGCAACCTCCACGCTGACGGAATCGGCTACGCGGGCCGGCCGTTTCGACGTCAGTGCCCAGCCGACGATCATCCCAAACACAAAAGTCGAAATCCCAACTTCAAAACCGTGCGCCAGTCTGATGTTTGGCGGCATGAATGGATTTGGCAACAGAAGGGGAGCAATTCCTCCGAGGATTGAATAAGCCGCGCCGAGAAAAAGAGCTGCATGCCCACGCCTGGGAATTATTCGGAGCCACATCCATGCGGCAAGGACATACAACACCTATGGGCGCGCAGCGATTCAAGTCGTGCGAGCGGCTCCTGCAGCGAGCTCCCGGCGAACAAACGTATTGCCGGGAAGCTTCTGGTCCCATCCTTGCCAGAGTTTCATCCGGTGCGATTCCATCTTCTGAGCCGCGCTGGTGTTGCCGGTCGAACGGTACAACTCGGCCAGCCGCTGGCACAAGCGCGACATCGGCGGGGCGTCGCGAAGGTCGGTATCTGCCGCGGGGTGAGCCGCCATCACCTGCGCGAAGAGCTGCTCGTACACGCGCGTCGCCTGTTCCCGTTCGCCCGTTTTCGCCTCGTAATCCGCCGACGCCGACTCCACCACGTACGCCTCGCTGTCGAGCCGCACTTGCTCTGTCGGATAATCCTTCGTTTCACGAAGGATGGCCAAACTCTCGTCGATCCGCCGTTTAGCTTCCAGAGACCGATGCAACGAGAGCAGCGCATACGAGGAGTTGGCGAGCAGGAGCGCCCGCTTGCGCAACATGATGACACTGTTCCCGGCCTCTTTGTCACGCTTCAAAGCAAGATCGTAAATGGCAAGCGCCTTCTGTGGATTCGCGTCGCGGAGAAGATTGCCCAGCGGGATTCCGGCGTTAACCACGCGTTCGCGGCTGAGGGCATCTCGCGGGTCCTTTTCAGCGGCGTGCTCTGCAATATCGAATGCTCTCTGGATCAGCCCAACAGCTTGGTTAGGCCGGCCGAGGTTAATGGCGCCGTATTCGCCCAAAAGCAGCCCCTCGTGCAGCAAAGTACCAAATTGATCGAGAATGCGTCCCGCCGGCCCTGAATAGACCATGCGCTCGGTAACCGTTCGAGCTTGCTGCATGTCCTGAAGCGCGCTTTTAAAATGGCCCTGGTAGCACTCCGCTTCGCATAGCGAAGTTAGTCCGTCGACCAGCCGGAGATCCGAGGGAATGGAACGCCCGAGTTCCACCAGTCGCCGAGCGTAGGGAACGGCCTCGGAGTACAAATGCATATTCAGGTGGACCATCGCAATGTTCGAATACAGACCGGCGGCAACGTTCTTTTCCGAACTCGCTGCGTTGCCCAATCCCATGAAAGCATCAAGCCGCTCGGCCGATTTGCGGGCGTAAGCCAGCGCATCCTGGTTGCGATGCTCTTCCGTCGCCAGGATCATGCGGGCGTTCGTAATTTGGGCCGACAGCAACAGGGCACTCCGTTTATGAGGGCGTGCGGCCAGCACTCGGTCGATCAGTTCGTCCGCCTCTTTTAGGCTGGCCTCGGCTTTTGCCGGCTCGCCGAGGTTGAGGTCCGTAGGAACGCCTTGCACCCTGGCCACGCGCAGATATCCTTCAGCGACTTCCTCGGTCAAGTCGAGGTTTCCGTGGGCATTCGCCGCGAGTCCGTCGAGATAGCCCGCGGCAATGGAAACCAGATGCTCTCTCGCGTCCGTCGAGCCGGGCAGCCTTCGAATCGCCGTGTCCAGGTCGAACATTTGACTGGAGAGCTGCCTAAGCTGTGCGAACCGTTGTTCCGCAATCGCTCGCTCACGGTTCGCCACGTACACGCCGGCTGAAAGACTGGCGACCACCACTGTCACGGCCGACACGGCCAACCAGTATCGCCGCAGGAATTTGGCGCCGACGTATGCGAGCGTGTCCGGCCGGGCGCGGATCGGCTCATGGGCCAGGTAACGGCGAAGATCGTCCGCCATCGCCGCCGCCGACGGATAGCGTGCTTGCGGATCCTTCTTCAGCGCCTTGCCAAGAATCGTGTCCAGGTCGCCGCGAAGCTGCCGCCGCAGCTTGTCTCTTGTTGTCGCTCGCGCCGTGGCTTCGTTATTTGCGTCGCGCGTCGCGATCGCGTCCGAAGCGCGCGGCGGTTCGGTTTCTGTGATGGCCTTCACCAAATCGGCCGGCGAGTGCGGGCCAGGCCCAACGGGATGCCCGCCGGTGAGGATCAGATAAAGCAGCACGCCAAGCGAGTAAACGTCTGTCGCCGTGGTGATCGCGCCGCCCGTCATCTGCTCGGGTGCTGCAAACTGCGGCGTCAGGCCGCCTCCGTTTTCCAGAGTCACCACGGTAGCCCCAGCCGCGTTTCCCCCGCGATCGAGCAGCTTGGCGATCCCGAAATCCAGAAGTTTTGCTTCTCCATCGCTGCTGACCATCACATTCGACGGCTTGATATCGCGATGCACCACCAGATTGGCGTGCGCGTGCGCCACCGCGTCCAGCACGTCCAAAAACAGTTTGGTCCGCGAATCGATATCAAGCTTCTGCTCGTCGCAATACTCGTCAATCGCTTTGCCCTCGACGTATTCCAGTACCAGGTAAGCCTGTCCGGTGGGCATCACGCCTGCGTCGATCAGTTCCGCGATGTGCGGATGTGCGATGCGCGCCAGGATGCGGCCCTCGCGCTGAAACCGTTCTGCACCGCCTTCCGCGGCGACGGCGAAATTCACAAGCTTTATGGCAACTCTTCGGTCGAAGCGCCCGTCGCTGCGCTGGGCCAGCCAGACGCTGCCCATTCCGCCTTGCCCAATCTGTGCAACGAGCGTATATGCCCCGACATTTTGTCCCGCTAATGAAGGCTGGTTCAGCGGAGTGGGAGGCGATCCTTCCAAAAAGTGCTCTGCTGCCAGAGCGCGATGTTCTTCCAACAGTTCTTCCAGAAGGCCAGCCAGCGCGGGCTTGTCCGCTCGAACAGACTTCAGCCACGTCCCGCGCTCTTCGTCAGACAGGGCAAGCGCCTGATCGAGGTACGGACTAACTTCCTGCCACTGGTTGGGGCTTAAAGCGGACATCTCCCTCACGTCTCTGGTTCCCTCGAACCGTCGAAAAAGATCGATAAATCGGCCTTAGGCTCACTCACTTCCAGACACGCCGTCAAGGACGATTCCGGCGGTGAGTTGTCGATTTGCCCTGAAAGCCGCGTGTCGATTCTTGCCAATCGCCGGAACCATTGCCGCGCCGCGGAGCCGCTGCTACCATACGCCCGCCATGACGGAAGCGAATATCAACGTTCGAGAAATTCTGCTTTTCCTGCGAGGCCGGCAGAACGAAATGGTCCGGCTGCTCGAAAAATTTGTCCGCTGCGAATCGCCCAGCCTGGATAAAGAAGCGGTCGACCGCATGGGCAAAATCGTTGCTGCCGAATGGCAGACGCGCGGCGCGCAGGTGCGCGTTCTGCAACAGCCCAAACGCGGCAATCAGGTTCGCGCTGAGATTGGCGCCGGCACGGGACGCTCGGCCGGCGGGCCCTCCGTGGCGGGGCAGCTCTTGGTCCTGGGTCACATGGATACCGTCTATCCGTTCGGCATGCTCGCCTCGATGCCATTTCGCCTTTCCGGCGGACGCGCCTGGGGCCCCGGCACGTTCGACATGAAGTCCGGCATCGTGCTGGCGTTATTTGCCGTAGATGCACTGCGCGCGTTGAAAATTGCGCCGCGCAAACGCCTCGTCTTCTTCTGGTGTTCGGATGAAGAAATCGGCAGCGAGTCGTCGCGAAAACTTTTCGAAGCGGAAGCGCGCCGCAGCGACGCGGTGTTCGTCGCCGAGCCCGCGCTCGGCTCCGATGGCCGCTTAAAGACAGCGCGGAAAGGCGTTGGCAGCGCCGAAGTCATCGTCACCGGGCGTTCGGCGCACGCCGGAATCGAACCCGAGCGCGGCGTCAACGCGGTCCACGAACTCGCCCTGCAAATCGAGCGCCTGATGAAGATGAACGATCCGCGCCGTGGCATTACGGTGCAAGCCACCGTCGTCGGCGGCGGGACGGTTTCAAATGTTGTTCCGGATCACGCGCGCGCCGAAGTCGACATCCGCTTCGCCCGTTTATCTGATTCCAAGCAGCTTGACCGCAAAATCCGGTCGCTGCGTCCGATTCTGCCCGGCGCAAAAATTGAAGTCCGCGGTGGAATCAATCGCCCGCCGCTCGAACGCACGAAAGAGGGCGCGAAGCTTTTCGCGCACGCGCAATCCCTGATGCGCGAAATCGGAATCACGGTCGACGAAGCGTCCACCGGCGGTGGCTCCGACGGCAACTTCACCTCTGCCCTAGGCATTCCCACGCTCGACGGCCTCGGCCCTGTCGGCGACGGCGCCCACAGCCCGCGCGAGCACGTCGTCATCCGCCGCCTCCCCGAACGCGCCGCCCTCCTCGCCGGGCTCCTCGCGACGGTATGAGCAAGCAAGGACGAGCCGTTGCGCGATGTGCTGGTGCAAGGTCCGCTAGGTTTCGAATACAGGGGTTTATATCCACCGGCGCACGTGCTTCTTATATTCGATCCATTCGTCGCCGAACGCTTTCGCTAGCTGGCGTTCCTCGCGGCGAATGAACAGGTCGACAAAGGGCAAGTGCGCAGCGATGATCAGCAGCGCGCCGGGAGATCCGAAAAGCAGCGCCGCTCCAAAGAAAATGAAGACGTTCCCGCCAAGATAAAGCGGATTTCGCGTGAAGCGATACGGGCCTGTGGTCACCAGCCTGCGCTGTGGCTCGAGCGAAATCACTTTCATTTTTCGCTCGTAGAAATCGAACGCCGCCCACACGCGCAATAGAAAACCCGCATCGAGCAGCACCCAGCCCGCCGCCGTTGCAATGGCCGAATGAAACTGTCGCCAGCCGATGAGCAAATCAAGCCGCGTTCCTATATACGCTACGCCAAAGCCCACCAGCACCACGCCAACGTTGTGCAGGACACTTTTGAGCAGACTTGCCGTCGCAGTTTTGGAAAGGGATGTGACTTCCGGCGTCGAGTTTGCGCCTGAGGTGACCCGAGTCGGATCGTCTCGCTTGGCTGTGTTCATGGATGCATGCCGAGTATAGGCCAGCGCGAGACGGAACCGAGCACGGCGCTTGAAAAATCCATGATGAGGGACGGAAAATCGGGCAAAGTGTGGGTGACATGGCCGATCTGTGCAAAGCTGTTCGGGACGCGGAGGCGCGCGGGAGAATTCTGCTTGCCGTCGAGAGATACGAGAAGGGACGAGCCTCGCTCGGCAAGGCTGCGGAATTGGCAGGAGTACCGGTCGGACAAATGATGACCATTCTGACTGAGTCCGGAATCGAAAACAGACTCGACAAGGAAGATTATCTGCACGGACCTAAGAATCTTCAGAAAGTTTGGTGACCAGCTCGCGCGGCAGGTAGAAGAGGAATGCTTGATCTCTGTGGCCACCGCGGCCTGTCTTTCACTCAGGGCAGTTTTCCGACGTTCCTTCGCTCGTGACATTCGTTCGCCGAGATTAGCCGGCGGCGGTGGGTTTCACTGGCTCGCCAGGGAAGCGGAGGTCGAAGCGCTTAACCAGGTCCGGTATGCTTTCCGGTTTCATTTGCAGTGCGTACCGGGAGCATAGATCGCCCATCTGGGATGGCGCGATGCTTGCTACTCCTCCCATATCGGACACTTCCTCGAAAAACTTCTCGAAACCGGCAGGCGAAATGATTTCCAGAATGCTCGCCGGCTCATCGCTGGCATTCCAGAATGTGTGCCACTGGTTTCGAGGTTTGAACACCAGATCGCCCGGCTTCGCATACACCACGTCATCTCCCAACAGAGCGCCCAACCGGCCACGAAGAACGTAGCTGTATTCATCCTCGCGCGAATGTCGATGAAGCGGCGCTGCTAATGCGCGCGGCGACATCGGGTGCTCGACCAGTGAAAACCGTTGGCCCGCTTCTGCACCCGCAATCATGAACCGAACCCCAATCGTGCCCAAAAATCCAAGCTTGCCGTCTGCTGGCCCCACTACCTTTACAGCCATCGTCCTTACGCCCTCCTATGATGTGAATACGACTCTTTGATGTGAATAAACCCCGATCAGAAACACAACTTCCTGTCAGTGCAAGGGCGTGAGGATACGGCGCCTTCCATCGGGACCGCACGGAAAAGCAGTTGCTACACCTGCGCAACTCGACCCTCTGTACGCGCAACAACTCCTTTCTTCGGGCTCTTTCATTTGCGTAGGTTATGCGATCACACCGGCCTCAGCACGCCGGAAGCGCAATTTTTACACAGTTACGGAAGATCCATGCCGAAATGCGTACCTCAGAAGCCGATATGAAACGTAAAGCAGTGTGGCGGACACGAGATAAAACGCGATGAGAAACACGACGTCTTGCCAGCGCGGCGGCGTCAGGACGCCGTATTTTTCCTCGGGCATGAGATAAAAATCCACGTAGAAGCCATAGGTGCCGCGAACGAGTTCGCCGACCGTGGCGAGCGAAAGTAGCCCGCCCGCCATCGCGGAAATCCACTGAAGCGTTTCCATCTAACAATGGGAAGGCCGGGCAACGCCCGGCCTTTTTCTCGATCTTGAGGAATGAACATGCACAAAGAGCGCCGTCAGCTGCAGCCGGACGTGCTGCCGCAGTTCGAGCATTTGTAGCAGCTGCCGTTCGGCGTCATGAGCATGCCGCATTCGGAGCAGTACGGCGCGCCTTCAGCGGCTGAGCGTGCGCGGGAAGCGCGATCCTCTTCTGGCGGCCTCGCGGCAACCGCCGGCGCTTTCGCCGCCATCATGGGAACCGATGCAGGGGATTCCTGCTCGGCCATCGATTCGGCGTCGAGGTAATCACGCGTGAGGAATTTCCCGCCGAGCCACCGGCCGATGTAATCCACGATGGACTTCGCATAGCGAATTTCGTGGTTCGGCGTGTAGCCGGAAGGTTCGAAACGCGAGTTGCAGAATTTATCGACCAGCGCGCGCAGCGGCACGCCGTACTGCAGCGCAATCGAGACGGATAGCGCGAACGCGTCCATGATGCCCGAAAGCGTGGAGCCTTCCTTCGCCATCTTGATGAAGATCTCGCCCGGCTGGCCGTCCGGATACATCCCGACTGTCAGATAGCCTTCGTGGCCGCCAATCGAGAACTTGTGCGTGATCGAACTGCGCTCGTCGGGTAGCTTGCGGCGCTTCGTTCCAGGGAACATCTCAGCTTGCTGCGCGGGAGCGGAGGCGTCCACCGTCGCAGGCACGGCTGCGACAGGGGCCGGTGCCACTTGAGCGGCTGCCGGTTTTGATTCTTCCTTCTTGCCCGCAGCGGAAAGCGGTTGCGAGCGCTTCGAATTGTCGCGATAGATGGCCACGGCTTTCAGTCCCAATTTCCAGGACTCGATGTATGCGTTTGCGATGTCTTCCACCGTCACTTCTTCCGGCATATTGATCGTCTTACTGATGGCGCCGGAAAGGAACGGTTGCGCCGCGGCCATCATGCGAAGATGTCCGCGCCACGCGATTGATCGTCCACCGGCAAGAGCGAGCGAGCAATCGAAAACGGGCAGGTGTTCGGTCTTGAATCCGGGCGCGCCTTCGATCGTGCCGTTCGCGTCGATGAAATCGACGATCTTGGCCACGTCCTCGGGCGAATAGCCCAGATTATTCAGCGCTTGGGGAACGGTGTTGTTGACGATCTTGATTACGCCGCCGCCCACGAGTCGCTTCTGCTTCACCAGCGCGAGATCAGGCTCGATGCCGGTCGTGTCGCAGTCCATCATGAAGCCGATCGTGCCGGTCGGAGCGAGAACGCTGACCTGCGAATTCTTGTAGCCGAATTTTTCGCCCAGCGCGAGTGCGTCGTCCCACGACTGCCGGGCGGCGCGCAGCAGCGCCGGCTGAACGTTTTCTTCCTTGATCGGCCGCAGCGAATCGCGATGCATGCGAATCACGTCGAGCATCGGCTCGCGATTCTTCGCGTAGCCGGGGAACGGACCCATGCGTTCGGCGATGCGCGCCGATTGCGCGTAGGCTTCTCCGGTCATCAGCGCTGTGATTGCGCCGCAGAAGTCGCGACCGCCGTCGGAATCGTACGGCAATGCCAGCGACATCAATAGCGCGCCAAGATTCGCGTAGCCCAGGCCGAGCGGCCGGAAATCGTGCGAATTGCGCTCGATGCGCGGCGTGGGATATCCGGCGTTGTAGACCAGGATTTCCTGCGCTGTGATCGTGATGTTCACTGCGTGGCTGAACGCGGCGGCGTCGAACTGGCCGTTCGCGCCGAGGAATTTCAGCAAGTTGAGCGAAGCCAAATTGCACGCCGTGTCGTCGAGGAACATGTATTCCGAGCACGGATTCGATGCGTTGATGCGATCCGTCGCTTTGGACGTGTGCCAGCGATTTACGGTCGAGTCGTACTGCATGCCCGGATCGCCGCAGTGCCATGCGGACTTGGCCATTTCATTCATCAAATCCCGCGCGCGATATTTCTCCACCGGAGTACCGTCGGTAACATTGCGCGTCCACCAATCGCGGTCTTCTTCCACCGCGCGCATAAAATCATCCGTCACGCGTACCGAGTGGTTCGCGTTCTGGAAGAAGACCGAGGAATACGCCTCGCCGTCGATCGACGGATCGTAGCCCCGTTCGATCAGGACGTGCGCCTTGCGCTCTTCCTTGAACTTGCTGCGGATGAATTCCAGGATATCCGGGTGATCGGCGTTCAGGATCACCATTTTTGCCGCTCGCCGCGTTTTGCCGCCGCTCTTGATCACACCCGCAAACGCATCGAAACCCTTCATAAAGCTGACCGGCCCCGAAGCGATGCCGCCGCCGGATAGCGATTCGCGGCTGCCGCGCAGGCTCGAGAAATTCGTCCCCGTACCGGAACCCCACTTGAACAGCATGCCTTCCGTCTTGGCCAGGTTCATGATCGATTCCATGCTGTCCTGGACGGAATTGATGAAGCAGGCGGAGCACTGAGGCTTGGCTTGCACGCCGACGTTGAACCACACCGGCGAATTGAAGGCCACCTTCTGTTCGACCAGAAGATGAGCCAGCTCGTCGCGGAAGCTGTCGCGCGATTCCGAAGACGCGAAATACCCGCCCTTTTCGCCCCATCCGACGATCGTGTCTACCACTCGGCCAATCAGCTGTCGCAGGGAAGTCTCGCGCTCGGGCGTGTTCGGCTTGCCGTGGAAGTACTTGGAAGCGACGATGTTTGTGGCCGTCTGCGACCACGACTTGGGCACTTCGACGTTCTCCTGGCGGAAAATCACCTGGCCCTTATCATTGCCGATCAGCGCGGTGCGCTTCTCCCATTCAACCTTGTCGAAGGGAGCCACCTTGCCGTCTGTAAAGCGACGCTCGAATTCCAATCCCTGCCGAGTTGCCTGATCCGTTGCGATTCCGTTCAATGCCATACGAGTTTCCGCCATCGTCTGCCTCCGCGCCGACAGTCGAGCCGTCGAGAATGTGCCGTTGTGCCGGATCCGCGGAGGAGTACTTCTATTATTTTACTCCGAACCGCGCATCCCTGCGTCCGTGTATGTCGCGAACGAACCTAAACTCGCCGCAGCGGAAAAAACGTACCGGAGCGGCACTGAGAAACTTGGTCGCTCGGCCCTGACGAGAGCCGAAAGGAAATAAATTGCAAAAGCTTAGCCCGAGCGCGCTCTTTCGAATCACGCTAGCCCAAGCCGCCCGCCGTAGCGGGCAGGATTCCCCCTAATTGTTGATTGACCCCGGTGAGATGTCCCGTTCGCTCGCCGGCGCTGCTGGGATTTGCCAGTGAACGTATCCCCGAGTCTGGGAGCGAAGTATCGGAGCATGATCAAAAGTTGTCAAGCAAAAATGCGGGGGCTGACCACAAAATGTTAGGGCCTCGATGTCCAATGCGTCTATCTGTAGTGGTATCTGTTCCAAACGGAAACTACCGGTTGTAGGAGCGCCGTCGTCCGCTCACTCACGCACTGCTTCAACGCCTCGAAAAGCACTCACGCAGCATGCCCGCGCGTCTCTCCGTCCTTACGAAATCCTTATGGCTCGCTTATGCCTTCCTTACAGGACCAGCCGCATGCTTAGTTCGTGTGCCCCAGCCGGAACACCTGCCGGCTGACTGAACGCGGCGATATTGATCGAGTTCTGACTTCGACGAACACGAGGACGCCAATAGTCTCTGCATCCGATTCGGGGAGGCTCTAAATGCAAGACGTGATGTGGATCCTGGTGACGATTGCATTTTTCATTTTGTCCGTCGGCTACGTCGCTTTTTGCGGCCGCCTGAAGTGAGTTGTCCGAAGTGAGGTCAATGATATGGAATCGATGATCATGCTCGCAGTCGGCGTGGTAACAGCCGCCTATCTCGTCTACGCGCTCTTGTGCCCGGAGAAGTTTTGAGATGACGGCGAACGGCTGGTTCCAGATTCTGCTGTTCCTTTTCATCATTTTTCTGATCACGAAGCCGCTCGGCGTCTACATGGCGCGTGTGTTCACAGGCGAGCGCACATTCATGGACCCCGTGATGCATCCTCTCGAGCGCCTGCTTTATCGCGTTACGGGTGTCGATCGGAAGCACGAGATGCGCTGGACCGAGTACGCCGTTTCCATGCTTCTGTTCAGCCTTGTGTCGATGCTTTTGTTGTACGCCTTCGAACGCCTGCAGCAGTACCTGCCGTTCAATCCGCAGCATCTCGGCGCCGTTTCGCCGGCGCATTTGGCATTCAACACGGCGGCGTCGTTCACCACCAACACGAACTGGCAGGCATATGCCGGCGAGACCACCATGAGTTATTTCACGCAGATGGCGGGGCTCGCGTACCACAACTTTATGTCGGCAGCAGTCGGCATCGCGCTTGCAATTGCCTTTATCCGCGGCATCGCGCGGCGGCAGATGGATACGATTGGCAATTTCTGGGTGGATATTGTCCGGTGTTGTTTGTGGGTTCTTCTTCCGGTCTGCTTCGTGGGCGCGTTCGTGCTGATCTCGCAGGGAGTGGTTCAAAACCTGAATCCCTACACCACTGTAAAACTCGTTCAGCCGATGCAGATGCCCAAGCTCGACGCGAATGGAAATGCAGTCGTTGGCCGCGACGGCAAGCCCGTGATGCAAACGATCGCCACGCAAACGATCGCGCAGGGGCCGGTCGCGTCGCAGGAAATGATCAAGGAATTCGGCACGAACGGCGGGGGCTTCTTCAACGCGAACAGCGCGCATCCTTTTGAGAACCCGACTCCGTTGTCCGACTACCTGGAATTGATCGCGATTTTTGCCCTCGGTGCCGGTCTCACCTACACGCTGGGGAAAATGACCGGCTCGCAGCGGCATGGCTGGGCCGTGTGGGCGGCTATGGCGGCTCTGTTTCTCGCGGGCGTCACGGTCGCCTATTGGGCGGAAGCCCGCGGCAATCCACTGCTGAAGGGCGCCAATCAACAGGCAACGATGTTGCAATCGGGCGGAAACATGGAAGGGAAGGAAGTCAGGTTTGGCATCGCGGACAGCGCGTTATTTGCAACGGTAACCACGGACGCGAGCTGCGGGGCGATCAACAGCCAGCACGATTCCTTTACGCCGCTCGGCGGAATGGTGCTGCTCGTCAATATGATGCTAAGCGAAGTGATTTTTGGCGGTGTAGGCGCCGGCATGTACGGAATGTTGATCTATATCGTGCTCGCCGTCTTCATCGCCGGACTGATGGTCGGCCGCACGCCAGAGTATTTAGGCAAGAAAATCGAAGCGTACGACGTGAAGATGGCGATGCTCGTTGTGCTCATCTTCCCGTTGATCGTTCTGGTGTTTTCGGCGATTTCGGTGGTCAAACCTTTCGGCGTCGCAGGTATCTCTAACCCCGGTCCCCATGGATTGACCGAAATCCTGTACGCCTTCGTCTCCACGGCCGCCAACAACGGTTCTACTTTCGGCGGCCTCACAGTGAATACGCCGTGGTACGACACCACAACCGGTCTGGCGATGCTGGCAGGACGCTTTCTGATAATTATTCCCGTGTTGGCAATCGCGGGGAGCCTGGTGCGCAAGAAGTACGTCCCGCCATCGCTCGGCACGTTCCCGGTCGACGGCCCGCTGTTCAGCGTCCTTCTGATTGGCGTGATTATCGTTGTGGGGGCTCTCACGTTTTTCCCCGCGTTGAGCCTTGGCCCTATTTTGGAGCACTTGCTGATGCATGTCGGGATGATCTTCTAAGGAAAAGAATGCCCTCTGACAGAAAACGACGAATTTGGGAATGGAAGATCGTCCGTCGGGCGGCATTGGACGCTTTGGTGAAACTCAATCCTCGAAACATGATGGGCAATCCTGTCATGTTCGTTGTGGAGATCGGCAGCGTCATCACCACCGCGCTGCTCATCGAGGGCGGACACGATTTCAAATTTAATCTGCAGATCACGTTGTGGTTATGGTTTACCGTCCTGTTCGCAAATTTCGCGGAAGCCATGGCGGAAGGGCGCGGCAAGGCGCAGGCCGACTCACTGCGCAAAGCGCGCATGGAAACCATTGCGAATCGCATCGTTGGCGACGAGGACGAAACCGAACGAGTACCAAGCTCGAAATTAAGAGCCGGCGACCTCGTCATCGTTTCAGCGGGCGAATTTGTTCCGTCTGACGGCGAAATCCTCGAGGGCGTTGCATCAGTCGACGAGTCGGCCATCACCGGTGAGTCGGCTCCCGTGATTCGCGAAGCCGGAGGCGACCGCTCCGCCGTCACCGGTGGCACGCGCGTGCTCTCCGATCAGATCAAAATCAAGATCACCTCGAACCCTGGCGAGACTTTCCTCGACCGCATGATCGGCCTGGTCGAAGGCGCCGAGCGCCAAAAGACGCCAAATGAGATCGCGCTGAATATCTTGCTCGCCGGGCTGACGATCATTTTCTTGCTCGCCGTTGTGACGCTCCAGCCATTCGCCATTTATTCTGGCGCTCGCCAGTCCGTGTTCGTCCTCGTTTCGCTGCTGGTTTGCCTGATTCCCACCACCATCGGTGCCCTGCTTTCCGCGATCGGAATCGCCGGCATGGATCGTTTAGTGCAACACAACGTGCTCGCCATGTCGGGACGCGCGGTGGAAGCGGCGGGCGACGTGAATACTTTGCTCCTCGATAAGACGGGAACGATCACGCTCGGCAACCGGCAAGCCTCGCGTTTTGTTCCTGCGCCAGGCGTTAGCGAACAGGAACTGGCCGATGCCGCACAGCTTTCTTCGCTTGCCGACGAGACGCCCGAAGGCCGCTCGATCGTTGTGTTGGCGAAAGAAAAGTATGGTCTGCGCGGTCGCGAGATGGGTTCGCACGAAGCCCGGTTCATCCCCTTCAGCGCGCAGACGCGCATGTCGGGGGTGGATCTGAGCGGGTACGAAATTCGCAAGGGCGCGGCAGAGGCGATTGCCGGTTACCTCAATCGCAACGGCAACAGCTTGCCCGCCGAAGTGAAAGCAACTGTCGAAGAGATTGCGCGCTCGGGGGGTACACCGCTTGTCGTCGCCGAAAAGAGCCGCGGAGCGCTCGGCGTGATCGAATTGAAAGACGTCATCAAGGGCGGAATCAAAGAGCGGTTCAATCACCTGCGCGCCATTGGCATTCGCACGGTGATGATCACAGGCGATAATCCACTCACAGCCGCCGCGATCGCCCGTGAAGCCGGCGTCGACGACTTTCTTGCCCAAGCCACGCCCAAAGACAAAATGGATTTGATCAGGAGAGAGCAGGCCGGCGGCAAGCTGGTTGCCATGACCGGCGATGGTACGAACGACGCGCCCGCGCTCGCCCAAGCCGATGTAGGCGTGGCGATGAACACCGGCACCCAAACGGCTAAAGAAGCCGGAAATATGGTCGACCTCGACTCGAATCCGACGAAGCTCATCGAGATCGTCCAGATCGGCAAGCAGCTTTTGATGACGCGCGGTTCGCTGACCACGTTCTCCATCGCGAACGACGTCGCTAAATATTTCGCAATCATTCCGGCGATGTTCGCGGGCGCCTTTCCCGTGCTGAACGCGCTGAACATCATGCACCTTCGCACACCGCAATCGGCAATCCTGTCGGCGGTGATCTTCAACGCCATCATCATCATTGTTCTGATCCCGCTCGCGCTGCGAGGCGTGAAATACCGGCCGATGGCAGCCGCAGCGCTGCTGCGCCGCAACCTTTGGATCTACGGAATGGGCGGCATCATCGTCCCGTTCATCGGGATTAAGCTGATCGATATGCTGATCACATACGTGCGCCTTGTTTAGCACGCCGCAAAAGCATTTTGGTGGAAACGCGGGGGCTTCAGTCTCCCGACAAGCCGTACACGTTAGTGAGCGGGCTTTAGCCCCGGGATGTTCGCTCACCGTGCCCGGCTCCTGTGTGTCACAGGCTGTCCTGAGTGCAATGAAGGGCGCCGCTGGCGCTGCGAAAGGAACATGTTTCTTGCATCAGCGGCTTTAGGCGCTGGCACAACTGGGGGGCCTGAGCCTGAGCGATCAGCCAAGATTTTTAGGGGGTCGGAGCCTGTCCGCCGTGGCGGACTTCAGCTCCCGACATAACGATTTGCATTGGGTCAGGGGTTTTAGCCCCTGAGGTCCAACACGGTTTTTCGCAGTTCCATGGAGTCTTGATGAAGAAGAACCTGATTATCGCAATCCGAATGACCATCGCAACCACGATCCTGCTCGGCCTGATTTACCCGCTCGTCGTGACGGGCGTCGCCCAACTCCTGTTTCCAAAGCGGGCCAATGGAGAGCTGATCCGCAGGGATGGCGTAATCATCGGCTCGAGGCTGATCGGTCAGCACTTTTCAAGTTCCGGCTATTTTGATTCCCGGCCCTCGAATGCGGGAAACGGCTATGACGCGACGAACTCCAACGGCTCGCAGCTCGGACCCACCAATCGCAGGCTGATCGACGCTGTCGAAGGACGAGTGACGGATGCCGCTAAGGAAAATCCGAGCGCCTCTGTTCCGGTTGACTTGGTCACGGCTTCGGCGTCCGGTCTCGACCCGGATATCACGCCCGCGGCCGCCGATTTCCAGATTCCACGTGTTGCGCGCCAGCGTGGCATGGCCCAGCAAGCCGTGGAAGCGCTGGTTCAGAAGTACACGCAACAGCGCCAATGGGGCTTTCTCGGTGAGCCGCGCGTCAACGTCCTGGAACTGAATCTCGCGCTCGACCGCGATCACCCGATAAGAAAGCCGCAGAAATCGAATCCGTCGGTGGCTCCCATCGCGCTACGCAAATAGATGAAACGCAACCCATTGCGATGTCCGGTGCTATTGCCTTGGCTCGTACCAGCTTGTGTGGCACAGCCGCCCCCCGGCTGTGCAGGTTTTTCGTCAGGAAATCGCAGGAGTTGCGCCCCAGGCTCGTTGGAAACCGGGGAAAGTCGCGCTTCAGGCGTGCTGTGAAACGAAGCAGATGAATCGTCGAGAGGCCGAGTGATTCGGGAAATTGCCGGGTGAGTGCTATGCGGGCTCGGCCGCTCGACGAATGGAGAAATTGTAAGGCGCGCCCGGCAAATCCCTTTCCTCGATTTTTCAATCGACTGTATCCAGTTTACGGATGAAAACATGATCGCGCTGGGGCGCGCCATCTGCATTTGAATCGGCATGGGTGAAACAAGAGCGGTGGCGTACGCGCTGGCTACCGGTTTTGGCGTCGCGGGTGCGCTGCGCTCCATTTTCCGAAGCGCGGGGTCATACTTCACCATGGCCCACCCTCAAAAGATACTTCGCAAACGGGTGGGGCCGTGGCTTCCGATTCATGATACCCCCATGAGGCTTACGGCGAAGGCTGTGCGCGAAAACAACTCACACGGGGACCTCTTCCGAATTCGTTCGAAAAGCATACTAGTCAACTATTCTGCTCGGCTATCGATTTTCGCATGTTAGACTCTTGCCCAATCTTACCGATCAAGAAAAATTCAGTTTGGTGAGGCCCGCGCATGCGTTGGACAACTGCCTTGGTTGCACTCCTATTGGCCGCATTCGCGGCTGAGCTGTTGTGTTCAGTCCACGGGCAGACGCAGACGTTCGATGAGAGCGCACATCTCTATGCCGGATACTCGTACTGGAAACGCGCGGACTTCGGCATCAATCCTGAACACCCACCACTTGTGAAACTTGTCGCCGCGTTGCCCCTGTTGCCGAGCCGGATTCCAGTGCAGCCCGCCCCTAACATCTGGTTCCGTGCTGCCAGCTCCGTCGGTGGCGCCGCATTCCTGTATTCGCATGATGCCGATGCGCTTCTGTTCCGTGCGCGCGCAGCTGCAAGCATCTTCGCCTTGGCGCTGGGGTTGTTTGTGTTCTTTGCGGGACGGGAAATGTTCAGCATCGGCGCGGGCCTACTGGCGCTGACGATACTAATACTGGAGCCGGTGATTTTGGCCAACGGAGCATTAGTTACAACCGACGTTGGCCTTACTGCCTGCATGTTTGGAGCTGTTTACTTCTTCTACCGGTTCGTGCGGCGACCGTCCGTTGTACGCCTTGTCGTTTGCGGCGTGACCACTGGATTGGCGCTCGCGGCAAAGCATTCGGGATTGATTGTTCTTCTGCTGCTGGTCGTGCTTGCCGGACTGGAACTCTTTCTCCGGCGCGCGGGCGATGTTAACGAAGACAGCCCCAGGGCAGCAGTTCCGCCGCTTACTGTGCTCAGGATGGCCGGTGCGCTGACCGCGATTGCAGCAATTTCCTTTTTTGTTCTGTGGTCTTTCTATGGATTCCGCTATGCTGCCCGCCCTTCGAATGGTCAGTTAATTCCACCTACGGCAGTTTTCCTCCAATCCCTGGACAGCAACACACCCGGCATCGGCCCAGGACAAGGCGTACACCGCGCTGCCCAAGCGCTTGTAATCGGATTCCTTGAGCATCATCACCTTCTGCCTGAAGCCTATCTGTACGGTCTTACCGACATTGCCATTCTGACGCAGCAAGGCCGCACATCCTTTGTTTTAGGGAAGCTCTACCCTACAGGGCCCTGGTTCTTTTTCCCTGTCGCCTTCGCCGCAAAGACCAGTCTGACATTGCTGGTGCTACTTATCCTCCTGATTTGGGTGAAGGATTTGAGGCGCGTCGAATACCGGCGCGCCGTTCTCTTTATGGTATTTCCACCGGTGATCTACTTCGCCGTTGCGGTCAACTCGAAACTAGAGATTGGTATTCGGCATGTCCTGCCCATATACCCCTTCCTCATCGTACTCGCGGGCTTTGGAGCGTGGAGTCTTGCGCACCGGTCGCGACGCTGGGCATGCGCCGTCATCATCATTCTGATTTTCGGCGCCGTCTCGTCACTTCGGGCATTTCCAAACTATCTGCCCTATTCAAACGAACTCTGGGGCGGCTCGTCGCACACCCATGAATTTCTGTCGGATTCGAATGTGGGCTGGTCAAGCGGCCTGAAGGCGGTCTACCGGTATGTTGCTGAGCACCAGCTGACTCGATGCTGGTTTGCCTACGACGGCTCTGTCGATCCCGCTTACTACCATATTCCTTGTGCGCCGCTACCCACGTTTTTCTCTTCGGTCATGCGACCCGGACTGCAGCCTGCTGTGCCCGAGGAAATTCAAGGTCCCGTGTTTATAAGTTCAGAGGCTCTCGTGGGGTCCGACTTCGGCCCGGGGCGCATGAATCCTTACGAGCAATTTATCCATCTGCGTCCAAGCGCGGTCTTACAAGGCGAAGTCTTTGTTTTTGACGGAAGTGCCCATGTGCCGAAAGCGGCCGCATTGAGCCATTTCATCCTGGCGCAGCGGCTTGCAAACTCAGGACATATAGACCAGGCAGTTCTCGAAGCCAAAGCAGCCGAAGCTCTCTATCCGGATTCTCGCTCCATTCATGAACTGCTCGCTTCGCTCTACTACAAGCGAAACCAAACCGATTTGGCAAGGGTCGAATACGATGCCTCAGTTCGAATCTATCAAACGATAGAACCGGCTTTCCAACAGCTTTCCGGTCTTCCACAAAGTCCGTTCTCCTCTCGAAAGTAGACGTCTGTGCTTAAGGCTGGCAAAAGATACTCGCAGCCGAAGTGGCGCGATGCGATCCGCCTAATTGCCCCACATTTGAGTTTGATTGATGCCACCTGCTCGGTCGCATAACCGCTTGGGATGATGTGGGAAACGCGGGGCGGCACACTTTGCACGTGAATCCGGTAGAGCCGCCTGGTGAACTCTCAGGACTGATTCGCAGACAAGTCAAGACGAAGACCCACCGTTCGGAAAAACGTCCAACCGCGGCGCATCCCCGGATTGAGATTCTTGGTTATCTGGAACAGGACACATCTGACGGGTGTCGATTCGCTCGCCCAATAAGCATATCCAAGAGTCGTCCGGGGCTTCGCGCGATTACTTTGCGGCAATGCTCGGGTCGGGAAGCGTCTCCTCGGCGGGCGGCAGTGCGGCTGGAGGCGTCGAGTCTTCAATGCGAATTTCCGACAGCTCCGAAATCAAATTCCCGGCCCATTGATAGACGTTATGCTCGCGGACAGTCCGTCGCATGCGCTCCATCCGCGCCTGGCGGTCGTGAGGATCCATTTCGAGCGCCACATGGATGGCATCCGCAACCTCTTCAGCATCATAGGGATTCACCAGCAGCGCGTCTCGTAGCTCCCGGCTGGCGCCGGTGAATTGGCTTAGGATCAGGGCGCCTTCTTCGTCGTTGCGTGAGGCGACGAACTCCTTCGCCACCAGATTCATCCCGTCGTGCAGCGACGTAACCATGCACAGGTCAGCCGCCTTGTAATACGGCAAGATTTCGTTGTGATTGTGGTGACGCAGCATCAGCGCGATCGGCTTCCACTCCTTCGTCTGGAAACGCGCGTTGATCCGGTCCGCTTCGGCCTGCACTTCCGACTGAAGATCGTGATATCTCTGGATCGTCGACCGGCTCGGCGCCCCAATTTGAACGAAGGTGAACTTCTCGCGATACGACGGGTGTTTTTCGAGGAATCGCTCGATGCCGCGGAAGCGCTCCAGAATACCCTTCGTGTAATCGATGCGGTCGACTCCGATTCCCAGGAAACGGGCCTTGATCCCAAGATTTTCGAGAATCTTCGCCCTCAAGTCGTACGATGACGCGGTGATTTCGTCTGCGGCTTCCGCTTTAACAAAATCGACACTGATCGGGAACGGCCTTACGAGCGTCGTATGACTCATGCGCTTCACGGAAAAGCGCTCCCACTCGACGCGTGATTCCAGCGAGGCGTCGACCGTCTCCAGGAAATTGTTGCAATGAGCCTGAATGTGGAAGCCCACCAAGTCGGCTCCGAGCAGGCCATCAAGCAGCTCGCGTCGCCATGGACAGATGTGGAACGCTTCCGGATTGGGCCACGGAATGTGCCAGAAAATCGCGACGCGCGCGTCGGGTCGGGCTTCCTTCACCATTCGAGGTAGCAGCGCGAAATGGTAATCCTGAATTAAGACCAGCGCCTGTTTGGCGCCCTCCATTTCCTCCAATACGGCGTCTGCGAATTTACGATTTGCATCCTGATAGGCCTGCCAGTCCGAAGCTCGAAACACCGGCCGGGTATGGGCGATGTGGCAGAGCGGCCACAGCCCTTCGTTCGCGAAACCGTAATAGTAGCCTTGCTCGATTTCTTTCGGCAGCCACACGCGGCGCAGCGTGTACTCAGGATGGTCGGGAGGTACGCGGAGATGGTCGCGGTGATCCACAGTTGCCTTATCTGCATCGCCGGATCCGGACGCGATCCATGTTCCGTTACAGGCGCGCAGGATTGGTTCGATCGCCGTAACCAATCCGCTGGCGGGAATCACGGTTTCAACTGTCTTGCCGCGACGAACATGCATGTACGGCTCCCGGTTGGAGACGACGAACAGGGGTCCCAGCGGCTTTCGTTGCACGCTCGCGCGCAGCCGCTCAGCCGTCCACACCGCTGCGCCAGTTTCGCGGAGGCGGGCCTCCTCGGAGGCTCTGGCGCGTGCCTCAGCTAAACTACGTGTCAGATTCACCACTTCCCGGGACAAAGGCGCAAAAAAATCGTCTGCCGGCAATGGCAGCTTGGGCGATACCCGCCCGCTCCGCAGGTCCTTCATCCATTGGGCCGTGCGCGAGATGGGCAGAATGATGGTCCACCGAATAATGAGGATGGTGACGAAGACGATCAAAACGACTTGAGCGATCACGTGCCAAAGCGTTTCACGCCAGATCTCGTCGCTCTGCGCTTCGATATAGCCAGCGTCGTGGAAGATGCCGAGAACGCCGTCGATTTTGTCGGCGGAGTCTGCGTGCAAGGGGAGATAGTAGGCGTGCATGGGTTCGTTGCTAAGCCTGACGAATTCGCTCACGGCCTTTCCGGTGGATTCGATTTTCTCAACAGGCACCGGAGGCGTGGGGAACTTCGTAACCAGGCTGGAACTCTGCGCCAGAACTTTCCCCGACGCATCGTAGATCGCTACTCCGGCCAGCCGCTCGCGGTTCCCGAAGCGCTGCACGATGCGACGCAACTGTTCACGCGACCCCCGCTGCATTGCGGGTTCGACGATTTCCTGGAGGCTTTCCGCAAGAATCTCTGCGCGCCTTTCCAGGTCGGTCCGCAAGCCGAGCTTTTCGGAGCGCACCTGATTTCGCGCGATTACGAACGTGACAACCGTAATGCCAATGACCAGGAACAGGATTAGTCTTAGGCTGAGTCTCACTGTAGTCCCGTGTGGGGCTGTTGGGGATTCCGCTCGGTCGGCTCCGGAGGAGGGGGCGGGCCGAACAGCTTCTCAGAGAGCCGGTCCATGAACAGCCCTCTCGAAAGGGCGTCCGAGACGCTCGTCGATTTTCCCGCTGGCGCACGCTAAGGTCAATGATTTTGGGAAGATTCGCTCCGAACGAGTTCCAACACCACTCGAACCGTTTGAGCCCGCGCGCGCCTGTTGCCCTACAAGTGTAAATCAGTCCGAACCCAGGCCCGCGACGCAGCGCTCATTTGCTTGACGCCGAAAGAGTGGCAGTGTAGCTTGCGGCGGGGAAGATATAGCGTGCCGATGAAATCGACAGCCCTTCGCGCTGCTTGCTGGATCTCGATTGTGACCGTTGTTGCCCTGGCTGCCAGCTTCCGGCTCCATTCGCAGGAAGGAGCGGCAGAGTGGAGCGTTCAAGACCATTACACGAAGCAAGAGTACCGGGTTCCCATGCGCGACGGCGTGCGCCTCTTCACCGTCGTCTATTCGCCAAAGGATACATCACAGGCCTATCCGTTCCTGATCACTCGGACGCCCTATAGCGTCGCTCCGTACGGCCCGGCTGAGTATCCGCGCAGGGTCGGTCCTTCCGAAGAATTCGAGAAATCCGGATACATTTTCGTGTTTCAGGACGTGCGCGGCCGTTACATGTCGGAAGGCAAGTTCGTGGAGATGCGCCCGGAAATCGATCACCCCAAATCGAACAAAGACATCGACGAAAGCACGGATACGTACGACACGATCGATTGGCTGCTGAAAAACGTTTCGGACAACAACGGAAAGGCGGGAATCTGGGGCATCTCCTATCCGGGCTTCTACACGGCCGCCGGAATGATTCACTCGCATCCCGCGCTCAAGGCCGCTTCTCCCGAAGCGCCGATGATCAATTTGTTCGAAGGCGACGATTCATATCATGGCGGAGCGTTCATGCTCGCCGCAAATTTCGGCTTTTACGTCTACTTCAGGCCGCAGCCCGAGCCTACGGCCGGCGAGCAGTTGTTCCGCGGCTTCGATTACGGCACCGAAGACGGATACCAGTTCTATCTGCACATGGGGCCGCTCTCGAACGGGGACCGGTATTTCAAGGAAGATCCGAATGTCCTGTGGGACGATCAGGTCAAGCACGACACGTACGACCATTATTGGCAGATCCGCGACTTGGAGCCGCATCTGCGCGACATCCATTGCGCCGTCCTGACTGTGGGAGGCTGGTTCGATGCGGAAGACCTTGAAGGTCCTTTGCGCACTTACCATTCGGTGCAGCAGCACGACCCGGGAATTTTCAACGGGCTCGTGGAAGGTCCGTGGGTTCACGGAGGATGGGAACGCTTCGACGGCCAGCGTCTCGGACGCGTGACATTCGGTTCCGATACCGGCAAGTTTTTCCGAAGCAATATCCTGTTCCCGTTTTTCGAGCAACATCTGAAAGACCACGGCGACGCCCATCTGCCGAACGTCTATGCTTTTGAGACCGGGACAAACGTGTGGAAGCAATATCCGAACTGGCCGCCGGCAAATCTCGCTTCGCAGACACTCTATTTTCGTGAAGATGGCGGGCTATCGTTTGACCGGCCAAGCAGATCCGACAACGTGCACAGCTACGACCAATATATTAGCGACCCCAATCGCCCGGTTCCGTTCGTGGGCTATCCCACGACGGATGTCCCGCAGGAATATATGGACTCCGACCAGCGCTTCGCCGCGACTCGGCCCGACGTGCTGGTCTATCAAACGCCGCCGCTCGATCATGATGTGACAATCGCCGGACCCGTATCTCCTCGTCTGTTTGTTTCCACCAGCAGCACAGACTCGGACTTTGACGTCAAGCTGATTGACGTCTATCCGGAAAACGAGCCGGAAACCAGGCCAAGACAGGAAAATAATCGAAACGATGTAGGCCCGCCGCACGTCACTATGGCCGGCTACGAGCAACTCGTGCGGGGAGAGCCTTTTCGGGGCAAGTTCCGTAAGAGCTTCGAAAGGCCGGAGCCATTCACGCCGGGGAAGATCGAAGAGATTGATTTCACCATGCCGGACGTGAACCACACGTTTCTGCGCGGGCACCGGATTATGGTCCAGGTGCAGAGTTCCTGGTTTCCGCTCACAGATCGCAATCCGCAAAAGTTCGAGAACATACCGGATGCGAAGCCTTCGGATTTTCAGGACTCAACTGAACGAATCTACCGGGGGCAGGGTCACGAGTCGGGGATCGTCGTGGGCGTATTGCCTTAGCGTTCGTAGCCGCAAGTCACAGCTTTAAACGATTTGGTAGCCAGATCCGAGTGGTCGGAATCTGGATGATCGGCCCTGTTTCTCACGTTGGCACCTATCAGTTCCTGTTTTGCACATTTCGTTTTGAGGAGACGAACGATTATGAAGTCTCGCACTGTTTGGTTCGTAGTTATCTCACTTGCTTTGATATTGCTTGCTCCTGTGCTGGTTCAGGCCCAGGACGAAACAGCGCAAAAGAAGGCGCCCGACGTACTCGCGAATCTGAAATTCCGCGATTTAGGCCCCGGATCGGCTGGAGGGCGCGTTACATCCGTCGTTGGCATTCCGGGAAACCCGAAGGTGTATTACGTCGGCTCTGCCGGCGGGGGCGTCTTCAAGACGGTCGATGGCGGCCTCACTTGGAACCCGATATTCGAACACGAAGCTACGTCGTCGATTGGAGCGATTGCGCTCGCGCCCTCCAACCCGAATTTTGTTTGGGTGGGCACGGGAGAGGGCAACGTGCGCAATGACTTGGTCGACGGGCGCGGCGTCTATTTCTCTCCCGATGGCGGACATTCCTGGAAATTCATGGGCCTGGCAGACACGCGACAGATCTCGACGATCGCGGTCGATCCGAACGACCCAAACACGGTCTACGTTGGAGCGCTGGGACACGCCTGGGCGCCGAACCCTGAACGCGGCGTCTTTAAGACGACCGATGGCGGAAAGACCTGGAAGAAAGTGCTGTACGTGAACGACACCACTGGCGTGTCCGATTTGGCGCTCGATGCGGGGAACTCGAAGGTGATTTTCGCGGGCATGTGGGAATTTCGGCGCTACCCGTGGAATCTTACGGACGGCGGACCCGACAGCGGCCTTTATCGCTCGACGGATGGCGGCGAGACTTGGCAAAAGCTGACGAAAGGTCTGCCGGAACCACCGCTTGGACGTATCGCCGTCGCCGTTGCGCCTACGAATCCGGATCACATTTACGCGCTGATCGGCGCGAAGAAAGGCATGCTCTGGGCCTCGTATGACATGGGCGATAACTGGGCGCCCGTGACAGACAATCACGCACTCGATGTTCGCGCATTCTATTTCTCACGGATGCTTGTTTCGCCGAACGATGAAAATAAAGTGTATTTCATGTCGTTCAACCTGGTGGAATCCGATGACGGTGGCAAGACGAACCATGTCGCGGACCGCCGCGTTCACTCCGACCATCACGCTCTGTGGATCGATCCGAAGGATCCCGATCGCATCCTTCAGGGCGGTGATGGCGGCGTCTTCCTTTCGATGGATGGCGCGAAGACGTGGCGCTTCCTCGATGGCATGCCGATCGAGCAGACGTATCAGGTCGCCGCGAACAGCCGCACACCGTACGATCTCTGCGGCGGTTTGCAGGACAACAGCGCCTGGTGCGGCCCGTCGAGTGACTTGGGTGGCCGCGGAGTCCCAGGGAGCGCGTGGTACACCGTGACCGGCGGCGATGGCGAATACTCTGTTCCCGCGCCAAGCGATCCGAACATTGTGTACAGCGATTCGCAAGACGGCTCAATTTCACGGCTGGACTTGAAGACTCACGTCAGCGCTTCCATTCGGCCGTCGATTCCCGCGGTAGAGGACACGAAGCCGTCTGACTTGAAGTATCGCTACAATTGGACTACGCCCATCGCGGTCTCGCGTACCAATGCAAACGAGGTGTACTTGGGCTCGAACGTTCTCTTCAAGTCCACCGATGGCGGAAAGAACTGGACGCCGATCAGTCCGGACCTGACACACAACGACAAGAGCAAACAGGAAATCCCCGGCGGCCCTGTATCGCACGACATCAGTGGAGCCGAAACCTACGACACGATTCTTTCCATCACCCTCGCGCCGACCGACGCCAACGTGATTTGGGTCGGAACGGACGACGGCTTGGTTCAAATGACGCGTGACGGCGGGAAGACATGGAAGAACGTTACGCCGCAAGGCGCTCCTGAATGGGCCCGCGTATATCAAGTCGGCGTCTCCCCGTTCAACGCCGGAACCGCATACGTTTCGTTCGATGGTCGCATGATCGACGACCAGCACGCCTACGTGTATCGCACGAGTGACTATGGAGCGAACTGGCAGAAGATCTCGAATGGTCTGCCGGATGACGCGGCGGTGAATGTCGTTCGGGAGGATCCAAACCAGAAGGGCTTCCTTGTCGCCGGAACAGACACCAGCCTCTATTATTCAGCCGACAACGGCGACAACTGGAAGAAGTTCACGAATCTTGCGACCGTGCCGGTGTGGGACGTGAAGTTCGTAAAAAAGAATCACGACCTGCTGCTGGCTACGCACGGACGCGGTTTCTTCATTCTCGACGATATCCGTCCGATCGAAGAGCTGACGTCCGAAACGGAAAATAGCGATTTCCACCTTTTCGCGCCGTCGGAAGGAATCTTGTTCCACCACTGGGAAAGCGACGAGGGACAGCAGTCAGGTTTCTCCGCGCCGAACGCACCCGAAGGCGTGATCGTCGACTACTCCTTGAAATCGGAACTCAAACCTTCGCCGGCGGAGAAACGAAATCATCAGAGCCCGGTAAAGATCGTGATTACGGACGCGAATGGAAATCCCGTCACGACCGAATACGGACCATCGAAAGCGGGCCTCAATCGTTTCGTTTGGAACATGCGCTACGAGGGACCGACGCCGCTCGCCTCCGTGCACATGCCTGAAAACGAATTCTTCAACCCCAATCGCGGGCCGGCCGTAGTGCCCGGGACGTACAAGATCTCGGTCACGGTGAACGGTCAAACGCAGACGCAAACCGCAACCGTAGCCCAGGATCCCGTGATGCACATCGACACCGCCGTATTCCGCGCGCAAACAGAAACCGAACTTCACGCGCGCAGCGAAACGAGTGCGATGAATGAAATGCTGAACCGCATCGACGAGATAAAAAAGGAACTCAGCAGCTTCGCAACTACCGTGCAGAGCAGCAAAGATGATGAGCTGAAGTCGAAGTACGAGCCCACCATCGCCAGCGGCCGGGATCTTTCGAAGAAGCTGGATGCCATCAAGGATGTATTCATCGACCCCAGCCTTCAGCCGAACGCTCCGGAAGACAGCATCCGCAGTCTCACGCGCCTTCAGGGGAAAATCTCGCGAATGGGATTCCGCGGCGGAAACTATGGCGAAATGCCGAATCCGCGTGACATCGCTTACGCGAATGGCTTGTACGGCCAACTCAGCGAACAGCTCAGCAAGTTCAACGACCTGCTGAAGACCGACGTCGCGCAGTACAACAAGGCAGCGGAAAAGTCAGGCGCTCCGGGCGTCTTTGCCGGACCGCCAGTCGAAGTGAAAGGCGCCACAAAAGGCATGTAAACGAAACCTCAGCGCGGCGCGCATTCGCAATTCTCGGACGTATCGAGAAGCGAATGCGCGTCGTCGCATCTAGCCTTGGTTCATGAGTTCCTCGTCACGCAAGCACTATAAAATTGCCATAATTCCAGGCGACGGCATCGGAAGGGAAGTCGTCCCCGAAGGCATCCGCGCGCTCGAGGCCGCCGGGCGGCTCTTCGGATTCTCGTTCGCTTGGACTCAGTTCGATTGGAGTTGTGAAACGTATCTCTCGACGGGAAGCATGATGTCCGCCGGCGGCCTCAACGAGCTCCGCCCGTTCGACGCGATTTTCCTGGGAGCGGTGGGCCATCCGCGCGTGCCCGATCATGTCTCGCTCTGGGGATTGCTGATCCCGATTCGTCGCGCGTTCAATCAATACGTCAACTTGCGTCCCGTTCGCATGCTGCCTGGAATCGAGCCTGCTCTCAAAGGCTATCCTCCCCGCCAAGTTGACCTTTGTATCGTGCGTGAAAACACGGAAGGCGAATACTCGGAAATGGGCGGCCGCATTTTCAGCCGCACGGAAGAAGAGCTTGCAATCCAGCAAACGATCTTTACGAAACGCGGCTGCGATCGCGTGATGCGTTATGCGTTTGAGCTGGCGCGTACGCGTCGCAAGCACGTCACATCCGCCACGAAATCAAACGGCATCATTCATACCATGCCGTTCTGGGACGAGCGCTTCGCGGCGATCCGTCAGGAGTATCTCGACGTTCACGCCGATCAATTCCACATCGACATCCTGTCGGCTCATTTCGTGCGGCGGCCGGATTCCTTCGATGTGGTCGTCGCTTCGAATCTATTCGGCGACATTCTTTCCGATTTGGGACCGGCGGTCGTGGGCTCGATTGGCATCGCGCCTTCGGCGAATCTGAATCCCGAACGCGAATTTCCTTCGATGTTCGAGCCGGTCCACGGTTCAGCGCCTGACATAGCGGGCAATGGCATCGCGAATCCCATTGCGCAGATCTGGTCAGGCGCGATGATGCTCCGCCATTTGGGCGAAACGAATGCGGCGGACGCGGTAGAGCGCGCGATTGAAAGCGTTCTTGCGCACGGCGGACCGCGCACAGCTGATATTGGTGGGAATGCTTCGACAATCGAGGCAGGAAAGGCGATCAGCGCTGCGATCGGCGGCTGAATCGCAAATCATAAGGAAGAGCTGGGCCGTCCCGATGATGACTGGGGCGTTGCAGCGGCCATCTTCAGGAGGCCCGGCCCTCACACCACGTTCGACGCATGGGCTCGTCAATCGTTAGCAGGCGGGAGAAAAGTAGGCCAGCCGCCCCCAGCATAGAGCACAGTGGTCCTAAATTCTGTGATTCGTTGCGGGGGTAGCGCGACTATGTTGCTTGAGCGGGGCCGTTTTCTTCCGAGGGCGTGGTTTCGGGCTCGCCGCCGCCATTTCGGTGTTCGCGGCCGCCATAGTCAGCCCGCTGCCGGCGAGCGATCGCTTCTCGTATTTGCGGCAGAGCCGCCTTTGTAGCGGCAAATCCGGCCGCAACCAGCTCGGGCGTCCTGACAAATTCATCCCACAAAATGTCGTGAACGTCGGGCTCGATCAACACGTCTGTTGCATCGCGCCACGGCTGACGCGCCGTCGTTTGCAGGATCGAAAACGACCGGCTGATCACTTCCACCGTATTCCTCGGACGCGTGTGCAGCAGGCCCGGCTCGAGGTTCACCGAGATCACAACTTGCGCTCCCATTTTGCGCGCGCACACCGCCGGCACCTGCTCGGTCAGGAATCCGTCGACCACCACGCGATCATCGATCTCAAGCGGGAGGAAAAGACCGGGATACGCACACGACGCACGCAGCGCAGGTCCGATCTCGCCTCTTACGAAATAAGCCGATTGCCCGGTCAGCAAGTCCGTTGCGACGATTCCGAGCGGGATTTTCATGTCCTCGAAGCGATGGAGGACTGTGAACTTGCGGAGGAATTCTTCCAGCCGTTCATTCGACGCCATCCCCATCCGCGAAATGGTCCATCGGCCGAAATCGCGGAATCGGGTCGCCGATCCTTGCCGCTCCATTTCCTCGCTTGTACTGCCGCTGGCGTAAGCTGCCGCGATCAGTGCCCCGACGCTCGTTCCCGCAATGACGTCGACCGGAATGCCGTATTCGTTCAGCGCGCGCAACACGCCAACATGCGCGATCCCCCGCGCGAATCCTCCGCCGAGGGCTAGCCCCACGCGTGGGCGGTGGTATTCCTCGCCCGCGTATGCGAACGATCGCAGGCCCTTCACAGCGTGGCCAAGCCACTTGAAAACGAGGCCCAATTCACGCCCCCGAAAGATCCTAGCTCCACTTTAGCGCAGTTCGGCTCCTGCCGCGTTTCCGATTGACCCCGCAGCGGTCATTCTGTAACGATAATCTGCGTTCCCGCCCAGGCGACGAACGAATCCTTGCCACCAGCTGCGGCGCCTGTTCGCCGCGGCAAGAAATTTCTCACAAGGAACATTCCCTGTATGAAGCGTAGGCTCGAAAAAGTGGCCATTCTGGGTGCCGGAACCATGGGGGCGCGAATCGCCGCTCATCTGGCCAACGCCGGTTTCCCATGCTACTTGCTCGACATCGTTCCACGGGAATTGACGACAGAAGAAACGCGCAAAGGCCTCACGCTCGATAATCCCGCTGTCCGCAATCGCATCGTGCTTTCCGGACTTGAGGCCGCCAGGAAATCGCGGCCTGCCGCTTTCTTCACCCCCGAAAGCGCACGCCTCATTACTCCAGGGAATCTGGACGACGATCTTGCCTGGTGCGGTGAAGCCGATTGGATCATCGAGGCTGTCGCGGAAAATCTTGAAATCAAGCGGCAGCTCTTCGAGCGCGTCGAAAGCGTGCGTAAACCCGGAACCATCGTCACTACCAATACGTCGGGTCTGCCGGTTCACGTGATCGCCGAGGGGCGTTCATCAGACTTTCAGGAGCACTGGGCCGGCACGCATTTTTTCAATCCTCCGCGCTATATGAAGCTGGTCGAGCTGATCCCCGGCCCCAAAACACGCCACGAAGTAATGGAAACGCTGAGCGAATTTTGCGACCTGCGCCTGGGAAAAGGCGTGGTC
>JBOGNK010000152.1:0-21854 GCA_050747085.1 Candidatus Acidiferrales bacterium
GACTGTGCCGGATCGTATTTGGAATCCAGGCTGAAGCGATGGCCGACCGGGTTCTGGCCGGGGAAAAATTGCTGTGCGAACGTTTCATCGACCACGGCAACTCGCGGCGCTGCGGCCGTATCGGTGCGCAGCAGGCCGCGCCCCAGAATCGCGGGAATCCCCATCGTCTTGAAGAAATCGGGCCCCACTACCTGCCAGCGCAATCCGTAACTGCCTTTGCCCTTTGCCGCGCCTTCGATGCTGGCAGTCGTATTATTCGACCAGCCCGAGAACGGCGCGTTTTGAATCAGCGTTGCAGAGGCCACGCCCGGAAGAGACTGGATGCGGTCCAACAACTGAGAATACAAAGTGATCAGGCGGTCGCCGTGATAGCCGGCGCGCGTCGGATCCAGACCGAAGGTGAACAGATTGTGTTGATCGAAACCGAAGCCGTTGTTTTCATAATTCGCGAGCGAACGCAAAAACAACCCGGCGCCGATCATTAGGACCAGCGAGGCGGCCACCTGCGCGACAATCAGCGACTGGCCAACCCGGTGTTTTTCCCGGCTGGCCGATACGTTGGCGGCGCTGTCCTTCATGGCGGACGCGAGATCGAGTTTTGAAGCGCGCAGAGCGGGCGCCAGGCCGAACAGAATTCCCGTCACGAGAGAGATAGCAAACATGAACAGCAGAACCCGCGAATCCATTCCAGTATCGAGAACGATGTTGCTGTCGCTGGTGGACATCAGAGCGACCAAGGCGTTCCCGCCCCAGGCGGCCAGCACGAGGCCGAGCACGCCGCCCGCTACGCTGGTCAACACGCTTTCGGTAAGCAACTGGCGGATCAGCCGGGAGCGCGATGCGCCAACCGCGAGCCGGATGCTGATTTCTTTCGCGCGCGATGTCGCACGAGCGAGAAGCAACGTCGCCACGTTGGCGCAGGCGATCAGCAGTACCAGACCAACGGCGATCATCAGGATCAACAGCGGCTGCTGAACGCCTTCCTGCAACTGAGGCAATCCCTGATTGCCCGCAGCAAGCGTCATATGCGGAATGTCGTCGGACTTCGGCGGATGCCATTCCGCGGTGACGAACTGACGGAACACCGTATCCAATGCGCTTTGCGCCTGCGCTCTGGTAACGCCCTCGTTCAGGCGGCCCATCACATTGAGGCAGAGCCAGTTCCGTGCAACGAATGCGGACTTCGTTCCGCCGCCCGGTGCGGATCCCCAGGGCCGCATGTTTGTTTTGTCGTCAAAGGGAACCCAAAGGTCAGGTTCAGTGCCCACTTGCGCGCCGTAGAAGCTCGCCTGCATCACGCCGACGATAGTGAAAGGAATGCTGTTCAACGTAAGCGTCTTGCCGATGATGGCCGGGTCGCGATCGAATCGGCGCGACCAGTAGGCGTAACTGATGACGGCGGCGCGCGCCGCGCCCGGCTTTTCGTCGGCTTCCGTCAGGCCTCGTCCAAGGAGTGGGGCAGCGCCGAGCCCCGAGAAATATTCTCCCGTGACCATTTGGCCGTTTGCCAGGGTGGGTTCCCCGTTGATCTCCACGGTGGTGTTCTGATCCGTGAAGCCTAACGGAACCCACGCGAATACGCTGGAGACTGCCTTCGTCTGGGCGCGGAACTGCTCGAATGCCGGATAGGAGAACGAAAACCGCGAGTCCCATCCGGTCTGGCTGAACTGCGGCGGCCATTTGTTCTCGTCCCATTGAAACAAGACCAGGTGCTGCGGATCTTTCACCGGAAGCGGTTTGATCAGAACCGCGTTGATCAGGCCGAAGATCGCCGTGTTAGCGCCGATGCCGAGCGCCAGAGTGAGAATCGTCACGGCGGAGAATCCCGGCGACTTCAGCAGCATCCTCACCGCATACCGTATGTCCTGAATAACGTCGGACACTGCCACCTCCCGGTGGGAGCTCTCGACTTCTCGTCGTGAGCTGCGAAGGTTACCTTAAGACCACGCAGGGCATCGGGGGAGCAGCGCCCGAATCTGTCCGCCGTCAGCAGTTGCTATTCTCGGTTGAGACATGGCACGCCGCGCCCATACACCGAGTCCTTCGCCGCCGTGGTCTCGGCACAATCCCAACAGCAGATCTGCACGCAGATCGGATGCCGAAGCGCTGCGAACCAAGTCCCTAGGTATCAAGCGGTTACGAATGTAACGCCGGCGCATCGCGCCCTGTCTGTCCGATTCTGGGACGCAAAGTCACGCCACCGGACACGGTGTACCGAAGATTTTCGGCATTGAGCTCTGGGGAATTTCGGTTCGGACGACCACTCATTTATCGTCAGCGTCGGTGTCGACGTGAACGTTCTTTAGTTCCTTGATTTGCCCGATGGCGATGGCGTGAGTTCCCTTTCGCTCGAAACCAGCGCCGGTGGCCTGCACGTACTTCCCTACGAATGGCATCATCTTGTCGCGCTGGCTGGAATCGGGCATGTCCGGAGAGATCGGGAAATAGATCAGCCCGTCCTTGGTGAGGATGATGATCGGCGAGCCGTGCTTCACGCAATCCAGCGTGCACTTCAAACTGAAGCTTCTGGCGGTCCCAGCCGGATTTTGCACGGGACAAGCGAGGTCGCGAACGGCGCCCTCGATCGTGATCGTCTTCGCGTTGGGATCCATCTTAGTCCCCTGACGCGCGAGCGCTGGCCCGATCAGCGCCACAGAAAAGGCACTCGCAATCAGTACATGGAACAAAGTGAAGCGCTTCATAAACCCTCCCCGTCGGCCCAAGGCGACATTCATCAAATTTCCCCTTTGTTCAACGAAATTGGCAAGAGTCTACACCGTGTTATGGGTTCAGCTCACTCCCCTTTATTCGGCCCTTTGCTTGCCTTGAAGGCTCGTTTCTAAGGAGAAAAGAAGTCGCTGCGGTTCGGAATGCATCGAGGATTTCGCAAGGCCGTCGAGCCCCGTTCTTGATACGTTCGAACTAACCACGCGCCCGCGTCATGGGTGACACGGGGGCTCACATATTTACTTATTGACAAAATACATATTTCGTGATATGTTCTGCTGTTTTCATGAGGCACACATTCATACACGGACCTTCCCGGCATGCAATGGCCGAGTGCCACTAGAAGGGTTCTAATCTACCGAAGTGGGATTAGAAATCGCCGTAAGCTTCTGAAAACAAACGGTGGGAGGTCATCCTAATCACCGGTGAAAGTAGTGTTTTCCATAGGCGCTGCGGCGTTGGCACGCCCCGCGCCGGTTGAAAATGATGCGCTGCGATGCGAAGATTTTGGGCTGCTCTAGCGCGCAATCGTTCTCCGCTCTCGACGCAGTCCTGGGAAGGAAGATTGGAACCGAAGCCGGTAAAGAAAAAAAGTAAAGCCGTTCTGATTTGGCTGGCCTTGGCCGCGATACTCATTCTTGCGACAGTCGTGATGTTCAAAGCCTTCGCCGGCTGGACCGTTCCCGATTCGGCGCGCAAGATGCAAAATCCTTATCCGGCTACCGCAGAGGCTTTGCAAGATGCCGGCGCGATCTATACGAAGCGCTGTAAAGAATGTCACGGCGTCAACGGCGACGGCACGGGAGAAAAGGCGGATCAACTCTCGGCGATGCCTTCTGATTTCACCGACGCTCGTGAGATGGGCCGCGCTACCGATGGCGAGCTTTTCTGGAAAATTACGCACGGCCGGCGCCCAATGCCCGCCTTTAAAGACAAACTGACGGACAAGCAGCGATGGGAACTGGTCGACTACATCCGGACGTTCGCGAAAAAAGCTGCGGCCCAGAATGGCGCCGCGCAGTAGTGGCCGCAATTCACGCATTTCTCGAACATGCCGCCTTCCGATATGATGAGAAGGTCATGTTCGACGGCGGTCGCGGCAGGTTCTCATAAGTCGCGCGCCGCTGCCTGCAATCGATGCTAGAAGGATTTATCGCTGCGCCGGCTCGGCGCACTTGGCTTTCAAACTAAGGAGGAATGAAGAATGGCAATCGCAGTTGGATCTCCTGCTCCGGAATTCACGCTCAAGGACCAGAACCAGAAGGAAGTGAAGCTTTCCGACTTCAAGGGCAAGAACGTCGTTGTCGTTTTCTACCCGCTGGACTGGAGTCCCGTCTGTACGAATGAGCACGCTTGCTTCGTCAACGACATGAAACGTTTCGAGCAGCTTAACGCGCAGGTGCTCGGCATCAGCGTTGATAGCGCATGGTCGCACAAGGCCTTCGCCGACAAGATGGGAATTCACTATCCGTTGCTTGCGGATTTCCAGCCGCGCGGCGCCGTCGGCGACAAATTTGGCGTCTATCTGGCCGATAAAGGAATCACGGGGCGCGCCATTGCTATCATTGACGGCAAAGGGAAAGTCGTCTGGTTCAAGAACTACGACATCCCGACGGTTCCTGATATCAAGGAAGTCGCCGACGCCCTCGCCAACGTTCACTAAGACCGCATTGGGGCGAGCTGAGCGCATATTCGAGCGCGGCAAACGCACGTTGCAGGCGACCTCGGGCCGCTGCGAGTTACGACACGGGCTGTCACGATGACGCCTTCGATTGACAAAGCCTTTAACGGCGGCCAACCGGAGTCGCTGCGTCTTCACCAGCGACGGTAGTCCATTCGCGCACGTACCATCGCCGCACGAGCCCGCTTGTCACGTACGGATCGGCCTTTGCGAATCTTTCAGCGACTTCAGGCGAGGCTCCTTTAAACAGCAGGATTGCGCCATCCGGCGGGTTCGCCAGTGCACCGCCTAGCACAAGTTCGCCGCGATCGCTGGCCTGCCATGCTTTCGCCAGGTGCGCTTCGCGGAATTCCCCACGGCGTGAAATATAGTCGTCGCCAACCTCGTAGAACAGCAAGTAGTGCATTGCGAGCCCCCTGCGCCGTGCATTGTGGCACGACTCAGCCGCAGTGGCGAATTCTCGACGGGGCAACGCGAGGGAATAAGAACGATTGCCCAGCCGCCCGCTCGTCCCTGATATATTTACCGGGATGCTGAGCCCGAAAGTTTTCCGTGAGTAACGGTGGCGTTGTGCACTGGCTGTGGCGACCCGGGCGCTTTGGGCGATTTGTCGTCGCCGCGCGGCGCGCCGGACAAGTTGTGCGAGCGCGGTACTGGTTTCCGCACATTCCACTTGCCGCCGCGCTGGCAGGCGCGGGCTATGTATTGTTGAGCCTTGTATTCGCGTTCCAGCGGAACGTGCTGCTGTCCGATTTTCCGCACCATATATTCGAGTTCCGTCCGGCGAGCATGCCGTACGTGCTGATCGGCGTGGCGATGCTGGTCATGTCGGTTGGACTGCTGTTTCGGTCGCGGTTTGCGTGGACCATCGCCGTCATCCTCACGTCATCGATGGTGCTGAGCGCTGCGATCATCGGCCACACGCACCGTTCGGGGCTCATCTCCTACGACGGAGTCCTGCTGGTTGCGCTGCTGCTGTCGTACGCGTGGTTCGACCGCACGAGCCTGGCCGCAGGCACTCTTTTTGCGGTAACGAGCGCGCTGCTGCTGCTGATCTACGCCGTATTCGGCGGTCTGTATCTGGGCAACCAGTTCTCGCCGCCCATCAAGGACCTGGTGACGAGCCTCTATTTTTCGGTGGTCACGATGTGCACGGTCGGGTATGGGGATATCACGCCGAAAACGGTCAATGCCCGGCTTTTCACAGTTTCGGTGATGGTTCTTGGGCTGGCGGTGTTCGCCACATCGGTGACCGCGATTGCCGGACCGATGATCGCACGCCTGAGCAAACCGAAGGAGAAGCGCATGAAGCGCACAAACCATTTTATTGTGATCGGCGCGACGCCTCTGGCGTACAACACGTATCGCGAATTCAAGAAGCGCAATCAGGCGGTGGTACTCGTCATGCCGCAGTCGCCCACGTCGGGCGAGATCGATCCCGAGGACCTGATCGTGGGCGACGCGAACAGCCTTGAGACGCTCCGCCGGGCGGGTGCGGATCAAGCGCAAGCCGTAGTGGCCATGCGCGCCGACGATTCTGACAATGCGTTCATCGTGCTGGCCGTCAGAGAATTGAAGGGGAAAGCAAAGACGGTGGTCGCCATAAATGACAGCAAGCACATGGAGCGGATCAAGCTGGTTCAGCCGGATATTGTTATCGCGCCGGAAGTGCTCGGAGGAGAGATGCTGGCAATGGTGTTGAGCGGCGAAGAAATTACCAGCGATTTTTTGCAGCAGCGCTTCTTCCGCGACGGAAGCGCATAGCCGCCCCGGGTTGCTTCCTTTTGCCATCGATATATCAGCGTCGAGGGAATGTCGGGACGTTGCCAAAACTACGATTGCGACGCTTTCGAGAAAAAAATGCAAGACGGGGTACGACCGGAATGGCGCGCCCAAGGGGACGATTTTAGAACTTTTCTGGACGACTTCGTCGTAGCCGTATCGACGGCTGAATTTCCGTGCGGTCTGTAGCGGGGAAGCCAAGCCTATCCGAGCGGTCGGTTCGACGTGCTGCGTCTGCATGCGGCAAAAACCCCTGTTTCGACGGCTCCGGCAGGTCATTCCTTTGCAACGGCGGTTTGGCAGGATTTCGGGTGCGGCAAAAGCAGATGTTTTAGAGTATCACTGCAACGATGCCTGAATGGGTGTGGGCGGCTTAGGAAAAATTGTGGCCGTATCGCTACAACGCATCAGGAACGCGCAGTTTACGACGAAACTGGCGTCCAAGAGCCATTATCGGAATCGCGATGAAAGCCGCCGCCCAACCCAGGAGCAGTATCTGGGACAAGACGGGACGGAAAAGCCCCCGCCGCTCGTTGTATTCTAGAAACACGAAAAACACCCCGAGGCCCAGCATAGCAGTCCGAAGAGCAAATAAAGCAATCCCGAGGCGTTTCCCTGTGAGGAACCGGGCCCGGCGGAACGCGCTCGGGCTAGAGCGCCTGTCTAACCAGGTGCCTACCACATACCAAAACGAAACTATGCAGGCTACAAAGAACAGTTGAAATGCGGTGGAAGTAAGCCCACCAGTAGCTCCCGATAAGAGAAAAATGACATAGACTATGAACGCGCTGGGAGCGTTCAGAGCTAAGCCGATTGACCAACCGGTGGATAGAGCCGGTCCCGCAAAAATTCCGTTAGGTACAGAATGGACCGCCCAATACCACAGGCTCGCTTGCGCTATGGCCTGGACTGCCGGCAGAGCGATCTTTAGCCTAGGCATTCTTGTACCAGGAATTGGACCAGACGCGCAGACTTTCGGTCGAAGCACGATGCGTGGGCGGTCGCACGTGGCGGATAATACCATTGGGCAGTTTACTGCGGAGGTATTTCTCGCGGCGACCCTAAGCTCGATTTATGAGCGAGTGGTCTTTGGTAGGTTTCGGAGAGATGGCGCGCCCAAAGGGACGACTTTAGAACTTTCCTGGGCGACCTCGTAGCAGCCGTATCGATTGACGAGATTCCCGTTCTGGTATGCAGCTGGCGAAAGAAGCGCCACGCCCTGGTCCGCGTTGGTGATCACTGAGAGCGGGGAAGGCGAGGCCGCCTGACGATATGCGGCTTCCGCGAGCAGAATTTCAGTTGCGAACCCCGAAGCAGCCAATATCCGATGTAGTTCTTCGGGCCGGGCCCCCCAGTGTCTCACAGCCCTCGAAAAGTGGCGCGCCCAAGGGGACGATTTTAGAACTTTTCTGAGCGACCTCGTAGCAACCGTATCGACGGCTGAATTCCCCTGCGACCTGTAGCGGAGAAGCTCGGAATATCGAGCGGTCGGTGCGACGTGCGGCCTGTAATGCGGTTGAAGGTTCGTGTGGCCTCACGCTTCGAACGTACGAAATTTGGCGACAATCTTTCGTCCAGACACGACTGCTAGGATCAAGGCCCACAACAATCCGAGCGCGATGACAACACCCCGATCATTGAGCAGAGAATTAGGAGCGTATTGTAATTCAAATACTGCGGCCGCTACGGCTTCGACGAGCAGGTAAAAGGCGAGGATCAATAGGGCTAGATTGATAACGATTTTTCCATTCGTTGTCGCATCAAGCCAACGGCTCGCCGCAGAGCAACCATAGTCGAAAACTCGACCAACTAGGAACCAGAGCACGAATACTCCGACCACGAACAAGACCTCGCTCAGTTCGTAACCAAACAGAACGACCTGCGACGCCTGATGTAACGTCAGCGACATGAGGCTTGTGAGAGTCTTCGCAGCTAGCCAGGCGGGCAGGCTCAGCCCATGAGAATAAAATAGAAGGGTAGGTATAGAGGCACGCGCTCCACTTCTGAAGGCCCCGCCTTCCGGTGGGATGTGGCGACTCCAGACGACAAGAGTCAATGCAAGGGAGGACTGCAAAGTCGCAAGGCCGAGCGACCACCTCAATTTCCGCATGTATGCGGACCTCCGCCAAGGACGTTATCCTCCAAATAGAAGGAAATGTCTTCTGAAGGTTCCCCAAAATCTATATCAAAAGCTCCCATCAGAGAGGGACCGATCAGACTTCGATCCAACCAACCTGTAAAGCCGTGTAATGCCTCGTGAAAAATCGCCGCCTCGTTGAGGGTGCCGCCGGGTGTTGCTGCCCAGACGTTGCAAACACTCGAAGGAACGAAAAAAGTAAGCATTTTGCCGTAGCGACTGGGAACTTGCGAAATGGCTGTGGATGCTGTATTGGCCATGTAATCGGCGACTGTTTCCTTCGAGTAGTCACAAGTCAAATAGTGAACATAGGGATTGCCGCATTCGAACCAGTCCATCCGAAGGGTCGAACGAGTCCCGTCGAACAATAGCGCGCCAGGAGATAGGTACTGGTAAAACTGTTCTTGAGTGCTTCCTCCCAGTTTGCTGAACACATACGTTGAGCATGCTGGGCAGTTTCCCTTTACGAGGTTCTTGAGCGAATTGAAGGCATCATTTAGCGCTTCTTGCGCACCTGGGCACGTCAGATTTAACTTTGGGTCGCCGCAGCTCGGCAAGGGTGGATACCACTGTTGCTGAACAGAAGCGCCTGTCCCTGAATGGTTTCCGCCGATAATGGCTGCCCACGCAGAATCGAAGAGGATTGGCGCATCGAAAATAGAGGAAATGCTGTCTGATGGATCGACATACCACTGATTCGTCCAGCACGGCACTGCACCCGTATCGGCAGTTTGCGAGGTGATGTTTCCGTTTTGGTCCAGAGTGTAGAGAGTGCCCAAAGAGAACTGCCCGTAGTTTATGTCGGGAGCCGTCTTTTGACTTGACGTGACGACCGTCCCACCGTCGGACGTAGCGTATAGGGGTAATATAGGCGCTGGGTTATCTGAGCTTGGGTACTCCTCCTGCCAAACTACACCGCCCGGTCCTACAGCCGCGAGAGCCGCGGAATTTTCGTTCGCCTGCTCCTGTACGGTCGCAGCACTCGGGCAAGGGTTGTCGTCAGTCAAGCATTCGCCTCCCGCATAGACTAGACCCACCGTCCCCATGTAAGTTCCGTCGGCCCTTTGAAGTTGTGGCCAGAAAGTAACGACACCGCCACCGTCATATTGATATCCGCAGGTTGGCGAGCACTGGGCCAGCCAAGACGGAGCGTTGAAAGTAAGGCTAACCTGTGCAGTCACTGCATCTCCCGACACGTATGTGACCTGGGGATTCACGTAATTCCCGTTCTGGTATGCGGCTGGCGAAAAGACCGCCACGCCCTGGTCCGCGTTGGTGATCACCGAGAGCGGGGAAGGCGAGGCCGCCTGAGGGTATGCGGCTTCGGCGAGCAGAATTTCAGTTGCGAACCCCGAAGCAGCCAATATCCGATGTAGTCCTTCGGGCCAGGCTCGCCAGTGTCTCACAGCCCTCGAAAAGTGGCGCGCCTGAGAGGATTTGAACCTCCAACCCCTAGCTCCGGAGGCTAGTGCTCTATCCAATTGAGCTACAGGCGCGCGGCGTTAGATCTGTGTTCCCGACTGAATTCTACTTGATTTCCAAAGAGCGATAAAGGAACCCGATTATCTCGTTGTAAATGGCGAGTGGAAGAACCCGAGCTAAATAACGCGATGATCGACCGCGCGGCGCCGGGTCAACGGATGGTGATCACCACGTGCGCGTTGCCGTCGCGGGACCAAAAACGGAAAGCCGATCGACGACACGTTGCGTAGCCTGTTCCAGATCGCCATCCGGCGCGGAAACTGGCGCATAGATAACAACCAGAACGTCAGTCGCGGAAACGGTGATCATTGTACGAACCGAATCGCTGATGGGGCTGCCGAAGGACCCTTCCGCATCGGCGAGCGCCGGCCGTCCCTCCAGATGCCACATTTCTTTGCCAACGCGCTCGTAGGATTCACCCGCAGTTCCGTGCCGAAACACGATGGGCGGCCGCAGTTTCGCGCGATCGTAGCAGCCGTACGGCCACGCAGTCTCTATCGAACCAAGGTTCACCAGATCGACGATATTCGAGATGAGATAGAGTGCTTTGCCTTGAATCACGCGGCGCAGCAATGCTTCTGAAGAAGGACGATACTTTGAGGGGTCCATACCCCACTCGCGAAACATCGCGCGGACGGCTCGAACTGATTCGGCGTCGGCCAGACTCACGAGCGTCAAGTCGCGCCGCTTGCGCTCGCACGTTTCTGAAATCAGGTGGACAAGATCCGGCACAGACGGCTCGACGCGAACGCCGTCAGCTTCAACCATCCGGAGCTTTACGCCAGGCAAATCAATTCGAATATCCATCGAAAGCAAACCCTGTTTTGCTTCAATCCGGGATTAGCGAACGGCAGGACCTTGTCGCACAAAAAAACGCGGCGTCCCGAAGGAATCGCCGCGTCAATTTCGCACATCTGTCGTAGCACACCAGGGCAACGGCAGAATGCCACCCTCACACGTTCTTTTTCTTATACCAGTCGGCATTCACGGGAGTGAACTGCGCCCATTTCTCTGGAAGATCTTCCATGGCAAAGATTGCAGTCACCGGACATACGGGAACGCACGCGCCGCAATCGATACATTCATCCGGGCTGATGTAGAGCATCTTTTCCGATTCGAATTCCGGTTCATCCTTTCGCGGATGGATGCAATCGACGGGGCACACGTCGACACACGCAGTGTCTTTTGTTCCGATGCAAGGTTCCGCGATTACGTAGGCCATTTTGCTTCTCCTCAGGTCGAGCTCAGGCGCTGCAGTTGGGGTCGTTCAGGCCAACACAGTCCAAAACCCTGTAATGCTTTCGAACGATTTTTATAACACCGAATCTTAGCACGCACAAGCCCGCGTGATTGCGCATGGCCACTATGAAACGCGAAGTATGGCGAAGTAGCCGCGGATTTATCGAGTAGAATTCTGCCGACAGCGGGTCGCTCGGCGCGGCAGCATCTAACAGGCATGGGTGAAATGAACGGGATTTCAGAGTTGAATCAGGACGTTAACGCGAATGGCGGTAACGGATTCTCTCCACGGCCGTTCAGGCCGCTACGTCCGTTGCGGAATGCCCATCTGATGACGATCGCGGCGAGTTTTTGGCGGCGGAGCTTCCCTAACTTGCCGAAACCGGTGTGCCGCGACTTCGAGGTGGAACCCGGATCAAAGGTGCGGGCGGCCTGCCACTGGCAGCAACACCCGGCAGAACATGCGACGCTGGTTCTTTTGCATGGGCTGGAGGGCTCGTGCGATTCGGGATACATCCTCGGCACGGCCGAAAAAGCGTTCGCAGCCGGGTTCAACGTGCTCCGGTTGAATCAGCGGAATTGTGGTGGGACGGACGAACTGACGCCGACGCTGTACCACTCCGGATTGAGCGGCGATATCCGGACTGTCCTGCTCGAGTTGATCGCCCGCGATCAACTGCCGGAGTTATTTGCCGCCGGATTTTCGATGGGCGGCAACCTGGTGCTGAAAATGGCGGGTGAGTTTGGCGATTCCGCACCACCAGAGATTCGCGCGTTTGTCGCGGTAGCTCCTGCATTGGATTTGGCCGCCTGCGCCGATGCACTGGGCGCTCCCTCGAATTTCCTGTACGAACATCACTTCGTAACACGGCTTAAGAGACATATGCGCCTGAAGGCGCGGCTTTTCCCCAAACGCTATCCCATCGATGGAATGCACAACATCAGCACCGTACGTGACTTTGACGATGTGATTACTGCGCGATTCTGCGGATTTGCGAATGCAGACGATTACTATGCCCGCTCGAGCGCTCTAAGCGTGGTCTCGAAGATAAGGCGGCCGACGCTGATTCTAACCGCGAAGGACGATCCATTCATTCCGATCGCGTCATTTGCAAGTCCTGCCATTCGCGAGAACTCGAACATCACACTGGTGGCGACGGAACACGGCGGGCATTGTGCATATATCTCCCGCGAACGCGAGGACCGATTCTGGGCCGAAACGCAGATCGTGGAGTATTGCGCTCAGCAATCCCGGATATGCCACAGAGACACTGAGCGCTGCTAAACGTTCGGCAGCAGAATCTCAAAAGACAAGCATGGACCTGTTTTCTCGAGTCTCTGCGGTTCGGTGTCTCTGTGGCCGAAGGCCGGTCATGCGATCGGAGTTTGTAGAGACGGCTGGAAACCAGGCGTAAGCAAATGCGCTCCGCCCGATTCCATGACCACCATGTCATCTTCGCAACGCATGCCGTAGTCGCCCGGAACATAGATGCCCGGCTCGTTGGAGAACGTCATTCCTGGTTGCAGAGTGATGCGACTGCCGCGAACGAGGTAAGGCCACTCGTGTCCGTCCATGCCGATGCCGTGGCCAAGGCGATGCGCGAAGTACTTGTAATTGGGGCCGAAGCCGGCATCGACCACCACTTTGCGGGCCGCATCATCGACGGAGCCGCACTCGTGACCGGCAACTGCCGCCGCAAGCGCCGCGTCTTGCGCATGGCGAACGATCTCGAAAGCTCGCTGCAGTTTTGCGCTTGGCTTTCCGACGACGCCCATGCGCGTGACGTCTGATTTGTAACCTTCGATATCGCAGCCGTCGTCAAGGAGCACGCAGTCTCCTTCATGCAGCGCGCGATCGTCATGCGTTCCGTGAGGAAGCGCGGCAGCCGGGCCAAAAAGCACGAGCGCGTCGCCCATAAGACCCTGGCGCTCGTAGCCTCGCGAGATCAGGCCAGCCACTTCGCTCTGGCGAATGCCTTCGTGCAGCGACGCGAACATCGCCTTATACACGTCGAATGTGCAGCGGCACGCGAGACGCATCAGGGCGAGTTCGTGCTCGCTCTTCCGAGAGCGGCACGTATGCGTGATCGGATCGCCGCTGGTGTAATCGCAATGTGGTGCGGCCTGGCGGAGACCGTCGAAGAAAACGAAGCGAGTAGTTTCTTCCACTCCGATCCTGCCCGTCCGAATTCCTCGGTCGGCCATCCAGCCTGCGGCCAGGGCGTAAGGGCTTTGATCTTCCTGCCAGATGCGCACTTCGATGGGCCAGCGAACTTGTTCGCGCAGCCGGCCTTCTTCAAAAGCCGGGCAGATGATCAGCGGATCACCAGTTCGTGGGACGAGCAGCGCCACGATGCGCTCGCTCAGTCCCCACCGGATCCCCGTGTAATAGCGGAGGCTGGTCCCCGGCGTGACGTACAGCAGATCGACACTCGGGCGACTCTGCGCCATCAACTGCTGAGCATGCGCGATCCGCCCCTTGAACTCGTCCACGCGAATCGGCTTGATGCGATCGGCAACAGGTTTGAGGGCGTCGAACGCGGCGGGAAGCGGAGCACAGCTCGACTCTCCCGCTGCGCCGCGAGCACTCGCAATGCGAGGCAACAGCGAGTCAGTTGCGAATGCGCCACCCGCGATAGAGGCTGTCTTGAATAAGTCGCGTCGAGTGATTTTCATGGCCGCTGATTAAACCACAGATGAGCGTCGATGACACGGATGAAAAAGAAGCGAGAATGATAAAAGGCGCGCACCTGTCGACGAAAACGTTCAGGCGAGGGCAAACAGAAGAAGACCAATCCCGGCTTCTCGTACAGTTCCCACAGCAAGCACCGAACTATCTGGCGATATCCAGCCGGGTTAGTGGAAGTGAGAGAGCAGGACGGCGTCCGTAACGTACTGGCCGCGCGAATACGCGACTTGCTTTCCGTCAGGCGAGAGCGCGAAAGACCAGACGTGGCGCGAATCGGGAAACGTTCCGATCTTGCGTGCGGCTTGCACAGGAGCGGAAAGTGGGCCCACGGGCTGTGCCCAAAGGCTGGTCGTTTCATGCTCCTCTGTCAGATATAGAAGGTCGTGGCCATCCTTAGTCCACTGAAGCTTGGAGCCGCCATCACCCGCGATTTCAACGTCCGACGGTAAGTCATACACCGTCCGAATCTGTCCGCTCTGCAAGTCGACAACGGCGAGTTTGGATGCCTGTGTTGGTTCGGGACGATAGAAGCCGGCGATCGCGGTCTGGTCGGGCGAAATCTGAACCTGCTGGACGAGTCGCTTGATGACCACACTGGGTGTGCCGCCGTCAATCGAGACTCGCATCACTGCGCCAGAGCCAGTTACGTCAGTGTAGACGACGAATTTCCCATCGGATGAGCAGTCCGGAAAAACGTCCAGCTTTCCGGAAGTAATCTGTCGGGCATTTGCGCCGTCGGCATCCTCACGCCACAGCGGAATGGTCCCCGACGAAGTCTGTGCACCGAAAACGAAATGCTTTCCGTCGCCACAGGCGGACGGCCAGTTTGATAACGTCGCGGGCGTGGGAATGTCACGCATCTTGCTTCCGTCCAACGCCGTCGTGGCGAAATGAATCGCTCCCGACCGATAATAACCAAATACGAGTTTGTCAGCGCCAAGCCAGGAAATGCCCGCCAGTCCGTCGGCGCGATCGATGCCTGAGGTCACCTGATGCGGCGACGAGAATGAACTTGCTCCGCCCATGTTGCCCAGCCAGATAGCGCCCTCCAGGCCGACTTGGACCGTAGCTAACGTCGAAGCATCGGACGTCATCGTCGCGCCTATGTAGAAATTCAAATCGTTTGTGATTCTGCGAGCATCGCCGCTCGGATAGCTGACGTCCCACAATTGCGCATTCAATGCTGTCCGGCCAACGCCTGCGGCGAAGACCAAAGCCGAGCCATCCGGCAACCACGCAATTTGTCGAGGGAAATCCCACTGGCGCGATCCCACGCGGCGAATACTGCCGGAATCAACGTCGACAGTCTCGACGAAGTAGTCGGAATAATCGCCGTCTGGCGTTTCCGCGATCGCGATCCTCCTACCGTCGGGCGACCATGCCGGACCTTCGCTTGGGAAATAAGCCGGGTCTTTCGTTGTAACGATGTTCTTGACGTTGCCGCCGTCCGTATCGGCGATCAAAAGAGAGGACGTCTTGCCGGCGTCGCGCACAAAGGCAAACCGCTTGGCGTCGGGAGAAAAAGTAATCGGACTGTCGACATTCGTTAGAATCTGCTTTGGCATGCCGCCGAGCGAAGCGATCTGAAACAGTGTCCCACTTCCGTTGCCTGAACCTTCTTCCTTCACGAAGTAGAGGTAGTTCCCGTCCACCGAAAACGTGATCCCGTCGATTTCCCCGGAAGTTCCGGCCAGCACTTTCGCGCTGCTACCGGTCGCAAGTTGACGAACCCAGATCGCGTGGCCATCGTTGTCATCCTGCACGTACGCCAGCCATTTGCCGTCGGGGGAAATTGCCGTTGAGTGGATATTGCCGGTTGAAGTGACGGGCAAGATCGTCATCTCTGCAAAGGAAAACTGATCGCTGCGACCGCGATTCAGCACGCCCGTGCGCCATAGAATCAATCCAACAGCCACAACCACGGCGAAGCCCCCTAGCAACCAGTAAGTTAACGATAATCCACGCCGCCGAGTGCCGGCAGCCGCCTCAGACCCGGAAGCTCTTGTCCTACTGCCTGCGGATTCCGTAAGTGGCAGAACTTGGCTTGCTGATTCCGTGGAAGGCCCAGGCATAGCCTGCGCGGTCGAATAACTCGAGTACGGTGAGCCCGTCGTGTTCGTCGGTCGCGAGAATCCGGAACTGACATGTCCGCTGCTGCCGGGATCAGCAGTCCGTTCTCCGACGGCGGCCGATACGCCCGAGTCGCGTCCAAAGCCGGTGGCGCCGCCCATATCGCGACGCAGGCGTTTCAGATCAGCGCGCAGTTCGGCAGCCGTTTGATAACGAAGTTCGCGGTCTTTTTCGAGTGCTTTCCCAATGATTTCTTCAAGCTTGGCAGGAAGGCCCGGGTTCAAAACCGAAGGCGCGACGGGACTGCGATTCAGAATGGCATCGAAAATGACAGCAGACGTGGCGCCGCTGAACGCCGATTGGCCTGTGGCCATTTCGTACAGTACAGCGCCAAGGCTGAAGAGATCCGTGCGAGCGTCGAGCGATTCGCCGCGCGCCTGCTCGGGAGACATGTAAGCCACGGTTCCAAGCGCGGAGCCGGGGCTCGTCAGAAACAAATTGTCCGTCGTCGGCTGCGCAGTTGTCCCACTTGCGCCAATGGCTTCCGCGATGCGAGATGGTGCGGTCTGCTTCGCCAAGCCAAAGTCGAGAATTTTCGTTTGATTGCGCGTCGTGATGAAAATGTTCGCGGTTTTAATGTCGCGGTGAACGATGCCGCGGGAATGCGCCGCATCAAGCGCGTCGGCGATTTGAGCGCCGTATTCGAGCAGCAAGTCGGTTGGCAGCGCGCGGCCGCCAATTCTCTCGCGCAGCGTTTGTCCTTCGAGCAGTTCCATGACGAGAAACGGCTGGCCATCGTGTTCCCCGATATCGTAGATCGTGCAGATTCCGGGATGATTCAGCGACGAGGCCGCGCGCGCTTCGCGCTGAAAGCGTTCCAGCGACGCAGGGTCGTGCGCGAGTTGCTGTGAAAGAAATTTCAGCGCCACCTGACGGCCTAGCCGCGTGTCCTCTGCACGGAAAACTTGCCCCATGCCGCCGCTGCCAACCGCGGCGAGGATCCGGTAATGAGAAATGGTCTGGCCAATCATCGTGAAGACCTGTGGGCGCCAAACAAACGCCATCCTAACATGGCACACCCACCTCGCGAACCGTCGAGCTCGCGCTCGGAGAACCGAGTTGCGACGGGAGAGGACGCTCCGCTGGACAGCCTGGATCGTAAATATTGAGAAATTTTAGTCTGTGGGCAGAACCGAGTGCGGCATCACCGTCACAGTGACCGGCTGTGCGAGCTGGAAATCGAGTTCGCTCTCCGAGGGAATCTTTACTTTCTTGCCGTGCGTTGCTTCTTGATACGCGCCGCCCGCGCCGGCACCAACGGCTGCCCCGACGGCCGCGCCCTTTCCACCGCCCGCAATCGCACCGATGAGTGTGCCAAGGATCGCGCCCGCGCCGACTTTCTTGGCCGTATCCTTGCCACGCGACTGGCCCGTCAGAGTGTAAGTCCCGCTTGTCAGAGGGTACGACTGCCCCTGGAATTCGAGCTTCACGAGCTGGAGTTCGAGTTCACTCTTCCCTTTGATGTGGCCCGCCGAAGAGACGCTTGCGAGGCGGACATAGACATCCGCATCCTTGGGCACGACGACCTGATTGTCGATGAGGATCGGCGAATTGAGCGAGGCATGGAAAATCTCGCCCGGCTGGTTCACCGATGAGTCGATGCCATCGATCATGCGAATCGACATAGTCGTGCCCGCCGGAATCTCCACCTGAGAGGGCTGTGGTGGCGGAGGCGGAACAGATGCAGGCGCCGCAGTAACCGGAGGTGGATTCGAGTCTGCCGCAAGAACTGTGGGAGCTTGCGAGACTTGCTCAGGCGTTGGCGTTGGAGAAGTGTTCGCGGCCATGGCGGGCGCATTGGCCTGATCGCGGTCTGGAGGCGTGCTGTCTACCGGTTCTTGAGCCGTCTCGCCAGCTCGGACCTCCTGCGATTTCGCGCGCTCCCTGGGGTGATGCTCGCGCGCGGTCTTCTTCGGCACGGGAGGCGGCGTGACCTCTGCTTGCGGCGGTTCGGACTGCGCCTGCGGCGGTTCGCTCGACTGAGGCATTTCGACCTGAGCAGTCTGCGCGGCTGCGATGGTCATCTGATCGTTTACCTTGCTGACCCCAGCCGTCTGCGTGGCGATCTTGTAGGCATCCAGACGAGCTGCATCGCTATTGACGGTGCCCGTCAGGGTCACCTGGCCATTTTTCGCAGTGACCTTCAGATTGGCATCTTTCAACTGTGGATCGGAGAACATTTGCGCCTTTATATTCGTGACGACAGCGGTGTCGTCCGGCTTCCGGGCGCAACCTGCAGCAAGCACAAATCCAAGCACTGTGATCGAAAGTATCGATCTCAGTCCCATCGCGATTCCCCCTTGATGCGAATGGATGTCAAGAACCCTACCTTCGACCGCCGAGCAGCCACCCAGCGCACCTCTCACGGCACATCGAAGTCAGTCTACTACTCAGATGCGAGCCGCGGATGGTGTGCTGCATAGGGAAATAGTTGTGGAAGTTCCTTATTTGCAAAGACGGCTGACTCGACTCGCGTAATTCCTCGGACATCGGCGCGCAACTTTTCCGCCATGCCTGTGTTTCTCTTGCAGCAGCCGAAAAAGGATCGCCATGACCGGTGAGTTCGCTGGGAACGGACTTGCCTCGTCGTCAAGCATATTCCGTTTGCAGCGGTCGCATTCCGCGTAGCGGACAGCCCACTACGGTGGGCAGGCTCGCCAGCAGCGAGACGTTTCGCCAGCCAGCAGGCGGACGGACTTTTTCGAGGAAGTGACGTTTTTCGTCGATTCGCCCTAAAAACAAGGAGACAGCAATGCGGAATCTGAAAGGTATGGGTGTGTCTTTTGCGATTTTCGCGATTCTTTGGCTGGCGGGGTGCAGCGCTGGAACGAATCAGACCACGCCGGCACCTCAAACACAAACTGCGAGCGTCTTTACGATTGGCACCGACGCGCCATTGCCGAGCGTGCTGTCCTGCGACGTCACGATCACAGGGGTGACGCTTTTTGACGGCACGAACAACATTCCGGTAATGACCGACACGCCGCAAACGATCGATTTCGCTCGGCTCAGCGGTTTGCATCAACTGATGGACTTGAACGCGGTCCCGACCGGCACGTACTCCTCCGCAACGGTGACCCTATCCACTGTCGTGATCGGGTATCTGAACACGGGTGTTACCCCGCCGGCAGTCAGTACGATGAACGGGACGCTGACGCAATCGAGTGTGACCGTACAGTTCAAACAACCCTTCGAAATGAACGACAACGACCTCGTTGGGTTGCGCATGGAATTCGATCTGGCCAAATCGATCCTCACGGATTCCACCGGCAATTTCACGGGCCAGGTGAACCCTACTTTCAATATGAAGTTGCTCGACGCGGCCGATTCGCAGGTTTCGATCGACGACTTCCATGCGGGATTTGTCGGTGCCGACGGGACCAACTCGTTCACCGTGCAGGGCCCTCATGGGCGTCAGTGGACAGTCCAGACCGACGCAAATACCGCGTGGGATGATCCAAATGACGCAGTCACCTCATATACAACAAACACGATCCTGGAAGTTTCGGGCCAACTGGATCGCGTAACCAAGGACATTGACGCGTCGGAAGTTGAAGTCGTATCCAACGACGGATTCGTGTTGGGAGGATTATTCACGTACATCAATCCCGCGACACCGCAGCCGGCCACCCAAGCGGATCTGTACGTAAGATATGAAGTGCCCGACATCACGGGGATTCAACCTGGACAGATTGAAACTCTGTCTTTGAGCGGGAGCGAAATCTACAGGATTGCGAACATTCGCAGTCCGCTCACTTCTCTGCTCTTCAGCAACACGTTGCTTGCTCCAGGGCAGCGCGTGGACGTTGGTGGCAAGCTCGATACGTCTGTCACTCCGCCGACGCTCACGCCCCATCGCGTCGTGCTGCGACGTCAGGGCCAGTCCGGAGCATGGGTCGTCGGCAGCACGGTGGTGCAATCCGGCAATCAGGGGAGTTTTCAGTTGACGGACCAATCGCCCGCTGGCCAGCTTCTTCCGACGCCTCTGACGATCCTGACAACCAATGACACCCGATTCGTCAATTTGACTGGGCTTTCGGCACTCACAGGCGCCACGCCCGTTCCAATTCGCGTGGTGGGATTCATCATGGTCGATTCGCAAACGAATCAGCCGGTGATGGTCGCCCGCTCAGTTGAAGAGTTAACTCAGTAGGTAGACTTGCCCTTGTGGCGGGTCTGTCTGCTGGGTTCGAAGGCCGCTGTTGCGCTCGGCTGGCGAGCACGCAGCGGCCTTTGTATATTTATGGATGGCAGTTCAGATTGGGGTCAGATCAGCGGCAATGCAGGCCAGTCACGGTTGCCTTTAGACGATCCCCTAGTGGGTGCTTTCCATGCGCACAGCGACGATGCTGTCGCCGCGCTGGTCAATCTCAATGGCAAGTGGCGGCCGGGAGGCCGTTCCGCGAACGACTTCCCCGCGGACGAGCCCATTCGGGCCATTCGCGTACTGTGCCAGATCATAAACAGTTCCCGAACAAGGATCAGCGACCATGGGATGCGTCGTCCGCAATCCGTATTGCGAGCGCAGCGTGTGTAGGTCTGTGACGTATTCGAGTTCGCATCGGCCGAAAGGCTCGCGCAGAGAAATTCCCCACAGCGCTCCTCCAGGTAAGCGGACTGCCAAAGCCGGGAACACTTCGGAAGTGGCCGCATTCTGAAACAAGAACTGCTGCGACGACCACGCCTGTTCTAAATCGTGTTCAGTAGCGATCTCGCCTGGGCCCTTCGGAAGAGACTCCACGGGTTCCACGGACGCGGGTTTCACATCGCGGACCGCAACGCTCGACGGCTGCTCGGGGGACTTCGCCGATGAGACGCGGACCCACCAGGCAACGCCGAGAATTACAATCACTACAGCGGCAGCCGCGCCGATACGGAGCCAGTTTGGCCAACCGCTCGGCGCCGGAAGCGAAGCAGTGCGCTGTGGAGGAGCGCCGGAAGGATGTTGGTCAGCAACAAGCCGACTGGAAGAATTCTGCGCCGCTTGCGCATTCGCCGGCACCCCTGGTATCTGCGGCTGCTGTGGCTTGAACGGATCGAATTTTGGACCAGTCGGCATCCGAGCTTTCGCGGGAATTTCCAGATTGGAAGGCTCGAGTGCAAAACGCAATACGGCGTGCAGGATCGGCTGTTAACCCTTTCGAGTCAGAGCCGCTGCTAAGATAAAGCCCATCCGAGGATCTTAGCTTCTTGCCCTGCGGGGGCGGGACATCGAGGACGCCGGCATCAAGCCAGTCGTTGAAGTTGGATCGAGTGATGCGCGACGTATTCGTGAAAGTTAGCCAGGATCAAAAGCAATTCCAGCATTCGATCGCGCTGGTGCGGAGCGGGGCCGTCCCCCGCATCCTCCAAATTGTTAACGATGGCGAGCGCGTCGGAAAGCAGCCATTCCAGCGTCTTGGCGTCAACAGCCTGTCCCACCCGGCAGCCCTGAAGCGCCTGATCCGTGCGGATAAAAGCTTCATCCAGAAAGTGATCGAGGCAGAGTTGTTCGGCCACTAATGCATGAGGGATCGCGTTACTACACGCGCCCCGCCTACACGCCGATGATCGTGCAACGTTCATGCTCCACCCCGGAGCAGCTCGATTCCAGCCATAATACGAAGCTGTGGCGAGAGCCTAGCACAATCCCACACGCGCAATCCACACAGATGGTTCCAAGAAGTAATGCCCCATCTGAGCCCGATGGACACGTTGGCGAGAGCGGCCGCTCGCCTGGCGGCCGCCTCGTGTTCAACGGCCGTTTAGCGGATATTGATGGAGCCGGAACTGGTACTGACGTCTACCAGCGAACCCCCGCCGTGCACTTTGCCATGCAGCGCGCGTGGACTGATCGTGCCGGTGGTCGTCAGTTCCGCCGACGTGTGGATGCTGCCCGAGCCGCTATGCGCGGAGAGTTCATATCCTGCGGAAGGTGGAAACTGCACATCTACGTCGCCGGAACCGGTGTGCAACGTCCAATCTCCTGTCGGTTGCCCCTCCGCGAC
>JBOGNK010000153.1:0-30942 GCA_050747085.1 Candidatus Acidiferrales bacterium
CTTGCGGGTTGCGGTGCCCTATCGGCACGATCACCCTTCGACGCGCTCAGCCGAACTTTTGCGTTTTGAGAATGTCAAAATATCTACGGCAGATTTGCGGGGTCGATTCCTCATGGCGGAAACGCCAGCGAGCGCACCATTCTGCCCGTACCCGTCGCTCCCAGTGGCGACTTGCTGTTCACGATCGCCGCAATCGTCGCACCGTGCTCGTTGAAGAAATTCGAGACACCCTTCGAGAGACTTGCTTTAAACTTCATCTTCGGAGGGTTCTTTCCAATGACCACAAATTTCAAAAAGTTAGTCGGAGAAGACATCGCACTCGTTTCGCCACTTTTGGGATCAGATGCACCGGAAAAAGTTCGAGTACACGGAGTTGATTACGGCGGCATCTGGATTGAAAGCCAAAAGGTGACTGACAGTCTCTTGCAATCAACTCAACAAACGATGTCTGAAAACACTCCGCTAATCTTCGTGCCTTTTTCTAAAATTACTTTCGCCGTTTGCGGCTGGAACGTTCCGGCGATTTCCTCTGAAGGAATTGCACAAACGCCGCCGCAATCCTAAGGCAGATTATTCGCTCTTCTTATAGCCGAGCCGAGGCCGGACGACGAACTGCTTATTTTTGTAGATACAAGCTGCGCAATCGTATGAGCCACTGGGCCGAGTGCCTCCACCGCACTTGCGCCGTCGATATAGCCGGGAAGATTCAAATGGACTTGGACAGTCGGCGCTGGCGTTGTCGCATGGCTTCCGACCGGACCTTGACCGAGATATGGATTCGTCGAAGGGAATCCGAGAAACGGCTGCCCGGTATTGGTCAGGTTGTTTTCGTTTTGCAACGCAAGCCACTGACTGTAAGACAAACGCCCGGTCAGGGCGCTCGCATAGAACGGCGTGTTATTCGGCAGTCCAAACTGCGAGAACCGGCCGCCTGATTGCGAAAATCCCGTACCGAGCGTGCTGGCAATCGACCCATTCGAGGCAAACGAAAAAGTTTCCGATGGCGGCGCGTAATATGCCTGATTGACCATTGCTTTCTGCACGCGCTGCTGGAAACTTGGGCCAATAATGCCGGTAATTAAACCACCGATTCCGCCAATGATTCCGCCGATGGCTGCGCCGATAGGACCGCCAACCATGAGACCACTAAGAGCGCCTGACAATGCGCCGCCCGCGCCGCCTTCAAGACCACCAAGCGCGCCGCCTGTGGACGCTCCGAGGCTCATAAGCAACCCGCCGCCGATCGTCCCGAGCGAAGCTAGTCCGCCTTTAAGATTGAATCCGCCATTCTTGCCGCCGAAGCCGACAAGACCTTTCAGCGACCCAAGTATTCCGCCGCCGCCAGAAGAAGCCCCGCCCGGTATCAAAGATCCGCCCGGCCCAATCAGCGGCAACGACCCGCCGATAATGCCGCCTGAGCCGATGGATAAACCTGTCCCAGAGAGCGCCGACGCGAATCCGCCGCCGCTACCACCAATGCCAAGAAGACCGAGAAGTCCGCCGCCAACTCCACCGCCGCCAGCGCCTGCCGCTGTGCCAACCCCCGCAGTCTTGCTCATCCCCGGAAAAACGACGTAGATGGGATCGCCGGCCGCGCCGGTTGGGGTATTCTTATTTGCGCCAAGACCTGGAATCAGACTTCCTAAAAACGGAACCGTCGCAAAGCGCGAAAGGCCGCCCGTCGCCCCGTTGAAGCCTGCCGTTGTCGCGCGCGAGAAGCCGCCAAGTAGGCCGCCAACGGTCTGGTCAAAGGCATTTCTGATGGGCGCAAGCATCGAATCGCGTAAGTCTTTTACCAGCGTGCGGCCGAAATTCTTGTCACCGTTGATAAGTTGCTCGAAAAGTTCGTCCGCTTGATGATTGAACTCTTCGTTCTTCCGCATCATTTCTTTGTGCAGGTCGTCGTTGATGGACAGAACGGCTGCATTGTATTGCTCTCGGGCGATTAGATTGTTGTCTAGCGCGCTCTTGAGCTGCGCGAGTTCTTGCTGGTATTGCTGCTCTTTCGTGTTGAAAATCTTGTCGTAGTCGCCGCCGAGAATGCTCTTGAGAATGTCTTGCTGCGTTGCGCCAGTCGAGACACCGACTCCGGGAACGCCGATTCCAAGACCGGCAAGAACGTTTCCGGTTTGTGCTTCAGGGCCAACGCCAAGGCCCGGCGTGAATGGCGCTTGCGGGTGAAAGACGCGATTGTAAATTTGCTCGCGGGAAGGTCCGAGAAGAAACGGTGCTCCACTTCTGCCGAAGCCAGCGCGGTAGGCGTGCTCGTCAAACTCCTGCCAAATCTTATGCTCGAATTCGGCACGCTTCTTCGCGTATTCCGTTCGCTCCTTTTCCAATTCTTTTGCGCGTTCGAGCTTCGCAACGTCGATGCCCTTGCCGTTCTTGGCCGCCTGAGTGATCCCTTGTGAAGCGATATCGGTCGTTAGCCCAGCGATGTTTCCCGAGCCAAATGCACCCAAAACGTCTTTGAAGAATTGCCCGGAGTTGCGTACCGCGAAAAGAGTCGTGTCCGCAATCGCGCCTTCGATCTGAATTTTGTATCCGGTGACAGCGCGAGTCAGTTCGTCCCAACTATGTTTCGCCTGCAAGAGAGAATTGATCTGGGAATCGGAGATGATGACGCCGGATGCGCCGATTTCTTTCAGTACGCTTGCGAGGCTCGTTCCTTCGCGGTCCGCCTCATCCATCACTTGAGCTAGAACTTTTCCGCGAATGCCAAGAGCATCGAGCCTGACTGCCGAGCGCGCCGAAACGTCGGCAATCTGGCCCGTTTTCGACGCGAAATCGCCGAGGATGTCATTCACGGGACGGAGCTTTCCAAAGGCGTCCGTAACTTTCACTCCGAGCAGTGTAGCCGTGCGAATGAAGTTCTGCGTGCTCTCGTCGGCTGTCTTGCCGTGTGTGATGTATTGGCCGAGTTGAACCTGAAGACGCGCGAACGAATTTTCGACCGTGACCGCGTTAATTCCCATTTCCTTCGCGAGTTCGCTGTACTCCTGAACTTGCTTTGTCGAAAGCCCGGTCGCGGCTGCTGTGTTCTCAATCGACTGCGCCAAGTTTTCCATGTGGCGCGTGACGGTCGCTGCCGTCACTCCGATGGCCGCAACCGCTGCCGTAACGCCGCCGACGGCAAGAACCGACGATGGAATTTCGGCCACGAAAGACGAAAGCCCCGCCTTGAGCGTCGAGAATATTCCACCGCCCGCCGCCGCACCGGCTCCGCCTTCGCCAGCCGCCGCGCCCGCGCCGATTGATCCGTAGTAGCCAAGATCGCGAATCGTGCGGAACGCTGAACCTGCCACACCGCCAAAGTAGCGATTAACGAGCGAATCTAACGCGCGCGTGATGCCCAGATAAGTCTGCGTCGAGAATTGCCCGGCCGCAGCAAGAGTTCCAGTTGTCAGGCCACCAGTGCCGCCAAGATGCGATTTTTGACGCTCCAGCTCAAGCGTCATTGCTTTGTACTGCGCCAGTTGCCTGGTATTCAACTCGGCCAGACGGTTCATCGCGCGTATTTGCAATTCGAGCCTGCTGACAATCGTGCTCCGCATGTCAGCTTCCTCCCGTGCGCCCAACACACCCTGAGCCGCGCTCGCGCGAATCTGCGCGGCCATGCGCTTCCAGTCGTCGGCTACCTGGGCAGAAGTTTGCCGTGCTTGGTTTTTTACTTCCTGAAACGCGCCCTGCGTCGCACCGGCAAGCTGCGGAGCGTCGATCCTGAAAGTTATGATTGGTCCTGGAATGCTGCCCATTTAGTTTTCCTGCCTTCCTATGACACCCATTCTTGTCAGCGAACGCTCTGCGATTTGTTTCAATTCCGCGCTTTCTTGTGCGTCAAGTGCTTGAAGGTCAGCCTTCGCTTTCGCAATCTCTGTAATGAGTGCGAGACCGCGCTCGCGATCATCGGCTGCAACTGCGAGGGCCAGAAGACCGTCAAGCATTTCGATTCGCAGTTCTGCCGCGATACGAGCGTTGCCGCTCTCGATGGCTTTCGCCAAATCTGCTTCCAGCGCAGAAATGTGGTTATAGCGCTTGCGGCGTTCGCGGCTCGCCCAGAACCTCATCGGCCCGCCTCGAATTGCGCGAACATCTTGTCGCGGGTTGCTCGGACCGCATTCCATCGGGCCGTGACGGTTTCGAGTTGTGACTTCAAATCGGCGCGCTGCCTCTGAAGGTGCACAGTCTTCGTGCGTAAGAACTGGATGCGCCCGACATTGTCGGCACGAAGCCCGACACGCTCTGGGTAAATAGAATCGAGCACGGCTTCGGCCGCTGCGCTCTCATCAGCGCTGCCGAAAACGGGGATAGCGACTTGTGCGGCGATGACTTGTTCCAGCGCAACAATCTGCGGATGCAGACGATTCATCGCGTGCTCACAACCGGCCACCTCGTCATCGAGACGCCGAAATTCCTCGCTCGACGCTCGCAGTGCGGCGACAGTGCCGGGTTTAAGCTGTGGGCCTGTCGAGAGCGGTGCGGGAACGCCGGTGAATGCCTCGTACTCGGCTGCTGCCTTGCCGAAGGCTTCGCTTGCCTGCGAGAATGCGGACTCCAACTCTAGCGTCTGAACTGCTTTTTTTGCCTTGCGCGCGGCTGTGAGCTGTCCGGTCACTCTCGTGAGCCAATCTCGCGCCTGGTCGAGCACGTTCGCGAGCTGCATGTACTTGCGATTCTCTTCCTGCGTTGCCGCTGACTTCATCTCGTCGTCTCCTGAAAAGCAGAGGGGCGTCTGCCATTGGACGCCCCTCGCAAAAAAAGTTAGTTGTTCCAACGCGATGTGCTACATGCTTTCGAGCACATTCCCGAAAATGTATCGGTTCGGATCGGCCTTCGCGTTGCCAAGGCAAAAAACTACAACCTCGATCCCGCGCTCGACGCACTCTTGCGCGAATTTCAAAGCGGCCTCTTCTCTGACTTCCTCGCGAACCACTACTGCAAAGCGCGGCGGACTCTTAAATTCGACGACTTCGGAATTTGGGTGCAACGCCCTAAGTTCGCTGATGTGGAATGGACGTGTCATAGCAATTGCCCGATTGCGCGCATTGCGCTTCGCAGGAGCGTTAAATCTTTTTCGGCCGCGAGCGCGTCAGCGAGCGCCTGGAAATCCAGAAACAGCGAGCGGCGAAAGGCGTCAAGGATGCTTCGGCGAAACTCGTCCGGCCCATCATCTTCGGCGCACGCCTGCGAGAGATGGTGTGTTAGTCCACATCCCTTCTCGCAGTTATAATCCGCGCCTCCTTCCAGCGTGCGCGCAGCCCGATACAGCTCGCGCTCCAATAAAAACTTGCGGCAATTCGACCGCATTTTTTTTGGCGCGCCGAACATCTCGCGAAGATGCCTCGCGACCCTCGTGTGTGCTGCGCGGCAATCATCGCAGATGAACCGGTCAGGATCGCAGCATCGGAATGATTCGGCGAATCCGCAATCGCACCGGATGTTGCGCACGACGCGAGCGCCGCAGAAAAAACAATGGCCAGCTCCGGGCCTGCCGGCGCGCGTCTTATTGTCGATGGCTTCCCTGATCGCGAGTGCTGCAAATGCGCGCAACTTCTCGTCGATGGTCTGCTGATCGACTGAATCTACTGACGCAAGTATTTCGGCCGCGACTGACGCGCACGTCGCGTTCACCTCGCCATCAATGCTGAGCGGAGTTGCGCTCGTAAGAATGTCATCCATTGGTGCACCTCCCACGGTTGCCAAGTGACTGAAGAAACGATCCCCCGCCAAACGTCACCATGAACGGATGGCCGGTGTCGCGCTCCGCTTTGCCGAGATGCGCGAGCAACGCAATCACACACGCATAGTCATCGTGCGAACCGCGCGGTGCCGCGATGGAATAATTTCCGCCGCTCGTCCGGCGACTTTCAAGCATTCGCAATTCGCGCAGAGATTCCGGGTGGTCGAGCAGTTGCAACCGAAGTTGCGCAAGGGCGAGCTTGAGGTCAAGAAATACTTCTGGCTTGCTGCGCGTCGTGAACGCGAGTTGTCGGAGTTCGATTCCGCGTGCGCTCATCAGCTCACGGAGAAACCCGTATCCGTACTGATCGGCCGTGATTGCTCGCAACCCGTATGACTTTGCGAGCGCCGCAATTTCGTCACACACTTGCGGGACCGGATCGTGTGTCCAGCCGCGAAGCACGTCAACCGTCACACCAACACCGGCAGAGCCGCGCGCAGAAGGACGCCCGATGCCAAACACGAAGCGGTCACGCCCGGTGAGCGACGAAGCATCAATCGCGGCAAAGTACGAGCCCTTCATCGCGTCCATTGGTGCGCTCACTCGAACACTGGAGCGCACAGCGGCCGTGATATCGGAATCCGGCAAGAACTGGTCAACGTCATTGAGCCATTCGGCGAGAAACTCTCGTCGATAATTTTGCGGGTCGGCTGTTTGCTCGCGCGCTAGTTCGTCCGCCGGAATGAGCACGTTCATCAACGGGGTAGGGCAGTGAACAACAAGACGATCTGCGGTCTCGTTGCGCCGCTCCCATCTTTCAAAGAGAACGCCCGCTTTCACCCAGGGTGAACCGAGCGAGATCAGCTTACGGTTCGGAAACTGCACCATTGCCGGCGTCAGTGAGCGGATAACTTCGCGGTCCACGTCACTGCCTTCCACGCGCCACACGCCCAGTTCATCGAGAAGCGCGAGCGGCGCGGTGATGCCGCGCGGCGCACGATACGAGCACGTCTGCACCGAAATGACGAAGCCGTTTGCGAGTTCTATCGAGCCTTTGAGAATCTCGCTCACTTCACTGCGCAGTTCGGTTTGCTGATAGAAACTGCTCAGGTACGACATGATCTCGCGCGCAACGTCACGGCTCTGCGCGATGATGGGCACGTGCAACCTGTCACCCTTCGTCGCGAACCGGCGAAAGTCCGCCGTGTGGATTTTGAACGCGAGATATTTGCACGCGGTTTTTGTTCCCTGTGACCTCCTACCCTTGATGCAGACGAGTTCGTGTAAATCGCAGGACTGATATTCCTCGCGGCCGGTGAGCGCGCGCCAAAGCTCAACTTCGCCGTCATTCAACCGCTCGCCGTCGAACGCCTTATATGCCACGTTCCACGCCGGCGAGATTGGCTCATCGAGCACGTCGCGACAGAACGCGGCGAAGCTAATTTTGCGTGCCATTGTCGTTTTCCGCTTCGCTCTCCGCGATTTCTTGGAGTCGCGCTTCGAGTGTTTTGCCGACGTTGCGCGGGGTGCGCTCCAACCCGAGCGCAACAAGGTTTAGTCGCATAGTGTTCGCATATGAACCGATTATCTTCGCAACGGGCTGAACGTCTCCTTGGGCGTTGACGAGGCCGTTTTCCTGCATGTGCTCCAACCCGAGCGCGAAGACGGCCAAGCAACCCCGCGCCGTCCACAAGATCGCACGCTTTGAAGCGGTCAAATTCTGTTCGCCGCCGAGGTCCGCAATCCAACCGGCGTAGAACTCATCGAGAAGCCGCTGGAGCCGCCGATGTCGCTTCGGTAGGCGTCCAGCCTTGGTTGCCTTGCTGAATGCGCCAGAGCGTAGTGCTGGCGGCTCTGACGTGGACTCCAGGAACGTCTGGAGATTGGCCGCGCCTGCTGCGGTCTGCGCTGGGGTATTTTCACGCTTTTTCACCGCCCCGCGATTCGGATTAACTATCTTGTTTTCCTCTGTCATAAATCCTTGAGAATGTGATTGTTGCGATCGTCTCTGACGCCATTTGCCCCGGAATTTGCCCCATTAGGCCGCGTTTCGCTCTTTTGAGCGCACCATGTAGGCGTCCAAGTCGGTGCGATCAATTACAAAACGCTTGCCAGCTTTCACAAACGGAACCGCGCCGTCCCAGATCAAAGCGCGAACGAAGCCGACAGTCGCGCCGAGATATCGCGCGGCTTCGGGCACGGTGAGCCATCGTTGTGCTTGTTTCTCGGCCGGACTCGGCATCGCAAAACGCTCCCGAAATAAAAAAGCCGCCGGATTGGCGGCCTAACTCTAAAAAATACGAGTATTTTCCCCGCGCACACGTTCACGCACGACGCGGATGTTTTTATGCTGCTCGCCGCTGTAGTTCCTTCAACCTGGCGAGCGCGCCTTTAGGATATGGAATACCTACCCCTTTGCACGATGTGATCAGTTCGTCCAGAAAAACTGCCGGGTCACAATCACAGTGGTTGTTTTGGTGCGTCGTTTTCTTGTAGCTAGCAAAAACGATGCCTGCGTGCGCGATAAACATCGGGTCGAGCTTTCCGAGTCTGTTTCGCTCAAGTCCGGCGAATTGGAGAATGCCGTTGTGGTCCCGCACCACCTTGGTGCAGGTCAGACCGTCGGTCAGGTCAGAGTCACTCTGCCCGGTAGGCCTTCCGTCACAGTCACCATTTGCCGCATCAGCGGCGGTTCCCTTTGACATTACTCCACTCTCTTCACTTCTCTTCACTTCACTTCTCTTCTCTTCGGGTGAACGCGTGTGGTACGCGTTTGAACCTGTATGTACGCGTTTGGACTTTCGCTGAATCGCCTTCCAGTTGCCGCAGAATTGTGCGTTCCAGTCGGCGATCATCTTGTCTGGTGGTGGGGGGTACTCGCTCTCGCCCGTCATGTTACCTACGAGCTTGCTCGTTTCGCCGTTGTCCGTGATTTCGACGTACTGCCGCGTTCCGACTTGGTAGTGGAATACAAGCCCGACTTCCACCCATTTCGCGATGATCCGCGACATTTTGGCCGATGCGGGCGGCATCGCCGGGAACAGCGTAGACGCCAGCGTTGCGGGATGCGCGGGAAGTCGGCCGAGATTGTCGCAAACGAGCTTCGCACGTATATACGCTTCACGCGCTAGAGCGTCGGTGATCGAGTTCAGTCGCTCATCGTGAAGATAGTTCCGTGGAATGGGCGTTGATAATCTGGTGCCGATTGGCATTTTGACATTCTCTAACTACGGACGCTTCCCTAGAACGGGTTCTTTGCTTGGTTTAGCGCCTCAACGCGGCCGGGTAGTGCCAAGTCCTCGAAGATCGGTAACGGCCTGGACTTCTTTCGCATCTCGCCAAGCCGATTGATTGCCTCAAGAAGTTTTTGTGCCGTGAGTTCATCGATGTGGAACTCGCCAGCTTCCACTTTTGAAATCCAAAACTGACTTCGACCGATGGACCGTCCAACAAGAACTTGCGAGACGCTCGCTTTTATCCTTGCGCGACGAACAATTTCTCCAGCTTTCCGCTTCATAATGTTTTACTCCGCTCGATCTTCTAGGTATGCGTCTACGACCTGCCTCACAATGCTTGATGGCAATTCGCTTGGTTTTGTATCTGCAAGAGGCGACGAGTACGGACCGGCGTGGAATCTGTCGATGATTTCCGGCCACCAACGATCAAGCTGTTGCAGAGCGATCCCCCATTCGCGCTGTTTTGACTTTCTGGCGACTTTCGGAAACAAACTGGCAGCGCCGCGCTCTGCTTGCCGATATCTGAGAACAACCTCGCGCGCTTCTGGTGATCGAGGTTTAAACGAAACGCGCACGATTTCGCCTCTAGCCTGTTCGAACGCGCGAGCTGACGGCTCACCATCCGAAGGAAAATGTGCTACAAATCCAGAATCGTTCCACTTGAGATTGAGTTCGATGGTGCGACGTGAAGGAATCAGCCGTGAGAACTCGCGATTGTCCGCGCCGTACGCAGAGACTTTGTTCTTAGCAGTCGATATTTCGCGGCGATCACGGCGGTAAGCACCGGCGGCCGCTTCAATGACGGATGCTGGGATGTGAACGTGTTGCGTGTCGTGCGTCCTGAAAACGTACCGAGGTTTGTTGGTAGCCGGATGCAAATCTAAGAATTGAATCTCGCCCGTCGCCTCAAGTTCGCGAACTTCTCGTAAGCTTTTGTGAACGTGCCGGCGCTCGCAGTTCGCCGCGCACGCGGACGAAAATCCAAGCGGCAAGACGCAAAATCGCTTCGCCATCTGATTTTTCTCTCGTGGAAGATGTTGCAATTCGTCGCCGAATTGCGCGTCACGCGGTTGCCTGGCGTGCTCAGGTGATACGCTACGTTAGAAATATATATATGATTTTTGGTTGCCTGACAACAAAATTTTGTAATTCTTAAAATCGTTTCAGCGCATCGCCGTAGCCGGGTCTTTTGGCCTTTCAAACTCAAGGTCTATGCGTACGGTTTTCTGCTTCGGAAGTCGAGAAATAGCCTCGCGAAGTGAGAGCAAGAGTTCGTGAAGCGTACGGTCCTTGTCTCCCGGTGCGCGAAAGTCTTTCGCGATCCAAGGATGTGTTGCGTCGTTGCAACAGCGTTCTGGAATCGCTTCCCATTTCTCGGGCTGGAACGACTGCGACGCTCCACATTCTTCGCATGTGAATCGCACCGCCTTGATATCACTGAGGGTGAAAAAAATCCTCGGTCCTGTCGCCGTTTGCTTGTTCTCGTTCGCCATCGCGCACCTCGACGGAAGATGCGCAATTCTATACCGCGATTTGCCCCGAATTTACCCCGAACTCAAAAAACTACGTCAAACGGAGTCGAACGGAAGCGCATGCAAGTCATTGAGCAGGCTGGGAAGCCGTTTATTTGCTGTGCCTTATTTGTGATTCTGGATCTGATTATCCTGGTTCGAGTCCAGGCCTCCCAGCCAACTTGTTCGCGATTCATCTTTTTGTAGCGCCGGCGTCCCGCCGGCGTTGTTCTTCTTCGTGGTGCTGCATTTTCGTTCTCTTCTGTAGGCTTTCTCCGCTCTGTCGTTCTGATCACGGCGACACAATTTCAGCCAACACGTCTGCGTCGGCGCGAGGCGTTCCGCCTGACTGGCTTGCGACCCATGCACCCATGCGATTCGCCGTCTGATTCATTACGCGCAGCGACGAGCCGCACAGGATGTGGTGCGCAAGCGCTGCCGTGAATGCGTCGCCTGCTCCCACCGAATCCAGCACGCGAACGCTGAATCCCGGATGCTCGTCGGACTCGCCGTCGCGGACCAGCAAACTGCCGTGGGCGCCACGGGTGACGCAAACAAGATCCAGTCCAAACGCGCAGCGAAGGCATTCAGCCGAAGTGCTTTCATCATTGGCATCACGAGCATTATTGACATCATTGGCCGCGAGCCCCAGAAGCTGCATCACGGCCGGCAGCTCTGTCTGGTTAAGCTTCGCCACGTTTGCGAGCCGCAGCGATTCCGCCAGCACGTCGACTGAGAAAAAGCCCTGGCGCAGGTTCACGTCGAAAATGCGAACCGCGGCCGGTCGAGAGGCGCGCAAGAACGCCTGGATCGTCTCGCGCGACACAATCCACCGCTGTGCGAGCGTGCCAAAACAAATCACATCGGCCCGCGTGGCCAGGTGCTGCCATTCCGACGTCCACGCGAGAAAATCCCACGCAACGTTTCCCTCGATTTCATAATTGGGCTGTCCGTCGCGGTCGAGGACGACGTTGACCGTTCCTGTCGGGTGCTGGCGGCTCACTTGGACGAACGCGGTATCGAGATTCAATTCGCTCAATCGCGCGAGTAGTTCTTCGCCAAGCGCGTCGGCGCCAATTGCGCTTGCCACGATGGCACGGTGGCCGAGCAAACCGCTCATATAAGCGAAGTTCGTTGGCGCCCCGCCAAGCTGCTTTCCCTGCGGCAGCACGTCCCATAGCCCCTCGCCCAGGCCGACAACCGTGCGTAAATCCGTCCCCATAAGGGCGAAATCATACTCTGCGTGCCGCTGGGGACGCTGATGTTTTGGCTTGCGCGGGCTGGCGAGAGGAAGCGGCGCCGAAAAATTGCACCAGGAATGGTGCAGTGCGGCTGGGACAGCTAAACAGCGAAAAGTGTGTCGAGAAGTTTTGGCAGTTGTGTTGATGGCAAAGGACTTACGCGAACCTTTTCTCAGCACGCGTGTCGAGAAAAGACCTCCGGAGCACAGGGAAAAGTCAGAGAAGCGCCTTGTGCATTCGGCGTTGATTCTGGATGGCTTAGGAGAAGCGGGGGCTCAGCGTCGAGAGACGATCGGAGCATGGGTATTTTCGTTACAAAGGCAGTGGCGAGTGACGAGTGACGAGCAGAAAGCAGAAAGCAGAAGGCGGAAGGCGGAAGGCAGAAGGCAGAAGGCAGAAGGCAGAAGGCAGAAGGGCCCAGTTGGCTCGTTCGGCATTGTGGCATTCCGTCGCGAGAACGGCTAAGCGCTCGACAAGGCCTACAAGCGACGCGGCGGCGCTTCGTTGCGGTTCGATTTAGCGGTCGAGGGTGCCGGTCCGATTTAGCGGGGCGATCTAGCGGCGGAGAGTGCTGGTCACCTTTGCGTCCCGGGACCGTGATCGTGGGATAGCTTCTTCGTGTAATCGGCTTGCTGTTTGGTCTGAATCGCGACGGAAATGGAGCGCTCTTTAGCCGCTTCCGCCGTCTGGCCGAGCTTCTCCAGCGCGGTGCCGAGCTGATAATGCGCTTCAACGTAGTTGGGATCGATCTGGATGGCTTTGCGCAGAGGCGCGAGCGCCTTCCGGGGCTCTCCTAATTTGATTTCGGCTTTGCCGAATCCGAAGAGAGCTTCTTTGTAAGACGGGTTGGCTGCGATAGCGGCCTGGAAGAACGTTCGTGCCTGGGAGGAATCGCCGCGGCGCATTTCGACCTCGCCGAGCAAGCAATTCGAGACGGCATCGGACGGAAAACGCTTCAGCTCCTGGCGAAACTCCGCTTCCGCCTCATCGACTTTGCCGAGCTTCCAATACAGCAAACCAATCCCGGAGTGGACGCCCGCAAAATCAGGATCGGCGCGCTCGGCGGCCTGGTATTCCGCGAGCGCTTTATCGTCCTGAAACATTTTGTCGTAGGCGGTGCCCATCATCACATGAGCCTCAGGCGAATTCGGATTGATGGCCATGATGCGGGCGAAGACGTCTGTGACCGCTTTGTAGTTCGACGAACGGAGACAGGCCTGGCCGAGCGTGTATAGCGTCAGCAGGTTCGCGGGTTGAAGACGGCTGGCGCGTTCAAGATATTTTGCCGCTTCTACGTAGCGGTCCAGACCGAAGGAGCAGTAGCCGGCAAGGTCGGCGGCCTGGAAATCCGAAGGATTTTGCTTACTCAGCGATTCGAACAGCGGGAGCGCAGAGGAATAATTCTGCTGCTTGAAGTAGTCGAGCGCGAGATTTCGCGTGGTGGCCGGATCACCGGGGCGAACGGCAAGTGCGCGGCGATAGAAGGGAACCGCATCAGCGAGTTTGCCCTGTTTGGCGAGCGAGATTGCCAGGTCATTCAGAACTTCGATCGAGCGGGGGGCAAGCGCGAGAGCTTGACGGAAGGATTTCTCGGCCGTGGCATTATCCCCACGCTGGAGTGCGGCGGAGCCGTTCCCGAGGAGAGAGTTGACCTGGGATGATCCGGCGCGGTGCGATTGAGCGTAACCGCACGAAGCAACGATAAGGAGCAGTACTGGCCCGAGGATTGGTCGAAGAAAACACACGGTGAAATTTTACACCGCAAAATGAAACAGGGGCGCCCGAAAGCGCCCCTGAGTTCAACGAAAGGTCGAAGAGTTAGAAGTTCAACTTCAGACCGAACTGAATGATGCGCGGATCGTGTCCGCCGGTCAGCCGGCCGAAAGTTGCGCTGTCCAGCTCCGTGTTGAACGTTTTGAACGATTCGTGGTTGAAGGCGTTGAAGAATTCGCTTCGAAACTGCATGCTGAAGCGCTCCGAAACTTTGATGTTCTTCATCGCGGCTATGTCCCAGTTGTTCACGCCTGGTGCGGTGCAAACGCCGGGGCCGGAATCGCCAAAGTGGCCGACCGCGTCGGTAAATGCAGCCGTGTTGATATATTGATTGAACGTTTGCGGTCCGGAGCAGCCGGCAATTCGATCCGGCCGCGGAGCAACCGGGCTGGGGTCGATGCCGATTCCACCCAGGAATGTATTCGCCGGGCATCCGCTGGTGTAGGGTGAAGCGCAGTAATGAGTGATGTTGAAGGGATCGTTCAGCTGCCGGACCGTCGTCGGGAATCCAGTCGTGAACGACCCGATGCCGGAAACTTCCCAGCCGCCGAGCACATGGCCCACGAGACCCTGCTGCGCCCGATAGAACGGCAGGTCGTACACGAAATTGATGGCGAGGATCTGGGAATTGCTGAATGTCGCCGGGCCGTAGTCCCCAGGGATGTTGTATGTGTCGTACGGCGCATTGCTGCGGTCCGACGGACTGTCCGTGAGAGTTTTAGACCAGGTATAGGCCAGGCCGAAATTGAGCCCTTGACCGACGCGGCGATTGGCCGATACCTGCAGGGAATTGTAGTTGGAACGGAACAAAGGCGCGATTTCCGTGATCACGTTGTAGCCCAGGTAAGGACGGATGGCGTTTGTCTGGACAAGCGGCGCAGTGGATTCGCGAACATTCAGAGGTACCTGGTTGACGTCGATCTCGCCGAGCAGATGCCTCGCGCGGTTGCCCACGTAAGCAACCTCAAGGCGCGTACTGGGAGCGAGTTCGCGTTCAATCGAGAGGCTCCACTGATCGATGTACGGTACCTGGAACTGAGGAGTTCCAGTGGCGTGGAGGCTGACAGGTGACGTTGCGGGCACCTTGGCTCCTGACGTTGGATTATCGAACAGATCGGCCGGAGTTCCTGCGGCGCTGACGCTGACGTTGCCGAGAAACGGCGGATTGGCAAACGAGTTCTGCTCCTCGATGCCGTTGAGCGTTCTGTCATAGTACACACCGAACCCACCGCGCAGTGCCGTCTTGCCATCGCCGAACACATCCCAGGCAAAGCCGAGCCGCGGGCCGAAGGTCTGATAGGTCGGATTCACGGTCAAGCCGTAAGGAGAGCACGTCGGTCCGTACGGCGGAACCGGCGGCTGGAAGTACAAATTCGGGTTGCACGCGTTCTGGGCAATAATGATCCCGTTCGAGTAGGTCTTCGGGGTCAGGCCGGCCGGATTCGAGGCGGCGAATGCACCGTTGGTTGGATCAATGACTGGCACGTCATTCGGGTTGTAGACCAACGGATCGAAGCTATCCAGCAGTTGGTTGTCATCCTGGGGCGGCGCCAGATACTCATAACGAAGCCCGAGGTTGAGGGTGAAAGTGTGAGTCACCTTCCAATCATCCTGCACGTAGGCTCCGATGTTCGGGAAGTGCAGGTTCGGAATGATGTCGCGACTCGCCTGAGAGAACGAGTCGGCATTGCCAAGCAGGAAATTGGCGAAGGCCGGGTTCCCAAACTCATCGAGGAAGGAGAAGCTGCCGTTTGTGGGGTTGACCGCGTTCTCCGTCTTCCTCATGAGCTGCAAGCTCATGCCGGTCCGGATGGTGTGGCTTCCGTGCGTGACAGAAACGTTGTCGTAGACGCTCTTGTCGACGTTCCGTTCAAAATATGGTGAAACCGGGATGCCGACACCCGTAACGTTCGAAATGGTGACGCCGGGCACGCGGTTATACGGATCGGAATAGGGCAGCCCGCTCGCTCCGAAATTCAGAGCTCCGGTGAAGGAAGGGTCTGTGATCAGGCCGGTGATGTTGCTGTTGATCGCGCCCCAAGTGTCCCCGAAGGCCACCTCGTTCATCACGTTGGGCGAGAGTTGCATGGTGACGTGAGCGACGAAATTGCGGCCCGGAGCGTTGGTTGCGGTGGAGGAGATTCCCGGAAGCCCCGCTCCAGCGAACAATCCGCCTGGCTCTGTGGTGGGAACCTTGTCCTGCATATAGCGGGCGAAGGCCTGAACCTTATTCGTGATTCTCTGGTCGACGCGAATGATTTCCTGGCGGAAATCATTGGCTGCGCTTAGCGGGACTGTGTAGTCTTCCGTGGGCGCCGTCGGATCCAGGTTAAGGTTGGGCGTAAATTTCGAATAAACATTTGCAATGTACGCGTTCGCGTTGGCGCTGAAACAACTCGGGTCGATAACGTTGCCGGTGATGCAGCCTGCGGGCGCCGAGGCGGGATTGAGCGTGACCCCGGTGATGCCGGTGAAGTCCCCGGTCAATTCCTGAGGATTCGGCAGGGTCAATATGGATGTCGTAGGCGTTCGCGTGCGGCGGAACTCCTCGGAAAAGAAGAAGAATGTCTTGCTTTTGTCGGTGTTGTAATGACCGGGAATGAAGACCGGGCCACCGATGGTATAGCCGAAATCGTTATAACGGAATGGGGGCCGCACACCACCGGCCCGTTTGTTGAACCATTCATTGGCGTCGAGAACGTTGTTGCGGAAAAATTCGTAGGCGTCACCATGGAAGTCGCTGGTGCCGGATTTGGTGACAACGTTGACCTGGCCACCGCCGCTGCGTCCGTATTGCGCGTCGTACGTGCTGCGCTCCAGAGTAAATTCGGAGAGGGCATCGACGCTGGGAACGTTGAGGAGCGTCTGGTTCGAACCGCTGTCGTTGATATCGGAGCCATCGACGGTCCAGTTGTTCGCGGAATTTCGCGCCCCGTTCACGGAAACAGCGTCCGTATTGCTAATCCCGAATCCGATCTGATCCGGCAAGCTGTTGGAGACGCCCGGTTGGAGAGTTAGAAGCTGTTCGAAGTTCCGATTGTTGAGCTGGAGTTCGCGGATCTGCGTGCCGGTGATAGTGGTGCTCTGGGCGCCGGAGGTGGTTTCAATAGGAATGGTGGAGGCGGTCACGGTGACTTCTTCGGCCACACCGCCAACTTCCAGTTTAATGTTAAGGCCGCGCTGTTCGCCGACGTGCAGCGTCACTCCGGTTGCGACGAACTTCTTGAATCCCTGGCCGACGACGGTGACGGTGTACGTGCCTAGCGGCAGTTCGCTGGCCGTGTAGAAGCCATCAGTGTCCGTCTTCACGGTAATTACATCGGCGTTCGTCGCGTTGCTGTGTAGTGTTACGGAAGCACCCGATACGGCGGCGCCGCTAGGATCCGTCACCGTTCCGGTGAGGGAAGCCGTAATTTTCTGTGCGAAACAGACGTTTGCCGCGAACAGCAGTGCGGCTGCGGAAAACAACAATGCGACACACCGACACATACGCTTCACAGGCACCTCCTGCCCAGTCGTGGGGAAGCTGCTATACCCCTAACCACCCCCGCGTGTGAGTGAGCTATATAGCACGGAATGTCGAATGTCAAGCGGATTTTTGCTTGCTAACGCATCAAAACATGCTATATGAAGATCAGGAAAGACATGCGGCTCGAAAACGCCATAGCAGTTTCGATCGCGACCCGTCCGGCGCTCTATAGCGGGTACCAGAGCTATAGACGCCGCTCTATAGCGTGCTAGACTTCTGGGATTCCCCCAGGCGAGCAGGGCATAGCAGCAGGCGCGGAGACTGGATGAACCACAATCAGCGGAATGGGGAACCTGCTTACCGCCGGATTCAGATTTCGATTCGTAAGCGGATCGAAACAGGGAAGTTACGCCCCGGTGACGTAGTGGAATCGGAACGGGAACTGGCCAAGCTGCACAAGGTGAGCCTGATGACGGCCCGTCATGCGCTGGCCGACTTGGCGCGCGAAGGCCTGGTCGAGCGGCGGCATGGCGCCGGCACGTTCGTGGCCCCGCCCAAGATTCACTTCAACAAACTGATGAGTTATACAGAGCAGATGGCCAGCCGCGGCCTGTCGGCGCGGTCGAAGATCGTGCGATTGAGTTCGGAAGAGAACGATCCGGAAATCGCGGCCCGGCTTTCGTTGCCATCGGCTAGCGCGCTTGCCGTGGTCCAACGTGTGCGTCAGGCAGGCGATGAACCGTTTGCGCTGGAGACCTGCTATCTTTCCGCCGACGAATTTCCGGGCCTGGTGAGTTCGGCTCTTGAGCGCGGCTCGCTGTTTTCGTCCCTCGAGCGCGATTATGGGATCACGCTCGCGTACGCGGACGAAGAGATCGACGCCACCGATGCCGACCCCCGCACAGCGGAGCTCTTGTCGATCCCGCGGGGAACGCCGATGCTGCGGATCCGGCAATTGATCTACTCGACGAAAGGGACGCCGGCGATCTATGTTGTGGGGCTGTATCGGTCGGGGCGGCACACGTTGATGATAAGAAGGTTCAGGTAACAAGGAAGCAAGGGAGCAAGAGGCAAGGAAGCGTTCAGTTTTGAGCGAGGGAGTTGGCGCTGCCTGCGGGCTAAGCATTTTCTCCTTCATTTGCGTACTTTATTTTTACACGGCGATTATGGCTGTTGCTTCTAAAAAACGAGAGGGGCGGGACCGCGAATTTCCGCACGCGATGCTGCGGGAGATCTACGAACAGCCGCGGGTGATCGCCGAGACGGTGCGGCGGAACGTCAGCGGAGATATTATTTTTCCGGGCGCGCTCGATCGGCTGGAATCCGCGCTCTTTGCCTTCAAGAAAATCATCATCGCAGCGAGCGGAACAAGCCGCAACGCGGGGCTCGCAGGTGAAATTATGATGGAGGATCTCGCCGGCGTTGCGGTGGACGTGGAGTACGCGAGCGAGTACTGCTACCGGTCGACGCACGCGGGCGCGGACCCGATCGTCATCGTCATTTCGCAATCCGGCGAAACGGCCGACACGATCGCGGCGCAACGCGAGGCACTCAATCGGGGCGCGCAGACAGTGGCGATCTCGAACGTGGCCGAATCGACGATCACGCGCGAGGCCACAAGCGCGCTGATCACGTTTGCCGGTCCGGAGAAGGCGATTCCTGCGACGAAGAGTTTCACGGCGCAGCTGACGATTCTGTATCTTTTTTCGCTTTTCCTGGCGCGGCGGCGTGGACGGCTAACGTCGGAAGTAACACGTTCGCACTTGGCGCGGCTGTGCGCGATTCCGGATCGCGTCGAGCGGAGCTTGACTAAATGGGACAGGGATGCGGAGGAGTACGCGCGTTTTTATCGCGACGCTCACGCGTTTCTGTTGCTGGGGCGCGGCATACACTACGCCATTGCCCGCGAGGGCGCGCTCAAGCTGAAGGAATTGTCGTACGTGCAGGCGGAAGGCTTGCCCGCAGGCGAACTTCGACATGGTCCGAATGCTCTGGTCGACGGCACACTTGGCGTGATTGCGCTCGCGACACGCGACGCGGCTGATCCCGATTCCGTTCTCCGGTACCAGAAAACTCTTGGCGTGCTGGAGTACGTCAAGAAGCACGGCGGGCATGCCATCGCGGTCGCAACGGAAGGCGACAGCGAGATTGAACGCGTTGCGGAGCGCGTCCTCTTCGTTCCGGCGGCGTCCGAGCTTTTGCTGCCGATCGTCGAGGTTGTCCCGCTTCAGCTTTTCGCCTACCACTTCGCCGTGCAAAGCGGTTCAGATGTGGACGCTCCGCGCAATCTGGTGAAAGCGGTCGTGCAGGAATAACCTGGACTCATTTCTGAAGGTGTAATTGGTCGAGGACCTGCTGGGCCACCCGGCGCTGCATAGCCATGGGTGCGTGTTGTGCTTCTGTCTGAATGTCGGGCTCAAATTGAGTTAAGTGAAATGCTCCCACCATTTTTTCTCCTGCCGCACGGGTGAGGTAGAAGGGATCGCGCAACGCGGCCCGCGCCACTTCGATCAGGTCCGGTAATTGATTTTGAGCGACCACTTCTTTCAGTTTCGGCAGCTCAGTAAGTGCGGCGAGGCGAATTCGTTCGGGAACGCCCGGTTTCGCTCGGGCCAGCAGAATCGCCACGGCACGCGCGTCCTTCGTCGCTGCGAGACCGCCTAACGTCGCCTGCATGACATGCAGTTCGGGGCTGGCCATTTCTTCCGCTCGTAGATCGTCGAATGCGCGTGCCACGCCGGATTTTCCCAAGCCGGTGGCGGCAGCGGCTTGAACCGCGTAACTGGAATCCTGATGCAGAGCCTTGAGAAGGACGTCGTAGATCGCCTGCTCGTTTGAGAAATTCCCTAAAGCTTCGGCAATCGCAGCGCGCACGCGGCTATCCGGTTGATTCCAGGCACCAAGCAGGGCCGCCTTGGCTTTTTCTGTTGCAATACTCGCGAGGCTTTTCGCGGCAGCCGCGCGCACTCCGTAGAAGGGATCGTTTGCCAGCACACCACTCAACGCGGAGACGCGCTCATCGTTGTTTCCTAACGTGGTTGTGGCCAGTTGCTGTGCGGCCCATAGCCTGCTCATCATGGACGGGTCTTTCTGCGCCTCGGCGATCAATGCAGTGACGAGTTTGGGAAATTCTATGGTCTTGTCGATGAAATCGTCGGGATCGAAGTCCACCCACTCTGGCTCGAATGCAAGGGGAATCTCGAACTTCTGCCGCTGCAAATTGTCACGAACCTGAATTTTCTTCGCCGACCCATCGGCACTATAGAAAGCAAGCTCGATCGGCATGTCAAAGATCGGTGTGTCAGCAGTCGTTTGCTGCTCCTGCGTGACGATGATCGTGTCTATCTTTCTTGCCGGATCATAGCTTGCCTCTACGCGATAATCGGGCCGGCCTGCCATGAATACCCATTCGTGGAAAAACCAGCCGAGTTCCATACCAGTTGTCCTGCGAATCGAGTCGACTAGGTTGGATGTCCCTGCAGTTTGTGCGTGGTGCGAGACGAGGTAGTAATGGAAGGCTCTGAACAACGGTTCGTTTTGCGACGCGGGGTGCGAAGCCGCGTTCGCACCATCGACTACGTAGCGCAGCATCTCCAACACCGCCGCGCCCTTTTCATGCGTGGTCGCGTCGAACATGTCGAGGGCGTCCGCGTAGTGGCGGTCGACAATTGGTCGGCGGTAGCGGCTGCGATCTTCCTGCTGCGCCGTCAGCTGGTCTTGGGATATCGCGAAGCGATAGGCATCGTTCCCAGCATGATGCTGCGTGTAGAGCGCCTCTAAGTACGTCGCGAAACCCTCATTGAGCCAAATATTCGCCCAGTCGCGCCCCTGGACGTAGTCGCCAAACCATTGCTGGCCCAACTCGTGTGAGACGAGGTTCGTGCTCGGATAATCGTGGTCCGCACGCTCGTCGTGCAGCGTTCCGTCTGTCAGGGTCGTCGCGCTGACGTTTTCCTGCCCTCCGAAGATGTAGTTCTGTACGGTGGTTTGCGCGTATTGCTCGTACGGGTAATCGACTCCCGTCGCGCGCGAAAAAAACTGGATCATATCGGGTGTCAAATGAAAGGACCGTCGCGCGGTGGCCTCGTCCACTGTGTCGGGCAGGTAGTAATCAACGGGCTTGTCTTCATACTTGTCGGTGAACCTGCGCCATGGGCCGACGGCAATCGAAATCAAATACGAGCTATGCGGAACACTCTCAACCCAGTCGTATGTTACGGAGCCGCCTGAGCGCGTCACTTTTGCGAGCTTGCCATTCGACACGACAACCTGCGCGTCGGGAACTGTTGTGACCGTTTCGCTGGTGGCCATGTCGTTCGGATAATCCCAGCAGGGAAACCAATAATGATTGAGCTCGGGTTCTCCCTGCGAGAAGACCTCGCGTGGCCATTTCGGATAGTCCGGCGTGGGATTCACAAAAAACAAGCCAGTGCGCGGAAACCCATGGTATCGGATCCGGACCTTCAGCAAATTTCGCGAATCATATTCGCGATCGAGTGTGATCCAAAGCTGGTCAGCCCGCGCCGCGGACTTTAGTTTCAGCGGCGCGCCCTTGGGGTTCTGCAATGTCACATCGTCGATCGTCAGTTCGCTGCTGGCAAGATAGAACTTTTGGAAATGAGGTTCGAACGGCCGCAGAGTGATCACTTCATCGCCGAATACTTCTGCTTTGGGCTGGTCGAAACGGAGGGAGAGTTTATAGTTTTCGACGTGAAACGGCCGGTTTGGCGGCCAGTGCGACACTTGAGGATTCCCAAAGACATGGGTTCTCGTCTGTGCCTCCGCAGTCAGCGAAATCAAAGACCAGGCCAAGAGGGCAAGAATTAGGCGTTTCATCAGGGCAGGCAGTTTAACTCAATTGACCGGGTGGTGGAGAGCGTGCCTGACTCAGTGGAGTTGCCGACCCGATGACGAAACAGTCCATCTCAATTGCAAAGTCAGGGTCCGTTTCTTCGGGCGCCTGTTCGAGCGCAGCGAGATGGCAAGGCTAAGGCAAACGAGACTTCGTTTCTACGCGATGAGGGGACTGGTTATTTTGAGGCACGTGCGGTGTCTCTGGCGGTCCCTGAGGCAATCCTGCGCGCGGCTTCATAGCCCTGAATGTCCGGCCGGGTCATGCTGTACGACCGCCCGCGCAATACAAGGAAAATTGTATGGCAGCTGCACGCGAAGGCAGGTATTTGTGACTGGTGTGCCAGCGCTGGGTATTCCTGGGATTACCGATATTAATCTGTTTATCAGCCGCACCCCGCGTTTCGGCACAGCAATCTGACCCACAATCGGAGGCGCGGGCGAATCCGGCGGCGGAGTCTCCCGAATCAGTTACCGATGCTGCAGACGCACCAAGCGGAGCATTCAATGCCACGCCGTGGCCCGCCAATCCATTTGGCAATGATGTCAATTCGTCAGACTCAGCCGGTTCATCCGTCATTGTGCCGCGGCGACAGGCGCAATCGGACGAGCCTCAATGGCAACATCCGAATGTCGGCGCGCTCCTGCGAGACTTCTTTGTTGACGAGGGCCGGATGTGGAGCAGTCCATTCCACGTCAAGAATTACAATTCGCATACGATGGAGAAATACGGGCTGCCGTTCATCCTGGCTTCGTCGGCTCTGATCGCCACCGACCGGTACTCGACCGGCGCAATTCCCCACGTTAACAGCCCGACGTTTATCTGGAGCGGACGCGTTTCTCAAATGGGCGCGCCGTATACGCTGGCGGCCGCGACGGCCACGCTATTTTTTGTAAGCCGGACGGCGCACGAAGACCATTTGACCGAGACGGGCCTGTTGAGTCTGGAAGCGCTGGCGCACAGCCAGTTGATTGCCCTGGGACTAAAGGAGGTGACGCAGCGCGAGCGTCCGGCTGATCCCGTCCAGCCCGACAGCTTTTGGGAAGGCGGATCGTCGTTTCCTTCCGGGCACGCGACGGGATCGTTCGCGGTGGCGACGGTGTTTGCGTATGAATACGGGGACGACCATCTGGCGGTGCCGATCATCGGCTTTTCGCTGGCGTCTGTGGTGGCGGCAGCGCGCGTCTCGGGCCGGAAGCATTGGGTTTCGGATGTGTTTGTCGGCAGCGCGCTGGGATTCATGGAGGGGCGATACGTTTACAAGCACCACCACGATCCGAATCTACCGGGAAGTCCTGTGCCGAGGTTCTCGCGACTGATTCCCACGTTTGATGGGGGCCCCACTGGAGGAAGCCTTTATTGGGCGTTTTGAGACGCGTTACGCTGCGAGGGACGCAAGTCGGGAAAAGAAGTGGAGAAAAGTCGCTATAATGCCGTGAACCGCAACCGCGTGGCCCGGGTGGCGGAATGGCATACGCGGGGGACTTAAAATCCCTTGCCCTCACGGGCGTGCGGGTTCGAATCCCGCCCCGGGCACCAAGTCTCTGCGATCAGTGAACGTATAGGACCTTTCTTGTGGTTTGCAGCCTCAGTTCTCTCTCCGACGTTTTCAGAGAGTTGGTAAATGAGCTTTCCTTGTTAGACGGTAGACGGATCCGTTTGCACCGAGACTTCCGTGGCGACGACTGCGGGAATGTGAAGCAGGTGGATCGTCAGCGGCCGATGGCCGCCAGAATGCCGGCGACTGGATTCGACTGCGGGCACATGTTTCTGAGAGCGCAACGTGCCGCGCCGCCACGGAGCCTTCACGCGCGTCCGCCGTCAAAAAGAATGCTGTTTCGCTTTTAGTGAGGAGGCAAACGGCGATCAGTGGGTCATGTCCGCGGCTGCCTGGCCACTTGACGCCAGACGACGCAAGCTTTGCAGCAAGAGAACTGCACCCTCGTTCTTCGGCACGAACTCTTCGATACCGGCGTCGCGCGCGGCTTCTTCGAGGGTAGGTGTTGCGAAAGACGTGAACATCAACAAATGACTGTCAGGAACAAGTTGCCTCAATTGGCGCGCTGCTTCAATGCCGTTCATCACGGGCATCGACAAGTCGAGCACGACGATGTCAGGCTTCAGCGTCGTTGCTGCTGTCACGCCCTCCGCTCCGTTCGTTGCTTCACCGCAGACCTGCCAGTGAAGTTCGCGCTCAATGGTCCAGCGCAAGCTCCTTCGAACGTGTACGTTATCGTCGACGATGAGCACGGTGCGTTGCATGGTTGGACCTATCTTTCGCGGAGCGGGGACCGCCTGTTCCGATTTTATTGTGCAGGATGCTGCGCCCGGAAACCATAAGGTATGCGCTGTAGGTCAAGTACATTAGTTTGCGTAAACGCCCCTGTTTCTTGCCAATACAACTATGCGACCAAGCGGTTCGCAAGGCTCGAATCGAAGGCTCGAGGCTGACGTTTTCCGGTATAGGCGTGTGTCACGCTGGGACGCGCGATCAGGCGAGATGTTTACATTGGAAACAAACAGAAAGTCGAAAACGGCGGCCGTTTCGCAGCGCGCCAGGCGCCGCTGCTCCCCGCATAAATACGGGGGTGCCCGCCGAAAAATCGTGGAGAAGTTCACAGGAGTCTGCCTAAACGGCAAGGCAACCGCGACAAGAGCGAAATTCGCACAGCTGAGGGGCTGGTCACGACCCACAACGTAGACTTTGGCGCTGTGCCGAATCTGCTTTGTGAACGCAGCCGAGTTTTTCCAGTCCGTCATACGCACTGAAATCATCGCTCTCTTCGCCAAACCGCTCAGGACGAGCGTATGGCACAGCCCTGGCGGGAGGCCACAAGGCGAGGCTTTGCACTTGATCCACATGGTCCATTCGCGGGTTGTTTTGCCGGCCTGATTCGTCGGGCGCGACGTGTCTCTGCCATGCAAAAAAATGGACACGGCGTGCGCCGTACAGGGTAGAATCTGCCGCGCTTTGCGGAGGGAGACTCGTGAAAAACGGATGTGCGCGCTTGGTTCTGTTTTCGGCAATTTTCATCGCAGCGATGTTTGGCTTGATGCCCCGCGCGGCCGCGCAGACGTTGAAGCCTGAAACGTTGAAAGGCCTGAGATGGCGCCTCGTTGGTCCATTTCGCGGCGGACGCGTTCTGGCGGTTGCGGGTGTACCCGGGAACGCGAACACGTATTATTTCGGATCGGTCGCGGGCGGCGTGTGGAAAACAACGGATGCGGGTCTCGAGTGGAATCCCATTTTTGACAATGAGCCGGTGTCGTCCATCGGCAGCATCGCTGTTGCGCCTTCCGATCCGAATGTGATTTACGTCGGAACGGGCGAAGCGTGCATTCGCGGCAATATTTCGTTCGGCGACGGCGTCTACAAATCGATCGATGCGGGCAAGACTTGGACTCACATTGGCTTGGACGACACGCGCCAAATCGGCCGCGTAATCGTCGACCCGCACAATCCGGATATCGTCTTCGTCGCTGCACTCGGCCACGCATATGGTTCGAATGCTGAGCGCGGCGTTTTTCGATCCACGGATGGAGGGAAGCACTGGGACAAGGTGCTGTACAAGGACGAAAAGACCGGCGCGATCGATATCACTTTCGATCCCGACAATTCGCACATTTTGTATGCCGCGCTTTGGCAGGCTGCGCGCACACCGTGGAGCCTGGACAGCGGCGGACCGGGAAGCGGCTTGTATAAATCCACGGACGGCGGCGCCACGTGGAAAGAGCTTGCGGGACACGGGTTGCCGACAGACGTGCTGGGACGAATCGGAGTAGCCGCGGCACCGGGCGGCGAGCGCGTATACGCGCTGGTGGAAGCAAAAGATGGCGGACTATTCCGCTCCGACGATGCGGGCGCGACCTGGCGCAAGCTGGATGCCGATCACCGCTTCACACAGCGCGCCTGGTACTTCACGCACATTTTCGCCGATCCGAAGGATGCGGACAAAGTGTACATCCTGAACACGGGAATGTACCGTTCGACCGATGCCGGCGTCACGTTCAACGCGATCAATGCGCCACACGGGGACCGGCACGGCCTGTGGATCGATCCTGCGGGCACGGATCGCATGATCGAAGGCGACGATGGCGGAGCTACGGTTACGCATGATGGCGGGAAGAGTTGGACAACGGAAGACAATCAGCCGACCGCGCAGTTCTATCACGTCGCGACGGACAATCAGTTTCTCTATCGGCTCTATGGCGCGCAGCAGGACAACTCAACTGTAGACATCGCGAGCCGCAGCGATCACGGCGCAATCACTGAGGGAGATTGGTACGACGTGGGCGGCGGAGAAAGCGGCTTCGTGGTTCCCGATCTGCGCAATCCGAATATCGTGTACGCGGGCTCGTACGACGGGCTGATCACTCGCTTCAATGTAGCGAATGGCCAGGAGCAGGACGTATCGGCATGGCCGCTGAACCCGATGGGCCACGCCGCGGAGAAGTTGGTACACCGCTTCCAGTGGACGGCTCCGATCGCTGCGTCACCGCAGGATCCGAATGTGATCTATCACGGTGGGGAAGAGCTGTTTAAAACGAGCGACGGCGGAATGAGCTGGACGGCGATCAGTCCTGACTTGACGCGCAACGACAAGAGCAAGCAACAATCGAGCGGCGGCCCAATCACGCAGGACAACACCAGCATCGAGTACTACGACACCATTTTCGCGATTGCTCCGTCGCCGTTGCAGGCCGGTGAGATTTGGATCGGCACGGATGACGGACTCGTGCAGCTGACGCGCGATGGCGGCGCGCACTGGGCGAATGTAACGAAGGAAATTCCGGACTGGAGCATGGTGAGCCTGATCGATCCTTCGCATTACGACGCGGGAACAGCGTGGGTCGCCGTGGATCGCCATCGGCTGGATGATTTCCGTCCGTATATTTACAAGGTTACGAGCTACGGCGCGCAGTGGGCGAAACTCGTCAACGGGATTCCGGATACCGCATACGTGCACGTCGTTCGCGAGGATCCGAAACGCAAGGGCTTGCTTTTCGCCGGCACAGAAACGGGAATCTATGTTTCGTTCGATGACGGCGCGAACTGGCAGTCGCTGAAGATGAATTTGCCGCAGACGCCCATCGATGATCTGGTGATTCACAACAACGATCTGGCGGTTGCGACGCACGGCCGCGCGTTCTGGATTCTGGACGACATCACGCCGCTGCGGCAGCTCGACGACAAAGTGATGAGTGCCGATGTGCATTTCTTTACGCCCGAAACGGCGTACCGTACGCGCATCTCGTCTTTTGGAGGATTCGGAAATGCCGCGGCCGGACAGAATCCGCCGTCTGGCGCCGTCCTCGACTATTGGCTGAAGGAAGCGCCAAAGGCCGAGGTGAAACTCCAAATCCTTGATGGACAGGGCAAAGTGATCCGCACGTTCACGAGCAAGAAGAAGCCCGAGGGGGAAAGCGGCGGCGAAGAAGGGTTCTTCCAGCGCGGGCCGGAAGCTTTGCCTGTGCAGGCTGGGCTGAACCGTTTCGTTTGGGATTTGCGGTACGAGCCGCCGACCAAGGTCCCGGGTCTGGTGGTTTGGGGCGCATCGGGCGAAGGTCCGATGGCAATGCCTGGGAAATATCAGGCCAAGCTGATTGTCGGGGGACAGAATTACAGCGCGTCGTTCGGAGTGAAGGAAGACCCCCGTGTAAAGAGTTCGCAGGCCGATCTCGAGAAACAGCTCGCGCTCGGCTTGAAGATTCGCGACCGAATCAGCGAAGCGCACCAGGCTGTAAACGAGATGAAGGAAGTGCAGGCGCAGATCGCCGATGTGAAAAAGCGCTACGCCGATGATCCGAAGGCAAAGGCCGCGCTGACGGCGGCGGACGATCTGAACAAGAAGATCGAGGAGATCGAAGCGGGACTTGTTCAGCTGAAGTCGAAGTCCGGCGAAGACTCGCTCAACTTTCCGATTATGCCGGTCGACCAACTAGAAGCGCTCGCCAGCACGGTGGATAGTTCCGACGATGCACCGACGGCGCAGTCGTCCACTGTGTACGACCGGCTGAACGGCGAGATTGCGCCTCCAATCGAACAATGGGCCGCTACAAAGAAGAAGGACGTTCCGATGCTGAATAAGGAAATCGAGAAGGCCGGAGTCACGATCATCTCAGTCGCGCCGCCGAAGGCGGAGTAAAGCAATTGTGGTGAACGGCGGCACGCATGCCGGTGTCGTTCGTTCGCGAGGTCGAGTGCATGTTCGTTCAGCCTGTGGCTAGTGGGGCGGCGGCTGCTGACTTTAGTCTGGTTTTGGAATCATCCGCACCCGAATCGGGACGGGTGCATCAGCGTATTGTGAATCCCTCTTCGCCCACGATATGATTTTTCACGATGGAACTTGAGCCCAAGGAACGGAAGCGGCCCATAACGTACTGGATCGGCGAGGGCGCGGGCTGGCTGCTGAAGCACGTTGTGAGCGGCCTGGCTGCCACCGGCATCACGCCAAACATGTTCACGTTTCTGGGAATGCTCGTGAACGCGTGGGCGGCGGTGTTTTTCGCCATGGGCGAATTTCACCGCGCGGCGGCCGTCCTGTTTCTTGCAGGCTTTCTCGACATGGCCGACGGCCAGGTGGCACGGCGGATCGGCCGCGTCACCGCGTTTGGCGCATTCCTCGATTCCACGCTCGACCGATACTCCGACCTCGCGCTTTATCTGGGACTTGTCGTCTATTACACGCTGATCGGCAGAACGTTCTACATGATCCTTGCGGCTGTGGCGATGGCAAGCTCGTTTATGGTGAGCTATTCTCGCGCGCGCGCCGAATCCATCATTCCTTCGTGCAAAGTGGGATTCATGGAACGGCCGGAGCGTCTGGTTCTGCTGATTATCGGCGGGACGTTTGCCAAGATGGCGCCCGTGCTGTGGGTGATTGCCACTCTATCGACGACAACCGTGATCCATCGAGTTGTGTACACGTGGCAGGAACTCCGCGCCGGACGCGGCCTGCCCGAACCGGAAGTGCCTCAGACGGCCTGAGGTTCTTCCTTGTTTAACGATTTCCGCAACGATTCCTCGACGGGCGCCGCCACGATTTCCTGCACTCGCATCCGCAAATCATCGAGGTCGGTGCGTTCGATTTCTGCAGGATCGATCGTGTCATGCAAATAGACGGTAATCTTTCCTGGATGCAGCATCCAGTTACCGGTCTGAAAAAATGTGTATGACCCGACGATGCTCATGGGCACAATCGGAATCCTAAACGACTGCGCGATCTGAAAAACTCCCTTCTTGAATTCGTGGACATGGCCGTCGCGCGTTCTCGATCCTTCCGCGAACGCGATCAGGCTGATGCCGGAATCGACCGCCTCCTTCGCGCGCTTCATCATGAGTTGCAGTCCTGCGCGAGACGGCTTGTCTGGCACCGGAATGTTGCCGAAGCGACCCATCATCCATCCGTAGACCGGCACTTTGAAGTGGGATTCGAGTTCGAAGCCGCGCACGAATTGCGGAATTGCCGAGTAGATGACGAAGGGATCGAAAATGTTCACATGATTGCAGATGAAGATGCTCGTGCGTGTGGGGTCGAAACCAGGCGAGCGGCGAACTTCGAACTTGACGCCAGCGACGCGCAGGATATTGCGAAAGAACGCGCGTTGCGGCCGGTCGTTCTTGCGCGGGTCGATGAAGATGCCAAGAAAAACAAGGAATGTGCACACGACGGCGAAATGGATTCCGCTTGCCGCCCACAGCAGAGCGGATCGCGCGACCCAATAAGCTTTCTTCATTCCGGCCGCTTTCTCATATAAACCCATTCACCGTCATACAAACACATCCAGGACGCCCGGAAGAATTTCGAGCGAGCGGCAACGGAGGTGAAATATCTCGCCGTCGACCAGCACATTTACGGGTACGTCCAGATCCAGGTCGATCCATTCGGCGGAGGCGCGTGATGCAAGCCGATGTTCAATGTGCGTGCCCGTAAACAGCCGCGGAAAGTTGCGAAGCAGGAACGTGCGACTGACAGGACTCCAGCGGACGTACTCGATCTTGCCGTCCGTCGGATCGGCCTTGGGCGCAATCATCATTTTCCCACCCGTAAATTTGCTGTTGCTGAACGACAGGAAAAGGCAAGGGCGGCGATCCCAGTCGGTCTGCGTGTCCAGCCGATGAGGAAAGCTTTGTGGCTCGAGCTGAGCCAATTTCGAAAAGACGCCAAGAATGTAGCCGAACTGGCCGGCACGCTTGAACCGCCGGTTCGTGAGCTCGCCGACATCGGCAGGGAATCCCAGGCTGACGAGGTTGAGCGAATACATATCGCCGCCCGAATGGCGCAGCCGAATCACATCGCAAGCGCGCCGACTCCGGTTCTCAATCGCACGGATCGTGTGCGAGAAAGCATCCAGCGTGAAGTCTTTTAGAAATGAATTGCCGGTGCCTAACGGAAGAATCGCGAGCGCGGGACGTTCAGCGCCAATCGCCTCCGGGAAAAGGCCATTTACCACTTCAAAGGCGGTTCCGTCGCCACCCACGGCCAGAAAATTGCGCACGCCTTTTTCATAGGCCTGGCGCGTAATGCCGGTGGCGTCCCCGGCGGCAGTTGTGTGCGCGACTTCCAACTGCGCACCGGCTTGCCGGACCAGGTTCAGTGCCGAATCGGCAAGGCGTCCGCATCGGCCGCCGCCGGCGGCTGGATTGACGATGGCGAGAAAGCGCAGGTTCATCGACGAAAAATTCTCATGCTCCTCTTGATCCAGAAATATTACAGCGGCAAGACCGAATCGCGGCGTTTGCTTGCGCGGATTTGCTCTGCCAGTTCACCCCTCTTGACCTTCATCGATGCAGTGCGCGGGAAATCGGAATCCCAAACCAGGTACCCGTGTACGCGCTTGTAGTTCAGCAGCTGCCGATTGCAGGCGGAAAGTTTCGCGACAATTTCACTCGCGATCTGCTGCCCGGATTCCGCATGAACGACGAGCACGAGCTGCTCGCCCACCATCGACCGCTCAGGCCAGAGATAATTCGCCGCAAAGACGCAGAATTCCTTTAACGCGACGCGCTCGAAAACTGACTCGATGTCTTCGGGATAGATATTCTTGCCTTCCTCCGTGACGATCATGTCACGATATCTCGATGACCCCGATATGACCGCCGAGACCATCGTCGACGGGTGGCTGGTGACGGGCGATTTGGGCCGCATTGACCCGAGCGGCCACTTGCAACTTTTTGGG
>JBOGNK010000154.1:0-18170 GCA_050747085.1 Candidatus Acidiferrales bacterium
AGATCAGTCGACCACGCTCGAGATGTTCGAGACAGGCATCAAAGTCGTCGATCTGATCGAGCCCTATTTGAAGGGCGGAAAGATCGGATTGTTCGGCGGCGCTGGCGTCGGCAAGACGGTTCTGATCCAGGAGTTGATTCATAACGTAGCCCTGAAGCATGGCGGCGTTTCGGTGTTCGCCGGCGTCGGCGAACGCACCCGCGAGGGCAATGACCTTTGGCTCGAAATGCAAGAGTCGAAAGTTATCGTTCCTGGCGACTCGGAAAAATCGCGTTGCGCTTTGATTTACGGTCAGATGACTGAACCGCCCGGCGCGCGTCTTCGCGTCGGCCTTACCGGCTTGACCGTCGCCGAATATTTCCGCGATGAGGAGCATCTCGACGTTTTGCTCTTCATCGACAACATTTTCCGTTTTGTGCAAGCTGGGTCGGAAGTATCGGCATTGCTCGGCCGCATGCCGTCCGCCGTCGGCTATCAGCCCAACCTGAATACGGAAATCGGGGAACTTCAGGAGCGCATCACGTCGACGAAACACGGGTCGATCACGTCGGTGCAAGCGATTTATGTTCCTGCCGACGACTACACCGATCCCGCGCCGGCCGCTACGTTCGCGCATCTTGACGCCACGACGAACCTCAGCCGGCAAATTTCCGAACTCGGGATCTATCCAGCCGTCGATCCGCTGGCCAGTTTCTCGCGCATTCTCGACTCGCGCGTTGTGGGCGACGAACACTACAACGTTGCCCGGAGCGTGAAATCCGTTCTGCAGCGGTATAAGGAACTGCAAGACATCATCGCCATTCTCGGAATCGAGGAACTGTCCGACGAAGACAAGCAGACTGTCGCGCGCGCGCGCAGGATACAGAGATTCCTTTCCCAACCGATGTTCGTCGCGGAGCAGTTTACGGGCCTGGAAGGCAAGTACGTGAAGATCGAAGACAACGTGCGCGGCTTCAAGGAAATCGTCGAAGGCAAGCATGACGATTTGCCGGAGCAGGCGTTCTATATGGTTGGAACGATCGAGGAAGCCCAGCAGAAGGCCGAGAAGCTCGCGGCCGTTGCCTGAGAATAATCGCGAATTGAATTTATGCTTCCTGAGAAAATCGAACTCGAAGTGGTAACGCCGCAACGGCTCGTTCTGCACGAGGACGTCGACTCGGTGGAACTTCCCGGCGCGGACGGCTACATCGGCGTCCTACCAGGGCACGCGCCGCTGCTGACGGAACTCGGCATCGGCATATTGACCTATCACGTGAACGGCCGCGCGCACCTGCTGACTGTGATGGACGGTTATTCGGAAGTGCTGCCCGATCGCGTGATCGTTCTGGCCGAGGTCTCAGAGCGCGCCGCCGAAATCGACGTACAACGAAGCGAATCCGCGCTGCGACACGCGCAGGAACAGGTGGCGAAAACCAGCGGGGCTGATGCAGATTGGCAGCGGGCGCAAGCCGCGCTCCAACGCGCGACGGTGCGCATTCAGGTAGCCTCCAAGGCTGGTAGTTGAGTCGCGGTCACGCCGGGAACATCAAATAAAGTGGTTCGTGAATGGTGATCGGCAATTCGCGATTGGCTCATTCGCCGAGGCAAAGTAGAAACCCAAGCCGCGCCAATCACCAACTGCAAGTCATCACTCGCTTGAGATGGCCGAGATAACAATTTATGGCACCTTCTGGTGCGGCGATTGCCGCCGCACCAAACAATTCCTTCGCGAGCGCGGCATCGTGTTCCGCGAAATCAACATCGACGAGCATCCGGGAGCCGAGGAAATTGTTCTGCGCGTTAACGCCGGCTGCCGAAAGGTTCCCACGATTGAAGTCGATGGTCGCTACTTCGCTTGCAGCCCCTTCGATCCCTATCAACTCGCGGAAGAGCTCAACATCCCGTTGAATCCGGTGAAGCGGTGATTCGTGATTAGTGAATTAGCGGCTCGTCGACTTTGTCGCGACAATTCGATTGCACCATACTAGTCACGGTTCACATCAATCCCGCGCCGCGCGCCATCACTCCTGCGACCTGCAAATCGGGCGTCAAGACGACCAAATCCGCGTCTGACCCGACCGCGATGACTCCTTTTTTGCCCGCGAGACCCAGTCTTCGAGCCGGAAGAATCGTCATCATGCGGATGGCATCCGCAAACGGCACGCCGAGAGACACCAGGTTGCGCAACGCGCGATCCAAAGTGAGCGTGCTGCCTGCGAGCTTTCCTTCCGAATTGCGGCAAACTCCATCCTTTACGGTCACTTCGAATGTTCCCAGCCGATAAGTCCCATCCGGCATGCCGGCAGCCGCAATGCCGTCAGTAACGGCGATTATGGTGTCGAATCCCTTCACGCCGAGCAGTATCTGAATCGCGGGTGCGGCAACGTGAACCAGGTCCGAGATGATCTCCGCAGTAACGCCGGGCTCGGTCATCACTGCTGCGATCACGCCGGGATCGCGGTGTGTGAACGGACGCATCGCGTTGTACATGTGCGTCGCATGGCGAGCGCCAGCGCGGATTGCCTCACGAGCCTGGTCGTAGTCCGCGTCGGTGTGGCCCATGCTGACCACGAGCCCCGCTGCTTTCGCATGTGCGACGAGTTCCAGCCCACCCGGAAGTTCCGGCGCCATGGTGATAATTCGGCCGAGGCCGTCGGCAGCCCCTAAAAATTGGTCGAGCAGTTTTGCGGAGGGCTTGGCCAGAGATTCCGGCGGATGCACGCCGCGTTGCGCTTTGCTGATAAACGGTCCTTCGAAGTGGATGCCGAGGATCTCCGCGCTCGGCTGGGCGGCACGCTCCTGCTCGCGTTTGCGGACATAGCGCGCGATTCCTTCGATGCTTTTGCACGTCGCGTCTACCGGCGCGGTTACCGTCGTCGCGACGATCGACGTGGTTCCGTAACGCGCGACGGTTGAGGTGATCTTGTCGAGCGCGCGCGCGTTTCCTTCCATCACATCGTGCCCGCCGGCGCCATGAATGTGTATGTCAACGAATCCGGGGACGACCGTCATTCCGGTCGCGACATAATCCACCGCCCCTGCCGGAACCGTTACCTCGTCACGATGCCCCATAGCGGCCACGCGGCCGTCTTCCACGACAATGACGGCATCGTTCAGTTCCTCTTGAGGCGTGAGAACGCGGCTGGCGTAAATCGCAGTGGGAGGCATGGCGCGAACATGCTATCCAACTCAGATTGAAATTCACAGCGTGAGCTTGCATTGGATTTCGCGGCTGGAAAGCGGCAGGGGTTAGTCTTTACGTCTGAAGATTCGCGGCAACGGGCAGGGGTGCACAGAAGCTCGCCCGGATATCCTAGTCAAATGCACCCCGTAGCCGGACGAGTCTGCACGTGCCCAGCCGGGCCGCTCTCTGAAAATCTCTTATATACTGACTGCCGGAATACAAACGAGAGACATTCGAGACCACTGCATAAGTCGTTCTCTCTGATGATTTTTACGTTCAACAGCCCGGTGCAGTATCTGCGCGGCGTGGGACAGCAACGCGCCGCCGCGCTCGCCGAACGCGGAATCACCAGGGTGGGCGATCTGCTGACGTATTTTCCCTTCCGCTACGAAGATCGCATCCACTTCATAAAAATCGCCGACGCCGCCCCCGGCCAGGTGCATACGATCATGGCGGAAGTCGCGGAAGCCGGAAGCGTGGTGCGCTTTTCACGCGGTCGCGCGCCGATCTTTCATTGCGCGGTACGCGACGGTTCCGGCACGCTACATCTGCGTTTCTTCCACGGCGGCTACCTGGAAGACCGCCTGAAGCAAGGCCAAAAGATCGTGGTCCACGGAAAAGTGGAGATTGATCCGTACCGCCCTGCTCGCGTTGAGATGGTTAATCCGGAGTTCGAACTGGTGGGAAGCTCCGACGGACGCCCGCCGGACTCCACCGAAGTTGGTCGTATTGTCCCGATCTATGAGTCCGTTGGCGGACTCAGTTCGCGCATGCTTCGGCGGATCGTGTATCAGATCCTTTTGAATTTTGACCCGAACGTTCCCGACCCGTTGCCACCCGAAATTCGCGACCGGTACCGTTTTCCGCCTCGTCGCGAGGCGCTGATCCAAGCGCATTTTCCTGCGAAAACGGAAAGCATTGAACTGCTGAACAGCTTCCGCAGCCCGGGTCAGATTCGTCTGATTTTCGAGGAGTTTTTCTATTATCAATTGGCGCTCGCACTGCGACAGCTAAACGAGCACAAGCAAAGCGGGATTCCCATGCGAGTGCGCGAAGAAAAAGTCCGGAACGCGCTGAAGCGCATTCTTCCGTTCAAGCCGACCGCCGCGCAGAAACGTGTTCTCGTCGAAATCGCGGCCGATTTGGAGCGGCCTTCACCAATGCACCGCCTGCTCGAAGGTGACGTGGGCAGCGGAAAGACCATCGTGGCGCTGGAAGCGGCGGCCATTGCGATCGAAAACGGCTATCAGGTGGCTCTGATGGCGCCCACCGAAATACTCGCCACGCAACACTACCTGAGTGCGCGCCGGATTTTCGCTCCTACGGGATATAACGTTCAGCTGATCGTCAGCGGCAAAAAGCGCGCCGAAAAGCAGCACGTGATCGACCGGGCGCAAGCGGGAGAAACACAATTGATCATCGGCACGCACGCGCTGATCGAGGATCCGGTTCTGTTTCGGCGACTGGGACTCGTCATTATCGATGAACAGCACCGTTTCGGCGTCCTGCAGCGACGCCGCTTGATCGAAAAGGGGGCGTCTCCGCACGTGCTAGTCATGACCGCGACGCCGATCCCGCGCACTCTCGCGCTCACTCTGTACGGCGACCTCGAACTTTCCGTTATCGACGAAATGCCGCTGGGACGCACTCCCATCGAAACTCGCTGGACGGCAGAAGAGCAGCTCAAGGGAGTTTGGGAGTTTCTGCGGCGCGAAATCGCTCGCGGACGCCAGGCCTACGTCATTTATCCTGTGGTCGACGAATCGAAGCAGGAGCTGAAAGCGGCCACTGCGGAATATGAACGTCTGGCGAAGACCGTTTTCCCGAATTTCCGTGTGGGCCTGCTGCATGGCCGGCTAAAAAACGAAGACAAAGACCGGGTGATGGAAAGTTTTCGCTCGGGCGAAACTCAGATTCTGGTGGCGACAACGGTGGTTGAAGTTGGCGTGGACGTACCGAATGCGACTGTGATGGTGATCGAGCACGCCGATCGTTTCGGACTCGCCCAGCTTCATCAGCTCCGCGGCCGGATCGGTCGCGGAAAGGAAAAATCGTACTGCATTCTGATCGTGCCGCGTTCGGTCAAAGGTGACGCGAAAGAGCGGATCGAAACGATGGTCGCCACGTCAAACGGATTCGAAATCGCGGAACGCGACCTGAAAATCCGCGGTCCCGGCGAATTTTTCGGCACCCGCCAGCACGGCGACGCCGCATTTTCTTTTGCGCAACCGCTCCGCGACCGTGAGATTCTGGAGCTTGCCCGGCGCGAGGCGTTTTCTCTGGTCGAAACGCCGTCGCGGGCGAACGAAGTCGCCGCGCGTCTGGAGTCGCTGAATCCAGCGTGGCAAAGAAGATACCAGCTCGCGTCGATCGGTTAGGCTCTGCGGGAACGCCGACACTTGCCTCCAGCAGGGGATATCATCAGCGACTAGTCGGTTATGGGGTTGCAAAGCACATGCGCGTAATTGGCGGCGAATTTGGCAGCCGCAAACTGAAAACTCCTGGCAGGCTCGCCATGCGTCCGACGAGCGACCGTCTGCGCGAGACGCTTTTCAACGTGCTTGGCCCGGGAATCGAGGATTCTCTTTTCATCGATTTGTACTCCGGTACCGGCGCGATCGGTATCGAGGCGCTTAGCCGTGGGGCCCGCGAGGCGATTTTTGTCGAAGCCCATCCGGTGGCGGTACGCCTGATCCGCCAGAATCTCGAATCACTGAAAATCGCCAGTCGCGTGGAGATAATTGCGACGGATGCCGCGCGGGCCCTCGGCGTGCTCGCGCATCGAAAGCTCCTCGCGGATTTCATTTTCCTCGATCCGCCGTACGACAACGTCGACGAGCGGCTTCAGATTCTGGAGCGGCTCGATGAGTCCCATCTCGTGGCGCCCTCCGGCATTGTGATCGTCGAGCACAGCGTGAAGACCGACCTGCCCGAGCGCTTCGATCACCTGGAACTTTCGCGCCTTCTGGAACAAGGCGACGCCGCGCTCAGCTTCTACCGCCTGGCGCTTGCCGCGTGAAAGGAAAATGGGAATATGAGATTCTTAGGACTGACCCGAATGGTGCTTTTCGTCGGTATCGCAGTATGTTTGGCCGCCAGCACCGGGCGCGCTCTCATCGCGACGCACGCTGATGAGGCTCATCGGAAAGGACACGTTTTGACGAGCCACGCGGAAGGCACGTTCGATGTGAAGGCGACACCGGCTGCCGATGCAAGTCCGCCAGGCGCAGCGATAGGAAGGTTTCTCCTCGATAAGCAGTTTCACGGTGATTTGGAAGGAACGAGCAAAGGCGAAATGCTGGGCGCCAATACGAGCGTGAAAGGCTCGGCCGGTTACGTCGCGATCGAGCAGTTTACCGGAACCCTGAAGGGCCGCGAGGGATCGTTCGTCCTGCAACACAGCGGAACGATGAATCGAGGCGTCGCGGAGATGAGCGTCACCACCGTGCCCGACTCCGGCACCGGCCAGTTGACCGGAATCACTGGCGTGATGAAAATCAAGATCGCCAACGGCAAGCATTCTTACGAGTTCGATTACACGCTGCCCGAAAAGCCCGGCACGTAGTTCCTCGCGCGCTGCGAAACCGGACAAGCCGGCGCGTCCAGCGCAGTCTGCCCCGCACCGAGGTTCTGCCACCTGACCAGAACCGCGCCGCCCAACTTTGGGGTTGAGGTGTGCATCTCATTCGTCGAAGATATCCGAATGCAAACCGGGGCAAAACGCGAGCGCGATAAGGCTGCGCAACCAACGTCTCCGGACCGCAATCCGCTAGGGGATTTCGGCTCGAATCCCATGCGCGCAGGGGCGGATCCACGCGCAAACCCCGACCCAAATGCGATAGACGACTTGCTCATTGAGTTTTCGCCTCATGGACAGCTTCCGCGGCTCGATCTGGGAATCGATTGGGAATCACCCTGGCGAGGATTCCGATCCAGCGCTCGCGATTTTCTCTCCGGCCAGCGCACGCCAAAGAATCACGAACTGCCCGCCGATTCCGACCTTCGCGTTCAGTGGATCGAGGGGAGAAATTCGCCGTGGGCTTTCGCGGCTTCGTCTGTCTGGCATGTCATCGCGGTTACGCTGATCGTCTTACCGATCTGGGGCTTCCTCCCGTCTCCCGCGCACACTCTGGTTCCTCCCAATATCGAAGTCACCTGGACGCCTCCGGTGGATTTGCCTTCCATCCACTTGCAAGCCCCGATCGCTGCCGCCAAGCCGCAGCATCATGCAACCGTTGCGCTGAAAATGGCTGAAAAGCAATCGCCTCCGCCGAAGGGTGCCGACGCTTTCCATCCACGTCAGACAATGCTTTCTATCCCCGTACGTATCACGCACCCGCGCCAGACGCTGATCCAACCCGCCGCACCGATGGCGCCGCCGAAAATTATTCAGCAGCTGCCGAATGTGGTCCAGTGGGCCGCCGACACACCTGCTCCAAATATCGAACTGCAGGTTGCATCGAGTACAGCCGCCCCGCGAATGCGGCAGCGCCGGATCAGCGCCGTCGCGCCCGACATCGCGAATCTCGAAACAAATTCCGGGGCGCTAAACATCGCGTCAAGCCCGGCCGTTAGTCCGGCGCCGCAGATGCCAATCGCTCCGATGTCCGCGTCATCCGCACAATTTCACGCCAGGCAATTGGCAGGAGCAGCTCCGCAGGTGAACGCGGCCGCTGGCGCGCCTGGTTTGCGCGATGTCGTTGCGCTCTCCGCGTCGCCAGCACCGCCGGCGCCGGTTGTAGAGGTGCCACGCGGTAATCTGGCTGCCCGTGTTGCGATTTCACCTTCGGGAACGCATCGCGGAGCGCCGGAAGGTACGAATTCGGGCTCAGGTAGTGGCTCCTCATCGCGCGCTCTGAACGGAAACGGGTCATTGCCCGCCTCAGTAACCATCACTGGAGGTAATGGTCGCGCTGTCGCATCGGGGGGAGGAATTGGCGCGAGTCACGCTCCATCCAGACTAATGCTGAAGCCGATGTCCTCGCTCCCTAAGCGCCCCGAACCGCGCTCAGGCCCTGCCGATGTGGCGGGTCTGGCTCCCAACGAACGCCCGGAGGACCTCTTCGCCGGCAAAGAAATCCACTCGCTGAATATCGCTCTGCCAAACGTTACGAGTACGACCGGCAATTGGGCCCTGAATTTCGCACAGCTCGACGAGGGCACATCGCCCTTCAATCGTCCGACGGGCGTACTCTACGGTCCCGTCCCGATCACTAAAGTGGATCCGATATATCCGGCCGAGGCCATCCGGCAGAACATCGAAGGCGAGGTGGTGCTCTACGCAATCATTCGGGCCGACGGATCGGTCGACAGCATCCAGATCGTGCGCCATTTGGACACGCTCGTCGATCGCGAGGCAGTGGCAGCGCTGGCCCAGTGGAAGTTCCGGCCCGCCACGCGCAACGGCAAACCCGTTGCGGTTGAGGCAGTCGTCCACATTCCGTTCAACTACAAGCCTCCGGAACAGTAATACATCGTTCTTGGCCGCGATTGTGCTTGGCACTGCGCCGAATCACGCTACAGCCAATGCTTTCACCAGCCGGTCGATGTCCTCGGTCCTGTTGTACAAATACGGCGAAACTCGCAATGCCTTCTCGCGCAGACTCACCATGATCTGCGCCTCCTTCAATTTGTCGCAAATCTCTCGATTGCGCTCGGGGTTCCGCGCAGAGATGCAGACGTACGGTCCGCGTCGCTCGCGCTCGCTGGGCGAAGCCAGCACAAACCGGTCACGCGGAAGCCGCTCGATCAATTCGCCGACGAGTTCCGCGTCGTGTTTCGCAATCGCATCCGTCCCAATCTTCACCAGCAGTTCAAGCGATGCGTCCCACGCGGAAAGATTGATGAAATTCCCCGTTTCCGCCGAATCCCACCGCCTGGCGCCCGGCGCCGCTTTTAGTTCGTCGAGCGGCAGGAAATGGAAATTCCGCGCACCGTCGAGCGCTTGCCAGTAAAACGGACCGCACGGAAAACGGTTCATCCATTCCGGCGAAGCCCAGAAGAATCCCGTGCCGTAGGGCCCCAAAAGCCATTTGTAGCCGCTCGACGTCACGAAATCGGCTCCCATTTCGCGCATCGAAAGCGGGATCGCCCCGGCGCATTGCGATGCATCAATCATCAGCAGCGCCTTGGCGGCATGGCACGCTTTCGCAACGCGCGGCGCGTCAAGCAGCGCGCCATCGTCAAAGCGGACCAGGCTCGCCGACACCAGCTTCGTCTGCGGGCCGATCTCGCGCTCGTAATCTTCCGCCGTGATGAATCGATCGCGCGGCGCGATCGTTCGCACGCACAATTTTCCGGCCTTCATGTAGGGGAGCCATGCCGCAACGTGCGCGGGAAATTCTCCGCGCCCAACCAGTACTTCGTCGCCCGGCTGCCATTCAATTCCGGCGGCAATGAAAGAAAGCCCCGCGCTGGCGCCCGAGGTAATCGCGATCTCATCCGTTTCCGCACCGATCAACTTGGCCAGATTTGTGCGGATGCGGTCCGGAACATCGAAATAGAGGTTGTCGGTGATTTTGTAGGGCAGCTTCTTAGTTTCGATCGCCGCCTGCGCGGCACGAGCCGCGCTCAGTGGCAGCGGCCCCTGATTCGCTACGTTCAGGTACGCGACGCCTTCGAAATCGGCAAACTCACGACGGTAATCGTGCGACACAGCTTCCTCCCGTTGAAACGAACTCCGCGGCAGAAATGCGGCACGGAGAAAAAATCAGAAATGCGCTCGCAGCTGGCGAAACCCCGCAAGAATCAGCAGTTTCGCGTTTCCCGCTTCAATTTCCGTCTTTTCCAGTTCCCAGGTTGAAGAATGCGGAATGAACACGGCGTTCAATCCCGTCTGCAGGGCCGGATTAATGTCGCTGCGCGGGCTGTTCCCGATCATCCAGCCATTCGATTTCACGATCTTGAACTGCTCGATCATCCGTTCGTAGGTGGATGCCTCTTTCTCCACCACAATTTCCACCGCGTCGAAGTACGAGAGCAGCCCCGACCGCTCCATCTTCGCCGCCTGCTCGGCCTGCTGCCCTTTGGTCAGCAAAATCAGCCGGTGATGCTTCGACAGATACGCGAGCGTCTCTGGAACGCCGTCGATGATGTGTGGCGGCGTGTTTTCCAATTCCTGCGTGATGCGCTCGATTTCCTGCAGAATTTCCCGTCGCGCGGAGTTTCCCGCCAGCTTCATGTACGTTTCTTCCAAAGATCGGCGAAAACTCTTTACGCCATAGCCGTGCTGCCGGATGTTGCGCCGTTCCGTTTCGTTCAGGATGTGCCGGACGTATTCGAGCGTGTAGCCCAGATGCTCCAATTGGGCGATGAAATGATCGATGGTCTTCTCGAAGAAAATATTATTTTCCCAGAGAGTATCATCTGCATCGATCAGCAGTGTCTGGCGCGGCATTCACAATTCTCCGAACGGAGATTCTGCTTGAGCGACCGTCGCAAGAGAAGGGAATTCTGCCGCGAGCGAAGGGCAGTTTCGATCCAAAATGGGCCGAAGCGGCGGCCCTGAAGCGCGGGCCTTGGAAGCTGCTCAGGCTGTGGCGGGAAGGAATTCGTACCGTTCGATGCGCGCCGCTATTCCGCGCCGTGAATTCTGCGGCTCGACGCGCAGGACGCGCCCGTAGCAGCGGATGCGGACGTCGCCCGCCATGGTGATCTGGTGCGGGAGGGTGAGGACAAACTCGATCGAGCTGCCCGTTTCGAGCGCAGCTTCAATCAGGAAGTAAAGGCCCCGAAAGCTGACGTCACGTGTCTCGCCGTCCGTTTCCGAAAGGCCGTTGTTCGAAAGCGCAAAGCGCACCTTTACGGGAAGCATCATCGAAAAACGCCTCGCCGCGCGCCGATCCACCCCGTTATCCATTGGTGGCTCCGATACTTTAGGGCGTAAAGCTACCATCGGTTTATTTAGCAAGCAACCACATTTCCAGTTGACTAAGGCTGACCCCCGCTTTGTTATCTGAAGTGCTGTAGTCCGCTAAATGGCGTCATACCAGGAGCTTCTATCGCTTATTGTTCGCCCATCCAGGAAGGCGCTGTCGTTCTTGGCAAGGCCTCGAAGCCGCGACTGCGGGTGAGCTCTGCTGTGCCCTGCAGGCTTCTGTGACCGCAGCCGGCCAGCTGTTGTAGCACCTTCTCGTCCACAGTCCTCGACCACCGAGCAACCCACGAGGCGTTGGGCCGCCATCGAGACCGGCCAGACAACCCTGCCCCACGCTCTGATTTCCGTGCTCGGTCATCTGTTGACTGTTGATTTCGGGGCGAAGTTGGGCGAGAGCAGAACCCTGGCAATTCTGGCCCATTTACCCGCGTTGACGTAGGCAGGTCTCGAGGTTTCTCTCCCGACATGCGAAGGCGACACGTGGGAATCGATAGGGGAGGACAAACATGGACATGGACAGGTTGAGGTCGAGGCTCGCCCCTGCGGCCCGGACGAGTGTTCTGCGTTGGTCCGCGGGTGTGATGGGAACGGCTGTGCTGTTGATTGCTGTAATGGCCCAGCCCGCAGTTGCAGCAACCCTATGCGTGAACCGTCACGGCACAAAGGGATGCTCTAGCAGCATCAATGCCGCGCTCGCGGCGGCTGCAGCGGGCGATACGATCCGCGTCGCTAGCGGCACGTACAAGGAGTATGTGACGGTCACGCGACCGGTGTCGCTGGTGGGACAAAGTCGTGACACCACGATCATCGACGCCAGCAAGCAGCCGTTCGGGATCAACGTGGACGGTTACGACAATCCAGGCCTGAGCGGCGTGGTGATTTCGGGATTCACGATCGAGAACGCAGATAATGCGGGCATCGTCGTCTCAAACGCCTCGGATGTCACGATCGAAGACAACCGGGTGACGAAAAACGATCAGGGATTTGTGCCGGGCACCAATCCCACGTGCCCCACCCTCAACAGCTTCCCCTATTTCTTTGGCGAGGCCATGGATTGCGGCGAGGGAGTTTTCTTCAGCGGCGTCGATCATTCGACGATTGCTGCCAACATCGTGGTGGGGAACGCGGGAGGTCTGTTGATCGCCGATGATACCGGCGCGACACACGACAATCTGATCTCCGGAAACACGGTGGTGCACAATGCGCTCGACTGCGGAGTCACGATTCCTTCGCACGGCACCGCCGGCGTGTTTCATAACACGGTGACGGACAACGACGTTTCGTACAACGGTGCCGCGGGAGTAGGAATTTACGCGCCCGGTCCGGGGTCGAAGGCGTATGCGAACCTGGTGATCCACAATGAGCTGACGGGAAATGGCATACCGGGCGTCGTGATGCACAACCATGCGGCACCGGGCGTGGACGGAGTTCCGGCAGGCGCGCCAGCGGTAATGTTCAACGACAACGTGATCGTTGGGAACGATATTTCCGGCAATTCGGCGGACACTGCGGATGCGGCAACCGCAGGCCCGACGGGCATTAACGTGTTCAGCCTTGCCCCAATCACGGGCACGGTAATTTCGCAGAACTGGATCCACGACGAGCAGTTGGACATCGTCGTCAATGTGCCCGCGAGCGGCATGGTTCCCGTCGCGGAGATCCATTTGAACAACCTGCTGGGAAAGATGGTCGGCGTGCAAGACATCACGAGCGCCGAAGTGGATGCGACAGAAAATTGGTGGGGATGCGCGAATGGGCCGGGCTCGGCTGGTTGCTCGAGCGTTTCAGGAAGCGAAATTATGTTCGCGCCCTGGCTGACGCAGCCGTTTGGGCAACTCGACGATCATCATTCGTACTGAGCCGGATCTTAGCGCAACGTTCGGTGGAGCGGCCTTGCAAGCCGCTCCGGCCACCTGGAAAGGCGGACTCAGGTCTGGTTGGCGCGCTGCTTGTCCAGCTGATCGACAATGCTGTCGAAGTCGGGATAACCGGCACCGAATCTGCGCGTCAGCCAATTGCCGCCGCGCGTGGCGATCATCTTGCCGTCCGCAAGCACGTCGAACTGGCCGGTGTCGCCGGATCGAATCACCGGTTCAATGCCGAGGCGGTTCTTGATCAGGGCCGCGAGCCTCGCGACCTGCGCGCCATTGTTGTGTCATGTGGGGCAATGAACGATTTCGATTTTCACTGGTTTCTCTCCTCTCGCGATTGCCGGGAAGTATACAACCGAAGCAGAAAAATCATCTGTTAGCAGGCAAGGCACTCTGCGCACCGCCGGGGTTCGCTTCCGTCCGATGCGGCAGGCAGGGTAAGATGTGCCGCGATTCCAGGTCACGCGAACACGCGGACCAATACGGGCGCCCAAGGAGAAGAGCATGGGATTTGGCGGAGTGGATTTTCTGGAATTTGATTCAGTGCTGAGCGACGAGGAAAAGCTGGCGCGGCAGACGGCGCGCCAATTCGTCGACGATCAGGTGCTGACAATCATCGAGGCGTGCAACCGCGATGGCAAATTCCCGCTGCAACTGGTGCCGCAGATGGCGGAACTGGGATTCTTCGGCGCGAGCCTGAAAGGCTACGGCTGCGCGGAAATGTCGAACGTGGAATATGGCCTGGTGACGCAGGAACTGGAGCGCGGCGACTCGGGGCTTCGTAGTTTCGTTTCGGTGCAGTCGGCTCTGGTGATGTATCCGATTCATGCGTTCGGCTCGGACGCGCAAAAAGATAAATGGCTGCCGCTGCTGCAGCAGGGTAAGGCGATCGGATGCTTCGGGCTGACCGAGCCGCAGTTCGGATCAAACCCTGGCGGGATGTTGACGCGCGCGAAGAAGGCCGGCAACGAGTACATCCTGAACGGCGAAAAGATGTGGATCACGAACGGATCGATCGCAGACATCGCGGTAGTGTGGGCAAAGTGCGACGACGAAAGGATTCGCGGGTTCCTGGTCGAAAAAGGAACGCCGGGATTCAAGGCGTGGGACGTGCACGGAAAATGGTCGCTCAGGGCATCGATCACGTCGGGACTTTCAATGAGCGACTGCAAAATCCCAGCGGAAAGCCTGCTGCCAGGAGTTGATGGCTTGAAAGGACCGCTTGCGTGCCTGAATCAGGCGCGGTACGGAATCGGATGGGGCGGAATCGGGGCGGCGATGGCGTGTTACGACACGGCGCTGCGTTACGCGAAGGAGCGCAAGCAGTTTGCCAACAAGCCGATTGCAGGACACCAACTCGTGCAGGAGAAACTGGTGTGGATGATCACGGAAATCACGAAGGCGCAATTCCTGGCGTTGCAGGTGGGGCGTCTGAAGGACAGCGGGCGCGTCCATCCGTCGCACGTATCAATGATGAAGATGAACAATGTGTCGATGGCGCTGGAAACGGCGCGGCGCGCTCGGGATATTTTGGGTGCGAACGGGATCGTCGACGATTATCCGATCATGCGGCACATGAACAATCTGGAATCGGTGTACACGTACGAAGGCACGAATGATATCCACAAGCTGGTGATCGGAGAGCGGATTACGGGGATCCCGGCGTATATGTGAACCGCGAACAAATCAACATTCGTCCGGCGCGCGCTCAAGGCGCGACAAGCTGGTGATCGGGGAACGCATTACGGGAATCCCGGCGTACATGTGAACCGCTAAATCCCCTTCTCTGTCTGACGCCGGTGAAAGTTCGCAGTTCGACTGCGCTCGCCACAGGGCAGCATCCCTACCGAATTCCCCCAGCCAAACTCGACTCTATTGGGTGGCGGAGCGTTCGCCGAGACGGCGCATCCGTTCCTGCAGCTTCTTGCGTAGCGTCGCCGGGGCGTTCGGATTGAACGCGACCAGATACCAGAGCGGCTGGGTGCGGTCGCGGCTGAGACGCGTGAGAGTCGGCGCGTCGCTGTTCGGGTGACGCGCGATGTTCTCGCGAATCGCGGAATACGGGTGGTGCGAAAGGCGATTCAGCGTCTTCGAGGGTACCTTCGGATGCTCGCTGATCAGGCGCAGCAGATAGTAGTCTTCCTTGGGCGCTTCGCGCGAAAGCTGGTCGAGCAGATCCGGTTTCACTTCGGCGCTCAGGACGGTGCCCACCTTTTCGTCCCATCCCGTGTTGATGTGGTTCAGCTCCTGCGTGCGTGAATGGATCAACTGCTCGATGATGCGCCGTTCTTGTTCGAGGCGTGCACCGGGCAACGCGCTGTGCTCGAGCGAGTCGAGGACGCGCAGAAGATGCTGGCGCTCGCCAAAGACGATTTGCGACGTGCGCGGAGTCTTTCCCTTGCCTGCATTTCGTACCAAGTCAGAGCGTCTCATGAGTCATCACTCCCGAATCCGAATCCTCCGAAGCGCCGCGTTCAAGCTTCGGATTCACGGTCAGCGGCTGGGCCGCAATGTTTGTGGTTTTCGCGGTACGATTCACGTGACCGGGTGGAGCGACCCGCGTCCTCGCACCACCGGTTGCCCCAACGCGACGACGGGACTGACGGACCGCGCGTTCGCCTATACCGCGCAAAATTATCGTGTGGCCATCGGGCAGAGTAAAGAGCGCGACGGCGCGATGGTTCCAGTGGAGCAACAGGGCCGTTCGGCTGCGATGCTAGCCAGTCGGTCATGAACAGGTGGGCAAAGCCACAAACGGGCATGTGTGTGTGGACACGAAATTTGATGTGAGTTCGTCCGAGCTTTTTGGGGAAGGTCTGTTAGACTCGGATTGAGCGCTCTGAACAGCTGAACGAAACAGAAAGGTAAGGCAAATACTGCATGCATTTGGAGAAATTGGAGGAGTTGGCCTATCCGGAAGCGGCGGCTGCCAACGACAAAATCAACTGGACAACCGCGACGGCGATGGTGCTCTTTCACCTCGGCGCGATTGCGGCCCTGTTCTTCTTCACATGGAAGGCCTTTTTTGTGGCCCTTCTCCTGTGGTGGATGTCAACCAGTCTGGGCATTGGCGTTTGCTACCATCGCCTGCTGACTCACCGCGGCTACAAGACTCCCAAATGGGTTGAGTACGTTCTGACGGTTTTAGCGACCCTGTCGCTCGAAGGCGGCCCGATCTTCTGGGTTGCCACCCACCGCATCCATCACCAGTTCTCAGACCAGGAAGGCGATCCGCACTCGCCGCGCGACGGCAAGTGGTGGGCGCATGCGGGATGGATCCTTGTGGGCAAGTCTATGCACCATGACACGTCGACGCTGGCCCGCTACGTTCCGGACCTGGCCAAGGACCGTTTCCATGTGTGGATCACGAAATACCATTACGTCCCAATGATCATTCTGGGAGCGATCCTGCTCGCGTTTGGCGGGCTGTCGATGTTGCTGTGGGGGATTTTCCTGCGCACCGTGGTTGGGCTACACGCGACGTGGGCAGTGAATTCAGCGACCCACTCGTGGGGATCGCGCCGGTTTCGCACGCGAGACGATTCGACGAATAGCTGGTGGGTGGCTCTGCTGACGTGGGGCGAGGGCTGGCACAACAATCACCACGCGCACCCGACCTCGTCGCGGCACGGGCTGGCGTGGTACGAAATCGACCTGAATTGGTATGCGATCTGGGTGATGCAAAAGGTGGGGCTCGCGCGGAACGTGTATCGTTACAAGCTGTCGAACCTGTTAGCGCAGGCGCAGGCTGCGATGTCGGTGGAAGCAGTACAGGCGAAGTCATCCTCGACCGACCTGCAGACGGCTCGCGCGCCGAGGTTGGGAGCACGATTTGAACGCGCGTGGAAGAAGAAGCAGATTTTCTCGTTCCGCGATCTCGCCTCGAAGTCGGCGGAATCGGCATCGGCGATTGGCAATAAGATTCTTCCGGCCAGAACGGACTCACCACAGGATTTGGCGTCAGCGTAGAACGAGCGGGCTATCGCGTCCTTGCGCCGTCGCAAGCAGCGATTCCGCCATCGACAGGCGAGTGCCCGCTTTTTGTCACGCTAGGACGAAGTAGGGAAAAGCGGCGGAAACTGTTCTGGGCGAGAGCGCGGCGCAAGCGCCTCTGGATTCGGATATTTCACACCACGCAGCGTAAACGCAAAAATCCCAAACAGAAGTACAAGCAATGCCACGCAGAGCCAGCTGCCCTCGGGTCCCACTGTGCCTCCCGTGAGCCACGTTGGGCCGGAAAAGTGCGCGTTGAACAAATGCCCGCGCGAAATATTTCCACTGTCCGGCACGCCGTAAAAGTAGGATTGTGCCCAATCCCAGGCTGCATGAAAACCGATCGGCATCCAAAGATCGCCGGTGCGGCGTAGCAACAGGCAAAAAAGCAGTCCCACCAGGCCAGCGGTGAAAACGCCGGCCCAGCTTTCGCCGGAATTGCCGCGATGTATCAGGCCAAAGAACACGGAAACAACGATCGCAGCCGGCCAAAAGCCAATTCCTGTTGTCAGCGCAAAAAGCGGATATCCACGAAAGGCAAATTCCTCGAAGAAGCTGACCGCGAGAAAGACGGCGCCCCAGATGGCCGCATACTTGATACCCGCCAGCCCTTGAAGCCCGACCGATCCAAGCTGAAACACCCCGATCAGACGCATCACACCAAGCAACGCAGTGAGGGCGACGAAGCCGACGGCAGCCCCCTGCCAGAACCGTCCCCGGAACGCCTTACGCCACGGCAGCCCGTAATCGGCGACCCTGCGGCGCTCCAGCTTAGACATCACCCAGCTGGCCAGGAGCACGACGGCGAAAAAAGGGCCATCTGTGATAAGAAAAAATTGCGCGGTCGCTTTCGGATGTAAAACCTGCGAGTAGCCAAGCGAGAGCTCAATCAGAGTGGCAACAGTATCCAGGATGAAGACGGCGGCGATAAAGATCAGGACGCGCCAGCCGGCGCGGATGCCATCGCGGCCGATAAATATTTTTGTGACAAACGCCTCAAGAGGTTCTTGCGGCGGTTCGGGAAGAACAGGCAAAGTGTCGCCCGATCCCGTTGGAGGAATCGAAGGTGTATCAGCCATTCAGAAATTCTCTTCGCACCTGGTTGGTGTGTGCTCTTCGATGCATCTGGCTTCGCGCGACATTATCGTATCGCGTCAATCATTTTGGAATATGGAGAAACAAAGACGGATCATTTCCGACACGCTGAACATGGGCGCAGGACATTCAATTCGAACGCCTTCGAGATAGGAAGTGCCGTCACCGGAGG
>JBOGNK010000155.1:0-36499 GCA_050747085.1 Candidatus Acidiferrales bacterium
GATCCTCGGTGACCGCCTTGCCGCCGGTCAGGATGGCGATGTCTTCCAGCATTGCCTTGCGGCGATCGCCGAAGCCCGGCGCCTTAACGGCGCAGGCCTGCAACGTGCCGCGCAGCTTGTTGACGACCAGGGTCGCCAGCGCTTCGCCTTCCACGTCTTCGGCAATGATCACGAGCGGTTTTCCGATCTTCGCGATCTGCTCGAGCAGGGGAAGCAGGTCCTTCATCGAGCTGATCTTCTTTTCGTGGATCAGAACGCGCGCATCTTCGATCACGCATTCCATCCGTTCCGGATCGGTGACGAAGTAGGGGGAGAGATAGCCGCGGTCGAACTGCATGCCTTCCACGACTTCCAGCGTCGTCTCCATCGTCTTCGATTCTTCAACGGTGATGACGCCGTCCTTGCCCACCTTCTTCATCGCTTCGGCGATGATCGTGCCGATCTGCCGGTCGTTGTTCGCGGAGATCGTGCCGACCTGCCCGATCATGTCGCCCTTCACGTCGCGATGCAGCTTCTTGATTTCCTCGACCGCGGTCTCGACGGCCTTGTCGATGCCGCGCTTCAGGGCCATCGGGCTTGCGCCGGCCGCGACCGTCCTCACGCCCTCGCGGAAGATGGCCTGTGCCAGGACGGTTGCCGTCGTGGTGCCGTCGCCCGCCACATCGGAGGTCTTCGACGCCACTTCGCGCACCATCTGCGCGCCCATGTTTTCGAGCGGATCCCTCAGCTCGATTTCTTTCGCCACGGTCACACCGTCTTTGGTGATGATCGGAGCGCCGAACTTCTTCTCGATTACCGCGTTGCGACCCTTCGGCCCGAGCGTAATCTTCACCGCATCGGCCAGAACGTTGACGCCCCGCAGAATCGACTGGCGCGAATTCTCACCAGTTACGATTTGCTTTGCCATGTATCTTCTTCCTCCTGAATCATTGGAATGCTGATTTGTTGTTTACGTAAAACGTTCGACGGCTTACCTCTTGCCGCCTGCCGGCTTTGCGAATCGAGGCTAGAAGAAACGCCCGCCTGTCAGTCAAGGGCGCTACAACTGCCCGAGCGCGAAGCCGGACGCGCGACGCTTACTTCTTGCCGCCTGCAGCCTTGGCAGCCGGGCCGATCTTCGCGAGGATCTCGTCTTCCTTCACGATCAAGTACTCCTCGTCGTCGATCTTGATGTCGTTTCCAGAGTACTTCCCGAAAAGGATCCGATCCCCCGCCTTCACATCGAGGGGAATGAGTTCACCTTTTTCGCGGCGTCCGCTGCCGACGGCGATCACTTCGCCTTCCTGTGGTTTCTCCTTGGCCGTGTCCGGGATGATGATGCCTCCCTTAACGACCTCTTTCTCTTCCAACCGCCGGACCAAAACGCGGTCGTGAAGCGGTGTAATGTTGACTGGCATCTTTGCAATTCCTCCGGTGGATTACTTGTGTTGCGCCGCGGAGGACTGAAGATTAGCACTCCGCAACGGCGAGTGCTAATATAGCAAAAGAACTTGGGGTGTCAAGTGGAAATCCGGTTATTCAGCGACGATCGCAGGGTTCCTTTATATGTAAGCGGTTGAATATAGGTATGTTACAAACTTACAGATTTTCCCACAAATTGAGTGTGGGGCACTCACGTTGCGAAATGCCGATTGGACCCGGGAGCTGTGACTACGACAACGGCCAAATTGGGCGCAGATAGACCTGCTTTTGACGCGGTTGGCGCGTTCATTCTTGCGGGTGGCGAGAGCTCGCGGATGGGACGTGACAAGGGACTACTCGAAATCGACGGCATTCCGATGCTCGTGCGGACGACGCGGCTTGTCGAAGCGACTGCGGGCAGGGCGACCATTGTCGGCGAGGCAGAATCCTACGAGCGGCTTGGGTTACGTATGATCCGCGATGATTGGGAGCATGCCGGACCTCTGGGAGCGATTGGGACGGCTCTGCGGGCGACTGACCGCGCTTGGAACTTGATCGTTGCATGCGACCTGCCCTATTTGACGCGCGAATGGCTGGAGTTCCTGATTGGCCGCGCCCTCGAGTCTGATGCGGATGCGTTGCTGCCGATGAACGACCGTGGAGCGGAGCCCCTGTGCGGGATGTACGCGAAGAGTTGCGAGGCGGCGGTTTGGCTGGCCCTGGACCGGGGCGTGCGCAAAGTGACGGAGGGGCTGTCGCATCTGCGCGTCGAATATATGGAACCGAGCGAATGGAAAGTTTTTGATCCGGACGGTTTGCTGTTCAAGAATATGAATTCACCGGCTGATTACGAGGAAGCCACACGCAAGCTTGAAATCAAGGCTTAAGAGCCTGGTGAATCAGATGCGGCACGGGAGGATGGGTCAGGCGGCGGCCTCAGCGAACGTCGTCAGCGAACGTCGTGAGCCAACGGGCGTCACATCTTCGTGTTGTCGCACCGACCCAGAAGGTGATGTGCTTCGCCAACGATGAGTGACCACTACTTCGAGTTTCGAAATGTGTCGAAGGCGTTCGACGAAAATCACGTTCTGAAAAACGTGAACTTCTTCGTCGATGAGGGCGAGACAGCGGTGATCATGGGCCGCAGCGGCGTGGGTAAGTCCGTATCGCTGAAACTGCTGCTGGGATTTCTGAAGCCGGACGAAGGGCAGATTGTGGTCGCGGGAAATGACGTAACGCACTGGACCGAGGAGCAGTTTGCTGAGATCCGGCGGCACGTGACGATGGTGTTTCAGTCGGGCGCGCTTTTCGATTCCCTGAGTGTTGCAGACAACGTGGCGTTTCCGATTCTGAGCCATGGCGGGCGTCACGATCCTGATGACGTCGATCGTCGGGTTAACGAATTGCTGGACATGCTGGAAGTCGGCGACCTGGCGGATCGCTTACCGTCCGATTTGAGCACGGGGATGAAGCGCGCTGTCGCGATCGCGCGTGCGCTGGCGGAAGATCCTGATGCGATCCTCTATGACGAGCCGACCACGATGGTCGATCCAGTGATGGCGCTGCACGTGAGCGACCTGATCTTGAAGCTGAAGCAGAAATTCAAGAAAACCTCGATTGTCGTCACCCATGATACGCACCTGGGCAAGCGGCTGGCCGACCGCGTGATTTTCCTTCACGAAGGTCGCGTTGAGTTTTTCGGGCCGTGGGCGGAGCTCGAAGCGTCCACCGATCCTTTCCTGCGTAATTTCCTGCTCGAAGACAGACTGATTCCCGCCCTGGATGAAACCGTTTGAGCGCGCACGTCGAATCGGACGTTAAGAAGCAACTTCGTCGGGTGATGGGCTTCTGGGACGTGCTGCTGTTCAACATTGCTGCCGTGCTTGGACCGCGATGGATTGCAGCGGCTGGCCGTAATGGGCCGTCGTCGATCAGTCTGTGGGTTCTCGCGGCGCTGTTTTTCTTCGTTCCATCCGCCTTCGTGATCACCGAGCTTTCCACGCGATTCCCCATCGAAGGCGGCCTGTACGTCTGGGCCAAAGAGGCGTTCGGCGATTTTCACGGATTCGTGGCCGGCTGGACTTATTGGATCTACACGTTCTTTTATTTCCCGGGATTGCTGATGGCGAGCGCATCGATGTGTGCGTACGTCGGCGGCAGCAGCACCGCTCATCTCGCGAACGACCGGACTTTTCTGATGATCGTTTCGCTGGGGCTGCTAACGGTCGCGGTGGTGCTGAACCTCGTGGGCCTGAACATCGGCAAATGGCTGCAGAACGCCGGCGGCGTCGCGACGTACGTTCCGCTGCTCATGCTGATCGGGCTGGGCGGTTACCTCTGGGTGACGCGCGGCTCCGTCACACACTTCACGTTCGCGAACATGATGCCCGTCTGGAATTGGAACACGGTGAATTTCTGGCCGCAGATTGCGTTCGCGTTTGTTGGGCTTGAATTGTGCTCCGCGATGAGCGAAGAAGTGCGGAACCCGCACGAAATTTTTCCACGCGCCATTTTTGGTTCAGGGTTTCTGATCGCCATTGCTTACATAGCCGGAACATTCGCAGTGCTGGCGATGATCCCGTCGTCCTCGGTGGACCCGAAATCCGGCGTGTTTCAGGCGCTGACAATCGGCTCGGCGGCGTTGAAGATAGGGCTTTTCGGCGTGATCGCAGCCGCGCTGGTGACGGTGGGCAATGCGGGAGGCGTGGGCACAACGGTGGCGGGCGTGGCGCGCGTGCCGTTTATCGTTGGGATCGACCGATACTTGCCGGCAGCGTTCGGCAAAATTCACTCGAAGTGGAAAACGCCGTGGGTGTCGATCCTCGTGCAAGCGGTGATCTCCGGTGTGATCCTGCTGCTGATACAGCTCAACCAATCAGTGAACGGCGCGTACCAGCTATTCGTCGACGCAGGGACGATCCTCTACTTCATTCCGTTCCTCTACATGTACGGCGCCGCGATCAAACTGGCGTATCGCAAAGATCGCGCGGCGAGCCCTGATGCGGTGTTGATCCCAGGCGGCAAACCAGGCGTGTGGATTGTCGGGTCGTTGGGGTTTTTGGTCGTGCTGGCGGGGATTGTGCTGTCGTTCATCCCGCCGGGGGAATCGGAGAACAAGTTGGCGTTTGAAGCGACGCTCGTGGCGGGGACATTCTGTTTTGTGGCGTTGGGGCTGATCCTTTATTTCCGCGGAGCACGCGCGAAGACTCGCGAGAGTGTCGTCACGCGGGCCTGAGGCCTGTCGAAAGGGAAAGTCGGCCGCTACAAACAACGAAATTCGCACAGCCGAGGGCGGCTGTGCATACAGAAGAGACCCGGCGCCACAAAGACCATCGCGTCAAGCAGCGCGCTCGCAATGCTCAATATGCGAAAAACGCCAGCGAGAGCCGCCGTCAAGATTGGAGCAGGCAGTCGGCGACAAAATGCGCGCCGTGCGGCAAATGCAGGGGACATTCAGCCAGCGGCTTCTGCTACGACTTCAGTCACTGGAAATGAACTCGGCAGGCCAAAGAACGTCTTGCCACGCAGTAGCGACTCGACAGCTGGAATCAGTTCGAAACCCGCCGAACATTTGGGGACGAACCCGCGCACGCCGGCCTCTCGTAACTTGCCGTACAACGGTTTTGGATCGTAATTGCTGACCGCAAGCACGCTGGTGCGAGGGCTGACACGCATGATTTCTTCGGCCGCCTTCAGGCCGCTCAGGCGGGGCATTACCAAATCGAGGATGACTACATCGGGCTGAAGTTCGCGAGCCTTCTCAACCGCTTCGACCCCGTCTGACGCTTCTGTAAAGATAATTCCTTTCGAGGACTGCTCATCGAAGACCGAGAGCAGGGCCCGTCGCGCAACAGCTTTATCGTCGGCTACAAGAACGCTGGCCATATGGCCCTCCGGGCGAAGGTATAAAAAGTATCGACCCTGGGGGATCAGGACAAAATCAGGTATTCGCTGTAAAGTGGCACACAATGCGACTGAGGATGGCTAGAAATTGACGCGATAGCGCAGGACGCGGCAATTCACCGAGTCGAGAACGTACAAATCCTTGCCGTCGCGGCTGAGAGCCAGCGCAGGAGCGCGGTGTTGCATCTGGCCCAAGCTGCCGGCCAGATCGAGATCGAGCTTGGGGGAGCCGTCGAGATTCCAAACGTGGAGCGTCGTGGCGTTCGCGTCCATCACGAAAATGTATTTCCGTGAAACGGCGAACTGATCTGTGATCGTGCCCAGCGACCGAGATCCATCACGCGTTGACCCATCGGGGCTTGTGGCAGCGGACGATTCGGCCACGGTATCCATCTTCGGCGGGTGCGAAGAAACGTCGCCGAGGAAACGGCCGAGATGGTCGAAACGCAGCAGGCGGTTCGCGTCGGGATCGGCAACATAGACGTTCCCATCTCCACCGACGTGAACCGGCCCGATCGACAGGGCTTTCGGCAACGCCCTCTTCCGATACGAAGTTCGCAAACGTTCCGGTGCTGATGACGGAATCCAGGAACGCCACAGGCGCAACCGCGGGGAAAATGTGAATACCTTCCCTGCATCCTGGTCCAGCACGTAAATCATCCCTTCGTCATCCACAGAGACACTGAGAGAATTTTCGCTGCTGGGGCGCGTGCGCAGGCGCAAAATGCGATGGACATCGCGCTCGCTGCGCGGGAAGACCACGTAAATCGTGCTGCGAGCCGGGTCCGTGATGTACATTGCGCCGCCGTCGTCCACCGCAATCGATTGCGGCTGCTTCAACCGGTTTTCCTGAAACGCGAGAAGAGGCGTGCCATTGGAGGAGAACTTCTCGATGAAGGCGCTGCCGGCATTCGCGATGTAAACATTCCCCACTGTATCGACTGCGATCGATTGCGGATCATCGAGCTGGCCGGGATCGTCTCCCTTCGTTCCCCAGCCGCTGACGAACTGCAGCGGGGACGGCGCGGCATTCTGGGCGTGCGCGAGCGCACCTAATTGCGAGCAGCCGGAGAGGAGGAGAAGAGATAGGAATAGCGCGGGGAGCGCGAGCCGGGCCTTGTTCATCGCGCATCATCGTAGTCATTTGCTACAGGCGGCGCAACGCCACTCTACAAGTTTGTACCGATTGAGTACGGCGCACCTTGGCGCGTTCATGAGGAATCCTTGACTCAGGAAACCGCCGCGTGTTAGACCAATTTAAGGCTTCGTGCTTTCAGGTAGTTTTCAGGTGCATTCACCAAAATCGTCATTGTGAACCCCAGCCGGTAATCGGCCCAGAGACTAGAGGAAGGCGCAACACGCATACGGAGGCAAGTGATGGCTGATGAGAAGTCGGGAAAGATCGAGCAATCCAAGAAAACACTGACGGACGATCAGATCACCACCGAACGCACGCTCGGGCGACGGTCGTTCCTAACTGCTGTGGGCGCGGTGGTCGCAGGCGGCGCTGCGGCGCTCGCGTTGGGCGAGCGGCTCAATGCATCAGTTCCCGGCGGCGCACAGAGCATGGATCCCGACAAGAAGCCGAGTGATCCCGACAAGAAGCCCGGCGATCCGGACAAGACGGACCCAGACAAGAAGAAGAAGAAGATGAAAGATCCGGATAAGAGAAAGATGAAAGACCCGGACAAGAAGAAGGGCGACCCCGACAAAAAAAAGGTGAGGCCCAGCGACCCGAAGCCGGGCGATCCCGACTCAGGCAGATAAACGTTACGTCACCTGTAATCGGATGCTGAGCCCACCGACGCGGCACGTTCGCTGTATGTGCGGCTCGAGGCCAGAGTTCGAAGCGTGTCCAACGAACCCTCAACCAAAGGCGATCCGTGAGCGCCGTCCCTCAACCCACCAGGCAGTCAGACAATCCCATCGAAGAAGCGAGAGAACAAGCGCGGGTCGGCCTCGAATGGCTGATCCATCCGATCACCAGGGAACAGTTCTTCCAGGAATACTGGGAAACAAGGCCGCTGGTGATCCATCGCCAATCCCCGGAGTATTACAATTCCCTTCTGTCCATGGATGAGATCGATCGAGTCCTCACTACTCTCGATCTTCGCTATCCAAATGTCGTTCTGAAGAATGCCGCTCGCGATGTTGATCCGGCGGAATATACCGTCGGCGGTGACACTCTCGACGTCGCGCGCCTCTACCAGCTCTTTTCCGAGGGCTCCACGGTAACGTTGGCCTTTCTGGATACCGTGATTCCGTCGCTCACCGAATTCTGCCGTGGCATGGAGGCGGAATTCACCCATCCGCTTCAGGCCAACATCTACCTGACTCCGCCGGGAAACCAGGGCGCAAAGGTGCACTACGACACGCATGATGTGTTCGTTTTGCAGATTGCCGGTTCGAAACGGTGGACGATCTATGGCACTCCGGTCGAGTTGCCACTGAAGAATCAGGATTTCGAGCCGTCGAAGCACGCTCCGGGCGAACGCACGATGGAATTCGAGCTGTGTGCGGGGGATGTGGCCTACATTCCTCGCGGCTGGGCGCACGAGGCTCGGTCCACAGACACCATCTCGCTCCACATCACGGCGGGCATCCTGGCCTACACGTGGACTGACCTCTTGCTGGAGTGCGTGGCCGACGCTTGCCTGAACGATCCGGCGTTCCGCAAGGCGCTCCCGCCGGGATTCGCCCGCGACAATCTGACCAACGAGCAAACGCGCGCGATCTTTGAGAGACTTTTGCGCCGGGTGACGGAACGCGCGGCCCCGGGCGAAATCCTCGATCGTTTTGCGGATGAGTTCCTTGCGTCGTGTCGTCCGTTGTTGCGAGGCCAGATGGCGCAATTGGCGGCACTGGATCGCGTGGAGATCAACACCGTGGTCGGCACAAGGCCGCACGTGATCGCGCGTGTGCAAACGGATTCAGACTCTGTGTCGGTCCATCATTTCGGACGCAAGATCGCATTTCCGCTCCACGTTGCTCCCGCGCTACAGTTCGCCCTCGCGCACTACCGATTCACGGTTCGCGATCTTCCCGGAGACCTGGACGACGCGGGGAAACTCACGCTCGTCCGCCGCCTGATCCGCGAAGGCCTCCTGCTCGCGCCGCCTCAGTAGCGCCGGCGTCTCGCCGGCGTTTTTTGCCGTCGGCCCAGCAATCGTCGCCCAACGGCCGCCGCGAACCACTTTTCCACAGCCGTTCCAAAATGGAACGGAATGCAAAGGTCACAGTACGCCACTTATCTATTGACAACTTGCTAAATACGTGCTAGCCTTCCCTGTTTTATGTTCGCCCAAAGCCACGACACGGCAAAATCGCCGCAGAACGCAGCCCTGCTCTCCACGCTTCGCGACAAAATTCGCCACTCTCCAAGTATTACTTTCACCACCTTGGGCGATGGACACGCCATGCCATCAATTTTAGCCGTAAGTCCATTCACATCAATAAAAGCGCGGAAATTGATGGACACAGATTCTACGCCCCGCGTGCGACGCGATGATGCGACTCAGCCGGCGTCTCCATTTGGTGACTATGCTTCCGGCACCCGCTGCGCTTGCTTCTGCTCGCATCTTTTCTCGACACGCGTGCTGAGCAAAAATGGCCATAACTTCAACACCATCAACAAAACGGCAAAAATTGGTCGACACACTTTTCACATATTTGGAACACGAGGAGGCCTATAGATATAGCGAATCACAATTCGGAACCAACAAAAAACACTGTGCTGCGCTGAGGGCCGCATCGCTACATTCAAATCTCAACCGCCGGCCTAATCGGCGGGGGATTCGGGGGCGGTGTAGCGGTTGTTCACGGCTTGGATGATGCGGGCGCGGCTGTCGCGGGCTGTTGCGCGACGATCGTTTTCGACGGCGCGGACTTCGGAGGCGAGCGCATCGTCCTTGATGGCGCGGCGCATCCAGTCGGAGTAGTGGTTCTGTCGCAGATGGAACATCCAGGTTTCGTCGTCAACGCCTTGCGCGATTTCGTTGAACATCATCAGGTTGTGCGCGCGAAGGTTCATCTTTCCGTGCGGACCTTTGAAGAAGAAACTGGTCTCGGGCGCGAGACGGCCTTCGGCATATTTTCTGCGGTGACGGCGCATTTCAGTCGACGACGGTTGAACGCGGACAGCAGTCAGTCCGGCAGAGCCGTCGGTGAACCAGACGAAGGCTTCGCCTTTCTCCGACGGCAGCGGCGCGTGGATTGGCGACGTCTTCCCCACGGCAGCGCTGAATTCCTGGATGGTCTGCTCGGGTGAAGGTCCGACCGTGATGATTCCCTGCATCGTTTTCACTACGGATGGCAGCACGGCGGAAGGATGAATCGTGATCAGCAGAAGATTCGTCAGGTCGGCGGGAATCGTGCCGGCCGCGGCGCCAGAACCCGCCGGCAGCAGGTGATGCGCTTCGTCGACGACGAGCCAATGCGGGCGGCCGGTCTTTGCGCGCAATTCCTGAATCTGCGGCAGCAGCGAGGCGAAGAAGCGAGGTCGGTCGCGCATGGGCAGGCTGAGAAGGTTAACGGCAACCGATGTTTTCGGCTTTTGCAGGGCAGCGATGATTTCAGCAATGTCGGGCGCACGGTGCGGCGTGCCGAGCGATAGAACCTTCTCGAGCCGGTCGTAATCCCCCTCGGGATCGACGAGGCAGAACTGATACCGGTTTTCGATCAACCGTTCGAGGATGGTGACGACGGCATTCGTTTTTCCGCTGCCCGAGGGACCGGCGATCAGCAAGCTCGCGCCGTATGAGGGAATCGTGATCTCCTTTCCATCCGCGGTATGGCCAAAGGCGATGGGATAGCGAGGCGCCCGCGGCTGGACGCTGCGAAGGTCGTCGAAGAGAATCTTGTCGATGAGTTGTTCCACTCCCAGGCCGTCGGGATCACTGGTGACAAAATCGGCGCGCTCTTTCAACGTCGGGATAGCATTCGCTACTGCGACGCGGCACTCGCAGGCGCCGAGCAGCGCGTGATCGTTTTCGGCGTCTCCCACACCGACCGCGTTGTGAGGCGAGAGGCCGAGTTCGGCGAGTCCAGCGCGGACGCCGGTTCCTTTGTTGACGCCGGACGGAAGGACCATCACGTTGTGGCGGTTATAGATCACCTGCATTTCGAGGCCGAGTTTGTGAATCGCTTTCAGCACAGCGGCATCGTGAGGCAAGACCGTGGCTACGATCGAGGCGCCAATGGAAATGGGCGACACGCGGGCTTTGCGCAGGGCGTCGATGAATTCCGGCGGGGGCGGTTCACCCAGTGGACGCGATTCGCGCGTTGACGGATTGTAGAGAAGCGCGCCATTTTCCGCGACGATGCGGTGGAACATCTCGTATTCGGGAAAGATAGCGCGCAGATCTTCGAGCTGGCGTCCGGTGACGAGGACGAGCTTGCGTCCCGAAGCGGCAAGGCGGCGAAGGGCGTCGATGCTGCTGGGACGGACGGTTCCGCGATCGGCGAGAGTGCCGTCGTAGTCACTCGCGAGCGCGAGATAGCGCATCAATTTCCGGCGATTGCTCCCATGGATTTTGAACTTAGGCCTGTCTGCCCGTTGGCAGAATCCGTCGCAGGGCATCGGGCCGCGCCTGCGGTAGACAGGCGGTGCCCACGGCAGGCAGGCACAATTTGATTTTAGCGAGCGCGGCGCGGATTGTGAACGGCTTGAAGCAAATGTGTGAAGAAATGGAATATCAGCGCGCGCGAGAGGGGTCAGGCGATACAGATGTTTCCGTGTCGATATAAGGTGAGCCTGGACCCATCCCGGGAGCGTAGCAGTTGCCGTCGCGGGCATATGTCGAACTGCAGCGACGCGTGTACTTACGACGACGCGGCGATTGCGTGAACTGCCACACAGACGCAAAGGAAACTCCGCTGGCGGAAGGCTGAGACGGAGTCGTCGAGTAGACGCAGCCGGGTGATGGCGGGCAAGCATCGTTGAAAACGAAGTAGACGATTTTGCGACTTGCGGCGCGAGCGCGAATGAAATTCGCCGTTATAGTGAATTGGCCATGGCCTTCGCTGGCAGGCATGCCGGAACAATAGATTCCGACGCGAAAACCTTGCGAGACGACGCCGTCGAACCACGCGAGCAAATATGCCATCTGTTCGTCATACATGCTGCCGCCTTCCTCCTGGTCGAGGAAGATAACGGTGCGTGCGGGAAATCCTTCACGGCGCGCGATCACGGCAGCGTTGCGCGCATCATTGGCACCGAGGACGCGGGGATCGGCTGGGCCTTTCAGTTCTTTGTCGAGGCGGCCGTTGAACAACACGAGAAAGCCAAAGCCCTGCTTTGCGAGCACGGCACGGTGACCGAGCCATGTATCGGGCGCCTCCTGGGGCGTTCCGGCCGGATGATTCAGCCAGTAGCCGGCGAATGAGAACGTTTTGCGCAACTGAGACAGGGCGGCGTCGCCGGGATAATCGTTGGCGTCGAAGCCGAGGTATGCGCGTTGATGAGATCTGCCAGTGGCTTGTGCATTGCCGAGCGGAGAAAAGGCAATTGCGACGATTGTGAGCAGAATCGATCTCCAGGCCAGTTCTGTGAGCATCCGTTTCGATGCAACGGCGTACTCACCGCAGAGGCGCAGAGACAATGAAATCGCTGCAGCCATTGGCTAGAGGGCGAGGAAGTTTTCTAGCAAACGGAAGCCCGTTGCGGTGAGCACCGATTCTGGGTGGAACTGTACGCCTTCCACTTTCAGCTTGCGATGGCGCAGGCCCATGATGATGCCGTCGTTCGTCTCAGCCGAGATTTCGAGTTCACGCGGCAGCGATTTGCGCTCGACGATCAGCGAATGGTAGCGCGTGGCCACGAATTTCTGCGCTAGGCCGCGAAAGATCGTTTTGCCGTCGTGGCGGATTTCGCTGGTCTTGCCGTGCATGATTTTCGGAGCGCGCACCACGCGTCCGCCAAAGGCTTCACCGATAGCCTGGTGTCCCAGGCAGACGCCGAGGATCGGCACTTTTTCGGCGAACCGCCGGATCAGCGGCTCGCTGATGCCTGCTTCCTTTGGAGTACACGGGCCGGGCGAAATCACGATGCGTTCAGGCGCAAGGCTCTCGATTTCATCGAGCGAAATTTGGTCGTTGCGGCGAATTTCGAGATTTTGGCCCATTTGGCCGAGGTACTGCGCCAGGTTATAGGTGAACGAGTCGTAGTTGTCGAGCAGCAGCAGCATGGGAACGCGCCAGTCTACCACGTTGGCGGCCGCCGTTAGGTCCGGGAGCCTGACGACCAGGATTCGGAATACGAGGGGAGCTGAAATTCCGGCGCGGAACAGAAATTATGGTGCAGAACGATCCGCCATTGACGCGGACGTCGCTGGAGCCGGGAATGACGTTCCGGGCGGGACCAGAAGGCTTGTTGAAAAATCTTGCGGCCAGTTGAATAATTCAACAACCGGGCAAAAATGGATTCTCAAGGAGCCGTCGTTTTGGCGAAAACACAGCATTTATGCGAGCCGAACTCCTATGGACATTGGCCCCAGCTTTGCATATAACCGCGCAGCCGCCCAAGTGGGCGATTCCAGACGAGGAGGGGTAGATAGATGGCTGCCAAAGCAAAGAAGGCAACGCGCAGCAAGAAACTGAGCGCGAGCAAAAAGGTGGAACCGACACGAACGCTGACCGTGGCCCTCAAGTACAAGTAGCCGGAGCCGGGTGGGCAGTTCGGAATCGACTGTCGGCGGCTTATTCGGCCATGACGCGATCAGCATGCCGCCATCAGGCAGTCGGCGGACCGCCCACCGGTACATTTCTGCGAAAGAAGAGTGAATCCGTGTCAGCTACCGTATGAGTCACCGAATCAATCACAAATTCGCGCGTTACAAATTGCGCATCGGCACCTCGAAAATCCATCACGTTGGCATATTCGCCGCCGAGGACATTCCCGCGCGTAGGCGCGTGATCGAATACACCGGTAAAAGACTAACCTTCGCGCAAGGGGCAGATTTGAAAGGGACGAAGGATCGCTACGTCGTTCGGGTGAACGACACGTGGCTGCTTGACGGACGCACAGGCGGCAGTGGAGCGGAGTTGATTAACCATTCCTGCCATCCCAACTTGACGTTCAGCCGACGGGCGGGGCGAATTTTTTTCGTCAGCGTGCGAAAGATCCGGGCGGGCGAAGAGCTGACGGCCCTGTACGGCTATCCGGTAAAGATGGTGCGCGTTCCTTGCCATTGCGGTGCGCGAAAGTGTCGGAAGACGCTACGATACATCCTGAAATGAAACCGCGCCTCCCTGTCCCGACAACCTGCGGTCATTCCCTCTCGCTATTCCGTCGCTTGGATTGACACACACGCGGCGCATGGTAACGTGAGCATCGACCGAGAGGCCGATGACAGGACGACCGCTGGACGGACAAGTAGCGCTGGTGACTGGGGCTGCGAGGCGCATTGGGCGCAGCATAGCGTTGCGGCTGGCATCTGACGGTGCCGACTTGGTCGTGAACTATTTGTCGTCGCGGCCTGAGGCGGAGTCACTGGTCCGCGAAATAGAGGCTATCGGACGCAAAGCCGTCGCGGTGCAAGGTGATGTTGCGCAGCGAGTGGACGTGCAGCGGATGTTTCAAGCAGTCGAGGGAACGTTTGGACGCCTCGACATCCTTGTCAACAACGCAGCCATTTTCTTCAGTGCGAAATTCCAGGATCTGACGGAGGAGCAATGGGATCGCATCATGAATGCGAACCTGAAATCCCAATTCCTGTGCTGTCAGGCGGCTGCTCCGATCATGAAACGGCAGGGCAAAGGTCGGATCATCAATCTTTCATCCTTGGGGGGGATTCTGGCGTGGCCGGCCTTCACGCATTACTGCGTGTCGAAAGCCGGGTCGATCATGCTGACGCGCTGCCTGGCGCGCGCGCTGGCGCCTGAAATTCTGGTGAACAGCGTAGCGCCGGGGACTATTCAGTTTCCGGGGGAACAACCGGATGCCGACTATATTCAGCGCGTGCCACTGCATCGGACAGGTACGGGGGATGACATCGCCGGAGCCGTTGCGTACCTTGCGACGGCGGAATTTGTGACGGGGCAAGTGATTGTGGTCGACGGCGGACGGATGCTCGTGTAAGAGGAAGCCAATCGTATGCGCCACGCAGGCTTGCGATCCGCAAGACAACGAGTCTCTGTCTACCCAACAATTAGAGTCACGCGCGGAACCAAATCGACCCCGCAGAACGTTCTGGAATATGAAGATGCTGGAACAATTCTGGCGTGACATCGGCCTGGCTTTGCGCGTGCTGCGGAAGGAACGCGGCTTCGCGGCGACAGCGATCATCATTCTGGCGCTGGGCATCGGCGCACAGACGGCCGTGTTCTCGCTGGTGAATGGAATTTTGCTGCGTCCTCAGAAGTTCATGTCGACTGGCGCGTTCTGCTGTTTGCTCTAGGTGCGCAGTGGTGGCCGTCTGTTTTTTGGCTTGTTCCCAGCGTGGCGACTGATCCGAGTGGATCCGCAGGAAGCGATGCGTTCCGGATCGCAAAGCACGACGGAATCCGGAAGCGGGATGCGAGTGCGCGAGTTGCTTGTGAGCGCGGAAGTGGGACTCAGCTGCCTTTTGCTGATCGTCGCCGGCCTTCTGCTAGCGATTTCTATTCTCGGTGAAGCCGTACGACCCGACGACCGTCATTGCGGTACTGATCCTTACGTTCATTACCGCCGCCGCAGCATGCTGGCTTCCGGCGCGCCGAGCCACGAAAGTCGATCCGCTAAGCGCTCTGCGGTACGAATAACTTTTCGCACCAATCAAATCACTCGCTTACATCGTGACAGGATTTCGCTTGTCGCTGCTGATGCCGAGTTGCGCCATGGCTTTGTCGACTGCTTCCTTCTTGACCTGGCCCAGGAGCATCAGTTCATCGAGAGTAGCCAGCGTGATGAACCGCCAGTCGACTTCGAAGAAATCTCGCAAAGATTCGCGGCTTTCGCTGCGCCCAAAGCCATCGGTGCCGAGCGATGCAAGATGGCGCGGCATCCACTTGCTAATGGCATTCGGCAGCGCCTTCAAGTAATCCGACGATGCGACCAGGGCGCCCGGGGCGTCCTTCAGGCACTGCGCGACGTAAGGAACGCGAGGAGCCTCGCCGGGATGCAAGCGGTTCCAGCGCTCGCAATCCCTGCCGTCGTCGTAAAGCGCCTTGTAACTGGTGACGCTCCAGACATCGGCCGCCACATCGAAGTTCTTCTGGAGATATTCCTGAGCCTTTATGACTTCGTTCAAGATCGTTCCGCTGCCGAAAAGCTGCGCGCGCAGCTTCGCGTTTGGATCCGACGCCGCACGGAAGCGGTACATGCCCTTCAAAACACCGTCTTTGACGCCTTCGGGCATCGGCGGCATGGCGTACGGCTCGTTCATCAGAGTGATGTAGTAGAAAATGTTTTCGCCGTCCTTGTACATACGGCGAATGCCGTCCTCAATGATGACAGCAACCTCGTAGGCGAACGCCGGATCATAAGCGCGGAGGTTGGGGACAGGCAGTGCGAGGACATGGCTGTTGCCGTCCTGATGCTGCAAGCCTTCGCCATTCAGAGTGGTCCGGCCCGAAGTGCCCCCGAGCAAAAAGCCGCGCATGCGCATGTCGCCGGCTGCCCAGATGAAGTCGCCGATGCGCTGGAAACCGAACATCGAATAATAAATGAAGAACGGAATCGTGTTGATGCCGTGGCTTGCGTAGGCAGTGCCTGCGGCGATGCAGGAGCACATCGAACCAGCTTCCGTAATGCCCTCTTCGAGGATCTGGCCGTCTTTGGCCTCTTTGTAATAAAGGAGCGTGTTGATATCGACCGGCTCGTAAAGCTGTCCCTGGCTGGCGTAGATGCCGACCGTGCGAAACAGAGATTCCATGCCAAACGTGCGCGCCTCGTCAGGAACGATCGGCACCACGAGCCGGCCGATCTCGGGATCGCGGAGCATCTTACGCAGCATGACGACGAACGCCATCGTCGTGGAGACGGCACGTCCCTCGCTGCCGCCGAGAAATTCACGGAACAGGTCTCCGTGATTGGCCACGAGAGGCATTGAGCGAACCTTGCGTCTCGGCGTGTATCCACCGAGCGCGGCCCGTCGCGCGCGAAGATACTGAATCTCCTCGCTGTCTTCCGGCGGACAGTAGAACGGAACATCCGCCAATTGTTCGTCGGTAAGGGGGATTTCGAAGCGGTCGCGGAATTCGCGGAGCTCGTCTTCGTTGACCTTTTTCTGCTGATGCGTGACGTTCTTGCCCTCGCCGGCCTCACCGAGACCGTATCCCTTGATCGTGCGCGCCAGAATGCAGGTGGGCGAGCCTTTATGCTCGACAGCTGCCGCATAAGCAGCGTAGATCTTTTGAGGATCGTGGCCGCCGAGTCGCAACCGGCACAGCTGATCATCGGAAAGCGGCTCAACCAGTTTCATCAAATTCGGGTCGGAACCGAAGAAATGCTCGCGAACGTACGAGCCGGGCGAAACGACGATCTTCTGGTATTCGCCGTCGACCGCCTGGCCGAGCCGTTTGACGAGCAGACCGTCGGTGTCGCGAGCGAAGATGGGATCCCACTCCGAACCCCACAGCACCTTGATGACATTCCAGCCGGCGCCGCGGAACTCCGCCTCGAGTTCCTGAATGATCTGGCCGTTGCCACGGACTGGTCCATCGAGGCGCTGCAAGTTGCAGTTCACCACAAAGATCAAATTGTCGAGGCGTTCGCGCGCGGCGAGCCCGATGGCGCCGAGGGATTCCGGCTCGTCGGTTTCGCCGTCACCGAGGAAGGCCCAGACTTTTGCGTCGGTCTTCGGCTTCAGCCCGCGATTTACCAGGTAACGGTTGAACCGCGCCTGATAAATGGCCATCAGCGGGCCGAGGCCCATCGAAACGGTGGGAAACTCCCAAAAATCCGGCATCAGCCAAGGGTGCGGATACGAGGAAAGGCCACCGCCCGGCTTCAGTTCGCGGCGAAAATTCTCCAACTGCTGATCGGTGAAGCGCCCTTCGAGGTAGGCGCGGGCGTAGATTCCGGGGGACGCATGGCCCTGAAAATAAATCGTATCGCCTTCAAGTTCCGAACCGCGCGCACGGAAGAAATGATTGAACCCGACTTCATAGAGGGCTGCAGCTGACGCGTAGGTGGAGATGTGGCCGCCAATATTGTGCTCGACACGATTCGCGCGGACTACCATTGCGAGCGCATTCCAGCGGACAAGGCTCTTGATCCGGCGTTCGAGCTGCTGATCGCCCGGAAACATCGGCTGAGCGCTTGCTGGAATGGTGTTCACATAGGGCGTGTTGGCCGTGAAGGGTAAATCGAGGCCGACCACCTTGGCATGCGCGCGGAGGCGCTCAAGAATCTCGCGGGCTACTTCGGGTCCGCCCGAGTGCAACACCGAGTCGAGCGACTCAAGCCATTCCCGAATTTCTACGTCTTCCAAGTCCAGCCGCTGCATACCCTGCAAAGGCGGCGTTTCACGCAATGTCGTCATTTCGTTTTCCCTAGCTCCCGGATCGGGTCGGAAGCTTGTGTGTGTGTGTGTGTGTGCTCACTTTTGTGAGCAACGCGCGAATCTACAACAGCACATATAACGCCATTCCACCGAACGAAAACGTACGCCGGTAAAGGTCAAGGGCTGTGTACAAGATCGCCCCGCGCGGTCCGTGTTCAATTTCTTGAACATAGTAGGATACACCGTATCGCGAGCGGGTGCACATCGATCGAGCGCAGGAGTTCGGCAAAAGTACGCAAAAAGCGCTGGAGTTTGCGTAAGTCCTTGAAGTTCAGAACCTTTTGCGGAAGCGGATGTCGAGCGCGTAGCCCCCGTTGTAGTCGCGCAGCAGCGACACTCGAACGTTCTTCGATGCGGAGTATTGCACCTCAACCGTCTGGGCCTGCGTATTCGTGACGGAGGTGCTGAACGTCAACAGCAGACTGCCGGACACACGTTCCTGAATGCCAATTTGCGAGCCGGCATTCGAGCCCGTGCTGTCTGTAACGAGGGGATCGATCGTAATCTGCGAAATGCCAGTCAGCTTTTCGAGTCTGCCCGCAACCTGCGAGCTGACGCCCTGAGCCAGAATCGACTCGGCCGCGACCCCAGTGGGAACGCTGGGACTGGCGGCGGCCTCCTCGGCCGTGGTGCCGAAAGCAATCAAATGGATGATGTCTGCTTCTGCAAGCGGAGGCGTGGAAGTGTAATTCGTACGCAGGCGGTCGATGGGACCGACGAAATTGAGAGTGATCTGATATTGATTCACCGTGGTCTTTGCATAAACGTTCAGGATAGGCTCGGTCTGCACAGGATTGGGAAATTCGATGGTCCCACTTTGAATGTCGTAGCGCTTGCCCATGAAGAAAACTTCGCCTTGCGAAAGAGCGACGCGTCCAATCACAACTGGATCCGCTACTGTTCCGGCGATGGTCATGTTGAAATTGCCGCCGATGCTCAGCTTGCTGCTGGTCAGGTTCAGTGACTTGCTCGATGCGACGGCGACTTGCAATTTCATATCCTGCTCGAAAGCGGCTGGAGCTGTCGCCGGGACCTGAGAGCTGAATTGGCCGATCAGCGTCGCGATATCAAACTGTTGCGTCAGCGAGAGCCGGTTCACCAGTACACGCCCTCCGAGAGTTGAAGCTTTCGGCGTGCCGACGAAATTCAGGTTCGCGTCCATCTGAGTGCGAATCCCCTGGGGATAACGAATGCGGACAGATTGCGCCTGCGCGGCGAGGTTGAATTTCACACTTGGTGAATAGAGGACGAATCCGGTCATCGAGAGGCTGCCGCCGCCCACTGTTCCTTGAAGCTGTTCGATTTCCAGGCGCCTCTCGGTGATGCGAATCGTTCCGTTCAGGCTTTCCACGGCGACAGGAACCGTCTCGCTCAAGAAGCTTCCGTTGGCGATCTGGACCCGGCCATTCAGCTTCGGGTGGGCGGTCTCGCCTTGCACAACCAGATTCAGCGTCGCACGGCCCGTGCTTCTGATTCCGATCCCTAAAGCTTGTAAGAGGCCGAGATCCACCGAGCCATTCGCGGAAAAATTCATCGGCCGCGTACTTTTCAAGGGAATCGCGCCCTGAACAACCAGTTGGGTGTGAGTGCCCTTCAGCTCTGTCCGGCTGACGTCGATCAAACCATTCGCGTAGTGGAGGTCCATGGGCGCAGCCAAGACAAGATGAACGGCATCGTACGAAATGTTGAAAGCAGGGATTTTCACTTGCGCCTGCATTTCTCTGGGTTGCTTCATTGGGCCATGCAGCGCAGCGTGCAGTTCGATCTGGCCTTGCAGGCCCGGCGGCAGATTGGTCTCGTATTTTGCGAGCAGCGGCGCGATGGGGAGCGCGCGCACATCGAGCGAAGCCGTCACCGGATAGTTTCCTTCCAGGGCAACGTTGCCTTTCGCTTCCACATATCCACCCACTACGGTGGAACTCAGCGCAAATTTGGCGTCGCGGTTCTCTATCTGGAATCCCGAATTGATTGCTGAAATCGTTTGGCCCTGTATCGTCAGCGTGGGGATTTGCAGTTTTGCATCGACGTGCGGGTGGCTGACCGTGCCAGTTCCAGTTGCGGAAAAACTGGCAGTGCCGGCCAGCGCGATCCCCTGTTTCTTTGCGAACGTCAACTTGCTGAGATCAATCGAGGGGGCACTGACTTGGCCACTATACTGTTCCGTCTTCGGAGCGTAGCTCAACTTGGCTGAAAGTTCGCCGCTCTGTGCCGTCAGGCGAATTCTCGCGTGGACGAGATTTCCGTTTCCCTGCAAATGTACGGTGAGGAATTTTCTAAGGGAGAGCAGTTTCTTGATTGGGTTCTTGCTGCGAGGAGAGATTTCTGAAAGAGAAATATCGGCGTACCCTTCCGGATTGGCCATTGAGCCGCGCACGGAAATGTTGGCGTCAAGTTTGCCTTGAAATTGATACTTCACGTTCGTCATGCGCACCAGGTCGGGGACGGACAGCCCCGAAGCGGTCAGTTGAAGCGAAACGGGGTTCGTCTGCTTAAATGACCACTGACGCAACCCGACATTGGCGTTGAACGCGACCTTGCCGTCCATAGTGTCGGTGATCAGAGCATTTTGAATGGCGACTCCGGAGGCGCCCACCATTAGATCCGCGTGGGCTGTACCGAAATAAGTGCCTTTCAGGAACGCGTGATTTGCAACGAGATGTCCGCTGATTCGCGGACTTGCCGGCGAACCCTGCACGTGGCCGGTGAATGTTGCCGATCCGCGCAGGCCGAGTGAATTGAGCGGCGATGGCTCGCTGCCAGACGCGAGGGAGGAAATAAGCGGAGAAACTTCAGCCAGGTTTTGCTCGTCTGCGTTTACGCTAAGACTCGAATTCTTGCTGAGCGTGCCACTAAACGAGAGCTTCGCGCTTCCCGTTTGCAAGTAAGACTGAGCAAAGACGGCGCGATCGCGTGGTGCGTTGTACTGAAGATCAAGGAAGCCGTTCAGCGGAATCGTATCTGCGCGAGCGGGGCGCAGCGGGCCGTAGATTCTGGCGCGCACGTGCGCGACGGTGTTGCTGAACGTGCCCGCCCATGACGCTTGCAGTTCGGCATCCGTCTTCCCCGTCACGCCAAGCGACTGATGCCGCTTCGACGGAGCAAAGCGCATCAATTGGCCAAGCGACGCCCCGCGTAGCGTCGCGTTCAGCCGCGCCTGGCGCTTCGCCGCGAAATCGGCCATTGAAAAGCTCCCTTTGAGCGATCCGTCGAGCGCGTAGCCGGTGACATCGGGAACGCGAATGTTGCCATGCTCGAGGATGTAGCTGGCGTGGACATCGCGCGCCGGAACCGCGACGTTCTCGACATTCGCGAGGATCTTGGGAGCATCCATTCGCCCCTTCGCGTAAATTGCGCTCAGGAATGGCTCATTGGTTCTGCTGGCGTAGCGGACCGAACCGGTGGTTGAGATTTCGCCTGCTGGAATCGCTGGCGAATCCAGAATCTGCGCGAGATCGGCCGTGTGAATGGCGGCTTGATAGGTTGCACTCACTCGCGGATGAGCGTAGTCGACAACGGTTCCGGAAAGCCGTACGCGACTGCGTCCAGTCTCAAGCTCCATCGACGTAACGCGAAACTCCGATCGCGTGACCGCAAAATCCATCTGAAGGTTCTGGCTAAAAGGACTGATATGCGGAGCGGAGATCCTGCCATCGTTGTAGGAAAGAGAGCCATTATACGTGCGGCCGCCGAGACCAAGGCGCACGCTGCTCTGTAGGTCATGAAGGTCGGCGGAAATCGGGTACTTTTGATCGTTATAATCCAGCTGGCCGGAATTGATCACCAAGTCCCATATGCCGACGCTGAAAATCTTGTTGACCGCTGAACTTGATGCGGACGCAGACGCGGGATTCTCTGCCGGTGCGTTCCTTGCCGCCGCCGTCGAATGCGGCAGATTATTTTCGCCGCGCGCTGCGACTAAAATGCGCACCGCCGGCTGATTCAGCACCGCTCGGTCGATCGCAAATTTGCCATGCCAGAGCGAAAGAATCTTTATGGATATCGTCAATTCCGGGCAAGAAAAGAACGTCGGCATATCGGATGCGGGCTTTCGCAGGACCACGTCATGCAGCGTGACGGTAAGCGTGCTCCAGTTGATCTCAAGCTTTCCGATACTGAGCTGTTGGTCCGTGCTCTGCCGCACTTTCTGAACAACCTTGCTCACGACTAAACGCCGGAACGCAGATGTATGCACGAAAATGTAGCCGCCGACCGCAACGATCACAACAATCGCTAGCAGTGCCAGAAGACCTCTCCGAATGCCCTTTTTCCAACTCATACTTGCCCTGCACAAATCCTGAATCTGTGTACGTCAAACCATACCCTGCCGGTCAAAATGCCTGCCCGAGCGTGACGAAGAACTGCGTCGCGCTCACCCCCGGCACCGGATTGAAGTTATGTCCTATATCGAAGCGAACTGGGCCAACGGGAGTGTTGTAGCGAAACCCAAATCCGACCGTGTTCGTGTAGTTATTCACCATTTGCGGCAGATTGATATGCGCATACACGTTTCCGCCGTCGTAGAAAACCGCGCCTCCCAAGCCCTTCAGAAAACTGAACGGAACCCACGGAATCGGAAATCTCGCTTCGGTATTGAAAATGAATAGGGATTCGCCGCCCACGGGAACGCTGATGATCGTGCATGTGGAAGCGACGGACGGATCGCTGCACACTTGCACCGGTCTTTGCGGCCCGGCGCCATCGATGGGAAATCCGCGCAGCGAGTCCGCGCCGCCGGAAAAGAACTCTTCACTCAGTGGGATGTGACTTCCGGCAAACGGCGAGGCGAATCCCAGCCGGAAATTGTTCGCCCACACAAGCCAGGGCCGCACCTGATGATAGAAAGCCGCCTGCCCAAGGAATCGCACAAAGTCGGCGTTCGAACCAAGCGGAGTCGAAGTTATGCCGAAATCGACCACCTGGTAAACGCCGTGGTGCGCGTCGAGCGGATGATCCCGCGTGTCGCGGATAAATTCACCGGAGACGGTCGAAAGGCGTACCCGTTGATCCGACGGAGGAACAAGATCCGGAATCGTAATGTTGCTCAGAAGGGTGCGATCGAAGTCGTAACGCAGAATCACGTTTTCGGTTCGCCTGGCATTGAGCGCCTTCTGAAACTGCCACGAGCCGATGCCGAGTTCTGCTGAAAACACCGGATTTTCACTGGTGCGTTCACCGGTTGCGGAAACCAATGAACTCCAGGATGAGCCGAGGAAGTGGGTGTCCGTGAACGACACGTCGCCGCGCTGGACCAGGCGCGACATCACAGTTGACGCCGAAAAGCTCTCTGCTCTGCCGAACATATTGCGGCGCGTGTATCCGAACGTCCCGCGCGGGCTGACAAGGCTCTCCTGGCTGGCCCTGAACTTCGTGCCAAGTCCTATCGGCGGCAGACCGGGAAGCGCGATCGTACCTATCGGAATGTTGCCGCTCTTCGGTATCACTTCAATGCCGCCGCCGTACTCGATCTCGTTGCGCGGCTCCTCGTGCACCTGTTCCAGGACTTCGGCTTCAGTTTCAGTGGTGATCGGCTGGCGCGGTTCGATCCTGGCCCAGTCGAAAATGCCGAGGTTGTAGAGAGTGCTCTCCGCTTTGAACATGTTGCCCATGCTGAGCGGCTGCCCCGTATCAATGTAAGGATGCGTGAGCTTGCGCAGGAAAGCGTCGCTAGTGTGGACGGTTCCAAGTAAAACGACGCTCTTGATGAACGTCCGCGGTCCTTCGGTGATGTTGTATGCGACGTCCACCAAGTGGGGATCGCCGTTCGAGGGCGTCGCGGTGAACTTGAACTGCGCGTTCAAGTAGCCGCGGTTCAGGTAGGCTGCCATCAGCGCGTTGCGGTCCAATTGGACGTCGCGCGGCGAATACGCCTGTCCCTTCCGCACGTGCAATTGACCATTCGGAAGCAGCGAGCTGAGTGATTCCGTCTTGTTCCCCCCAACTTCAATGCTGTTCACGCGATCGAGCGGGCCTTCGTCGATCACGAACACGACATCGACCTTCTTTTCCCTGGTGTTAACGTCGGCACGCACCTTCGCGTTCGCGTAGCCCATGCTTTGATAGACCGCCGTGACAGCCTGCTGGCTTTTCTTCAGAAGGTCGTCGCTGAATGTGCCGCGCGAGAAGAAGGGAAATTCTGCCTTCTTGACGGCGACCACCGCGTGCAATTTGGCGTCGTCCACATTGCGATTGCCTTTGAAATTGACCCCGGCGACTTTGTGGCGCTCTCCCAAAGCAACCTGGTACACGATTTCATCGCGATCCGCTTCGCTATGCAGCTGCCAGTGCATGCTTACGTTGAAATAGCCCTTATTCTGGAAATACGCGACCAGATTCCGCTGCCCTTCGTCGATCAAGTCCTGGTCGACCGCGCCTTCCTCATACACCGGGACGAGCTTCCTGAGCGTTCCGCGCGAAACGTGTGCGCCGGTGACTTGAACCGAGAGAGATGGTCCGAGATCGACTCGAAAGGTGATGTTGGCGAGGTTTGTTTGCGGATCGTATGAGACTGCCGCAAGGCGAACAACGGGAACCAGTTTGTTATTGCTCTGGAAATGCTGCGCGATCAGGCCGGTCACTTTGCTGATGCGCGGCTGCGAGTATTTTTGGCCTCGGCGCAAGGAATCACGCTTGAGCCGAGCCCACCAGGAGCTCAACGAAGTCCGCATGTCCTGCGCCTGTGAATCGCTCAGTCCTTCGAAGGTAAGGACGCCAACGCGCGCGCGCGGGCCAAGATCGATGGTAAAGACCAGGTTTTCGATGCGATCGGCGTCGTCTGCCTGCGCCTGCGGCTGGATAGTCGCCTTGAAGTATCCCTGCTTGCTAAAAAACGCGAGCAAAGCCTTCTGCCCTTGCGGAAGCAGGTCGTTTGTGAATGCAGACTGCGCGGGAATGTTCACCGCTTCGAGCAGTTCTGTGTATGCGAACCTGTTGGTCGCGCCAGGAAACGAGATCAGGCCCACAAAATAGGCTGGCTGCAGCAGAAAAAGAACTCTAAGGCCCGACACCTCGGGCGTAATTTTCACCTGCACTTGCGAAAATAATTTCGTTTGCTGCAGAGCTGCGACGCTCTCGCGAATAGCTTTTATCGAGAACGGTGCGCCGGCTTTTTGCTGGATTAGCTTGCGAAATGTCGTGACGTCCGTTATTTGCGGCCGGATGGCAATATTCACGCTGGAAACCTTCCTTCCTTCGAATCCAGCGTAGGTGCTCGGCGACGTCTGCTGCGCGAGTGCGGGAATGCCTCCGATCAGCCAGAGAACGGCGGCAAGCGCGAATGTAAACGCACGGGCCGAAAGCGCGCGCGATGCGCCTCGATGCGAATGCGGACCCGCGCTCAAGCGGCGACTCGCTCTCGTCTCAAGAGTTCGATAGCGTGATCGATCTCGGCGCCAATCAAAAGGATAAGGCTGAGCGCGTATATCCAGAGGAGCAGGATGATGGCTGCTGCAAGCGCTCCATAAACCTTCGAATAATTTGCAAAGTCCGCGACGTACACGTTGAAACCAAACGCCGTAGCGACAAACAGTGCGACGACGAAAATCGTACCGGCGGTGAACCACTGCCAGCGGCGTTTGCGATTGGGAAGAAAATGGTGGATCAGGTCCACGCCAATAAAGAGGAGCGCCAGACTCGCCAGCCAGCGGCCTATGCCGAACCATATTCGAAAATGTTGAATCCCGGGAATATCTTTGCCGATAAACGCCACCGCCAACTGCCCTGCTGTCAGCAGCCCGAAGCTTCCGAGAAGAAAGACGGCCGCCAATGCGGCTGCGATCACGGCGATCAGCCGCTCCCTCCAGAAGCCGCGGGTTTCCTTCACCTCGTACACGATGTTCAGAGATTGGATCAGACTCACGAAGCCCGAGGATGCAGACCAGATTGTAGCGATCAGCCCCACCGACAGGAAACTGGAATACCCGTGCGTCAAGCCGAGGATCGTATGGAAGGAAACGTCCCGCGCGTCCCGCGGCAGATAATTCGAAATCCATTGCGCGAAGTTGTGCCACAGGTTGGTCGATGGCAGCCACCCGACGATCGACGCCAGGACGAGCAGGAGCGGAAATATTGACAGCACGAAATAGAACGACGTCTGCGCGGCCAAATCGACGCAGTCGTCCGCCCACGCGCGCGTCCAGACCCTCTTGAGCACGGCCCAGCAGAATTGCTTTGAGTTTTCGCGCAATGCATTCGACGCGAGGAAACCTGATGCGTTGCCGGAGTCGGTTTCCACGACGATCTTCTATTGAACCTGTCTGGCGGGCGCAAAGCGCAGGGATGCTCCTTAAGATGCAGCCCTTCACACGCTCCTTCAGGAGCATACATCCAGTTTCGGAGACTCGGCCTGCGATAGCCATCAGTCGAATGCTGTACGCGGCATCGACCGACCGCGCTGCGCCCCCGCGAGAACAGCAACGGCATGCCTATGAAAACCCGGCAAAGATGAAAAAACAAGCGGTTAGAGTAGGGGCGGGATCTTGCGCATGTCTTGGACGAAACGGCGCATCTCTTCGTGGCGCGTTTCATCGTCGGGCGCGCGCAGGATTGAGGATGGATGCACGGTGGCCATCACGTGCGGCGCAAGCGGCGAAGCGAGCAGTTCACCGCGATGCTGTGTAACCCGGAAATCGCGTCCAAGCAGGGCTTGGGCTGCCGTTGCGCCCAGGCAAACGATCACTTTCGGGTGGATACTGACGATTTCCGCTTCCAGCCAGGGCCGGCAAGCCGTGATTTCCACTGAGTTTGGCTTCTTATGGATGCGGCGTTTGCCGCGAGATTCCCATTTGAAGTGTTTAACGGCATTCGTAACATAAACCTTAGTCCGATCGACGCCCGCTTCGACAAGAAGCTTATCCAACAGCCTGCCGGCGGATCCAACGAACGGTCGACCCTGCAAATCTTCGTCATTCCCCGGCTGTTCGCCAATGAACATTACCTTCGAGGTGGGCTCGCCTTCACCAAACACGGTTTGCGTTCCACGCTCCCACAAATCGCAATTCTTGCAGCCCTTTGAGGCTTGCTGTAGCTTCTTCAAGTTCGTTGTCGGAGGAACAAAAGGGTTATCTGAACCGTTGCCTGACTTTGACGGAAGACGCCTGGCCATATCTGTTCGATGCTGGCCAATCGAGGATCAGACTGTGCCGGGCGCGCAAACTCCTGAATCGTGGTGCATGACGGCCACCGCAACTTATCGAAATTAGGCGGCCTACCTACCTCTAGTCCGTACCGAAATGCATTTTTCGCCTTTCGTTTCGCTGTTGACAACCCTGCCGCAGTAGCTCACAATCCGCCCTCAAGGCGAATAAAAAGCGAACGACGCTTTACTCCTTTCCCGCCGAACTTAGCCGTTTATGCCTCGCAATCTTTCCGCTTTACGCTCGGAAGTCGAATCGGCTCTTGCCGGACGCATCTCCGCGCCTTTCACCTATCGCGACCGCAAGATCGTAGAAACCGTTTCGGCCGGCATTCCGGAAATCGATTCGCTCACGGGAGGATTTCCTCGCGGCGGGCTCACTGAGATTTGCGGCTCAAGCTGCTCCGGCCTCACGAGCCTGCTGATTTCCGCTTTAGCGTCACGAACCGCGGACGCGGAAGTCTGCGCGTTTGTCGATGGGCGCGACTCATTCGACCCGCATTCCGCGGAAGCCGCCGGTGTGAACTTGCGCCAATTGCTCTGGGTTCGCTGCCGGAATATCGATCAGGCTCTGCGCTCGGCGGATTTGCTGCTGCAAGCCGGAGGCTTCGGCCTGATTGCGTTGGATCTGGCCGATATTCCTCCGCAAACCGTTCGCTACGTTCCGCTGAACGTATGGTTTCGCTTTCGCCGCGCGGTGGAGGATACGCCGACGATTTTCCTCGTCGTTGAGCAGGAGCCACACGCGAAAACGTGCGCGTCCCTGGTCCTGCGGATGCGAGCGGAGACGGCGCGCTGGTCACAGGCAATCGGAAGCGATGCCGCAGTTTCCGGCCAGTCGCACACGTGCCTGTTCAACGGCGCCTCCCTGAGCGCCGAAGTGGCTCGGTCGCGCGTGCAGCCCGCCGGCGCGATTGATGGAACATCCGCTTACGCCGGTTCCACGATTGCGAAGCCGGCCAGCGAAACCGCGATTTTCGAGACAAAAACGAAATGGAGTTACAACGGCTCACCAACTGACTGAAAACCAAATGCCGAATCTTACGTTGAAGATTTCGCGACAGCCGGTGGCCAATTTGGAATCGTATGGCGTTTGCTTCCATTTTTATTCCCAATTTCCCTGTGCAGGCCGTAGTGCGTTCCGAACCGGCGCTGCGCGATCGCGCCGTTGCGATTGTCGATGGAACGCCCCCAGTTTGGAGCGTCGTTGCAACGAACGAAGCGGCGGCCAAAACGGGAATCGCGATCGGAATGACCAAATCGCAAGTGCAGCAATTCGTCGGAATCGAGATTCGTCATCGTTCGCCGGCGAGCGAAAAAGCGGCGCATGCGGCGCTGCTTGATCTGGGATGGTCGCTTTCGCCGCGCGTTGAAGATACCGCACCGAATACAGTCGCTCTCGATCTTGCCGGCTTGAATTCCCTGCTCGGATCGGATGAGCAAATTGCAGATCAGCTTGCCGAACGCGCGGCGAGATTAGGTCTGCTGGCGCATATTGCCGTCGCGTCGCAAATGGAATCGGCGATTGTCGCGGCGCGAGGTTTTCCGGGCATCACCTTAATTCCCGAAGGTGCGGACGCGGAAACTCTCGGGCGCTTATCCGTGAATGCGCTCCCTTCTTCTTTGGAAGTGCTCGAAACGCTTGAGCGCTGGGGTGTGCACATGTGCGCGGAACTAGCGGCGTTGCCCGTCTTGCAACTTTCCGAACGTCTTGGACAGGAAGGCGTCCGGCTACACGAACTGGCGCAAGGCAAAAGCGGCCGCGCCATGGTGCTCGCTGAGCCGGTGGCTCATTTTGAGGAGGAAATGGAATTGGAGGATGCGGTCGAGGAACTAGAGCCGCTTTCGTTTCTGCTGGGGCGATTGCTTGGACAGGTGTGCGCGCGGCTTGAAGCGCGCTCGCTGGCGGCATGCGCGGTTCGCGTGCGATTCGTGCTCGATCCTGGTTTTGAAACCGCGCAAGACGTCAATCGTCCCTCCGGGACTGGACGCGGTGATCCACACAGATCGCGGCACTCGGCTCACCTGTCTACGGCAGACAAGCTGCGCGCCAGGCTAAATACAACCGCCGCTCACCACGGCGGGTTGACTCCGCGGCTGAAAACGTACGAACGGGTATTGAGTTTACCCACGCCCATACGCAATCCGAAAACATTGCTGAATTTGGTTCGATTGCACCTGCAATCCGATCCTCCCACTGCGCCAATTGTGAAAATTATTTTGGCGGCGGACGCGGCGCGGCCACGCGTTGCACAGGCGGGCTTGTTCCTTCCGAGCTCTCCCGATCCTGAAAAACTGGAATTGACCATCGCCCGGCTCGCGAACGTGGTGGGAGATTCCAACGTTGGCTCGCCTGAATTGGTCGACACGTATCGGCCGGGAGAATTTCGCATGAGACGGTTCGCGGCAGACGCTGTCGAGACAGAACCGAGAAGTAAATCGAAAGATGGGAATGCGGCAAAAGTTTGCGAGCGGTGTTCGTCGCAAGCGCTTCGGGTTTTCAGACCGGCACTCGCGGCGAAAGTCGACTTGTGCGATGGAAGCCCCGTGAGGATTCGTTTTCAGGGAATGGACGGACGTGTGGTCGCGGCGTCGGGTCCGTGGCGCAGTTCCGGCGATTGGTGGCGCGAAGACGGCTGGCAGAACGATGAATGGGATCTCGAGGTCGTTTTCTCTTCCGTCGTCGGACCGCGCGCGAATGTCAGTTCCCTCGCATTGCCGATGAAAGTTGCGGCTTGCGCTGCGAATGAGACGCAACACAGTTTCTATCGAATTTTCTTCGATTCAATCCGCAACGAATGGTTCGTACGTGGAGCCTACGATTGAGCTACGTCGAATTGCATGCGCGATCTGCATTCAGTTTTCTGGAAGGCGCGTCCGCCTCCGAAGAACTGGCTGCGCTTGCCGCCGAATACCAGATGCCTGCTATGGCGCTGCTCGATCGCGATGGCGTGTACGGTTCGCCGCGGTTCCATCTTGCGATGGACAAAGCTTCACTGCGCGCCCATATCGGCGCGGAAGTGACTTCTCCCGAAGGTTGGCGTTATCCGTTGCTCGTGGTGTCGCGCGAAGGCTATCAGAATCTCTGTCGCCTGATCACACGCATGAAATTGCGCGCGAAAAAGGGAGAAGGAGATGTTTCGCCGGAAGAAGTCGCTGACAAAGCTGAAGGATTGATTTGCTTCACCGGCGGCGACGAAGGCCCGCTGGCGTATGCGCTGGCAAAAGGAGGAACGCGCGCGGCGACCGAAGCCGTCGAGCAGCTTTGCCGAATTTTTGGGCGCGGCAATGTTTACGTCGAATTGCAGCGCCATTTTCATCGTGAAGAGGAAGCACGCAACCACGCCGCCGTCTCGATCGCGCGCGCATTGCATCTGCCGCTGCTCGCGACCAATGGCGTTTGCTACGCGCAGCCGCAGGAGCGCGAAGTGCTCGACGTTTTCACCTGCATTCGCAATCACGTCGCGCTTGCGACGGCCGGTCGCCTTCTGCATCGCAATTCCGAACGCTGCCTGAAGACGCCCGCCGAAATGGCGCGATTGTTTTCCGATTTGCCCGAAGCCATCGCGAATACGGAAGTTCTTTCTTCGCGACTGGAATTTACTTTGAAGGATTTGGGCTACCAGTTTCCGAAATATCCTCTTCCACCATGTGAGACGGAAATGAGCTTCCTGCGCAAGCGCACGCGGGAAGGAATGATCGACCGCTATGGACTGGATAACGAAAAAGCACTGCAGCAGGTCGATCGCGAACTCGCGCTGATCGAGAAACTCCATCTTGCCGGCTACTTCCTGATCGTCTGGGATATCGTGCGCTTCTGCCGCGAGAACGGCATTCTCGTGCAGGGACGCGGCTCAGCGGCGAACAGCGCGGTTTGCTACTCGCTGGGCATTACGGCCGTCGATCCGGTTGGAATGGATCTGCTCTTCGAGCGTTTTCTTTCCGAAGAACGCGGCGAATGGCCCGACATCGACATCGATCTTCCCAGCGGCGATCAGCGCGAGCGCGCGATTCAATATGTATACGAACGCTACGGGAGACTGGGCGCTGCGATGACGGCCAACGTCATCACCTATCGCGGTCGTTCCGCCGCACGCGAGATCGGCAAGGCGCTCTCATTCCAACCCGAAGTCCTCGACCGGCTTTCGAGCCTGGTTGGCACGTTCGAATATCGCGATTCGAACGACACGCTCGATCGCCATTTCCGCGAAGCCGGCCTCGATCTGCAAAATCATCAGATCCGTAAATTTCTCGAGCTATGCATGATGGTGCAGGACCTGCCGCGCCATTTGGGACAGCACTCGGGCGGAATGGTGGTGTGCCAGGGACAACTCGATTCGATCGTGCCACTCGAACCGGCCACCATGCCCGGACGCGTAGTCGTGCAATGGGACAAAGAAGATTGCGCGGACATGGGAATCGTGAAAGTCGACCTGCTTGGGCTCGGGATGATGGCCGTGCTGGAAGATTCGGTCACGATTATCCGCGACGACTACAAGGAAGAGGTCGACCTGGCGCATCTTCCGTCCGACGATCCACTGGTCTACGAAACACTACGCAAAGCGGACACCGTGGGCATGTTCCAGATCGAAAGCAGCGCGCAAATGGCGTTTTTGCCGCGCCTGCAGCCACAATGTTTCTACGACATCGTCGTCCAGGTAGGAATCATCCGCCCTGGACCGATCGTTGGCAAAATGGTGCATCCGTATCTAAAGCGCCGACAGAAAAAAGAACCGCCCACCTGCCTGCATCCGTCGCTCGAACCTGTGCTCGAACGCACGCTGGGCGTGCCGCTTTTTCAGGAGCAGTTGCTGCGCATAGCCATGATTGCCGCGGGGTTTTCGGGAGGGCAAGCGGAAGAGCTGCGGCGCGCGTTTGGCTTCAAGCGCTCCGAACGGCGTATGAAGGATATTGAAAAGAAATTACGTGTGGGCATGGACCAGACTGGAATTGACGCAGCCACGCAGGACACGATCGTGCAGTCGATCACCTCGTTCGCGCTGTATGGATTTCCCGAATCGCACGCCGCAAGTTTTGCACTGCTCGCATACGCGAGCGCCTATCTGAAATGCCGGTATTTGGCGGCGTTCACGGCGGCACTACTGAATAATCAGCCGATGGGATTTTATCGTCCGGCAACAATCGTCAAAGATGCGCAGCGCCATGGACTGAACATTCGTCCGATCGACGTGACCTGTTCGGACTGGGCGTGCACGCTCGAAAAACAGAAGCAAGGCTTTGCCCTACGGATTGGCCTGCGTTATGTGAAGGGGCTGCGCGAGGAAATCGCCAAAGAGATTGTGGAGCAGCGAGCGCTCCGAAGATTTTCTTCGGTTGAAGACTTGAAGCGGCGCGTCGGCGCGATTCACAAATCTGAACTCGCGGCGTTGGCAGAAATCGGCGCATTAAATTTCATTGCCGGGAAAGATCGGAAAATGCATCGCCGCGATGCGCTATGGCAAATCGAACGGGCGGCGCGTCGCGCAGGCCCGCTATTTGAGGCAACCGATCACACGGAAACGCCAGAGATACAAAATCCGGGAATGCGCGCGACGAATCAAAAACCGGATTCGCCGTGGCTGCCAGCGCTCTCCGAAAATTCGCCGCTCGCGGTGATGACGTCCGAGGAGCGGCTGGTCGCCGATTTTCGCGGCACCGGAATGACGGTGGGCCCACATCCGATGGCGTATCAGCGCGCGCAAATGAAGCAGCAAGGCGTTCGTTCTGCGGCCGAGCTTCATGCTCTGAGAGATGGAATGGACGTGCGGATCGCCGGCGCGGTGATCGCGCGCCAGCGTCCCGGCACGGCGAACGGCTTTGTGTTCCTCAGTATCGAAGACGAAACGGGCATCGCCAACGCGATCATCACGCCCCAGCTTTTCGATCAGGACCGAATGGCCATCGTCCAGCACCAGTTTTTAATGATTGACGGCAAGCTGCAGAATCAGGAAGGCGTCGTCTCAGTAAAAGCGGAGCGCGTCGAGCCGCTTGCGATCACCCGTGCGGAACCCGCATCGCACGATTTCCACTGATGACTACACCGGCGCGATTCGCTGTTCGTCCCGCTGCACTTGCTCACGACAGCCGGCGCGAACCGTTGTACGATTCGCTGCGGAGGGACGCGATCTTGGCGAACGCGCACTTCGCAAAGCGTACGAACTGGAACCTGCAGACGAACCGGCTGAGCGAAGCGCTCGATCAGCACCGGGCCGCGGCCAAGCCCTTGCTCGACCTGACCGCTTCAAACCCAACGAAATGCGGCTTTCAGTACGATTCGGAAACCATCCTGCACGCTCTGGCGAATAACGCTTCGCTGGCCTACGAACCGCAATCGCAAGGACTACTATCCGCGCGCGAAGTAGTCGCCGAATATTACGCCAAGCGCGGTGATCGCGTTTCGCCTGCAAACATCATCCTAACGACCAGCACGTCGGAGGCGTATTCGTTCGCCTTCCGGCTGCTCTGCGACCCCGGCGACGAGATTCTTGTTCCGGCACCCGGTTATCCCCTGTTCGATTTCCTGGCGGATGTTCTCGACGTGAAGATTGCCCGTTATCCGCTGTTTTACGATTGCGGCTGGCAAATCGATTTCGACCGGCTGGAACGCGCGATCACACCAAGCGCGCGCGCTATCATAGTCGTTCATCCGAATAACCCAACTGGAAACTTCTGCGCAGCCGCGGAAGCAGAGAAACTAGCGGAACTTTGCTCGCGGCATGGGCTTGCGTTGATCGCCGACGAAGTTTTTCTCGACTTCGCGTTGATACGTGAATTGGCCAGCGGCGCCGACGTGGGAGCTGGTTCGCCGCCCAAAAGCTTCGTTGCGGCCGACAATGTCTTAACGTTCACGATGAGCGGCATCTCAAAAATTTGCGGCCTCCCGCAAATGAAATTGGCCTGGCTCGTTGCGAACGGGCCGGCCGAGGCGAAATCGCACGCGCTCTCGCGTCTGGAGATCATCGCGGACACCTATCTCTCGATGAATGCGCCGATCCAGCATGCGGCGTGCTCGTTCCTCGCCGGGCGCAACGACTTTCAACGTCAGCTCATGAGTCGCGTGCGGGCCAATCTGGCGGAACTGGATCGGCAGCTCGCGCGTCAACAATCGTGCTCGCGACTTGAAATCCGGGGCGGATGGTACGCGGTGATTCGCGTCCCGCGCACGCGTTCCGATGAAGATCTCGCCATCGACCTGCTCGAAAAGCACGGCGTTTCCCTGCACCCCGGCCACTTCTACGAGTTCCCGGCCGACGGTTATCTCGTCGTCAGTCTGATTACGCCTGCGCAGGCGTTTTCAGAAGGAATTGCCCTGCTGCTCCGTACCGCAATCTGAATCCGGATCTCAGGTAGGGATGTATTAGTACCGTTCTTGATCCTCACGACACGAGTTTGGGTATTTGCGGCTGCAGCCATTCCCTGCTCTATTTACTTCGCCTCTGACTTTGCTAGCATGTCCGGTGGGTCGGCGCTCGCAAACGCGAGCGGCCGGAATTCCAGCGACAACCGAACACGCGCTAAAAATGGCACGCTCTCCTCGTCTCGTAGTGGTGGAACCAAACGGCACGCGCCGCGAAACTCAGATCTCGTCCTTTCCCTTCCGCATCGGGCGGCAAGCCGGCAATGAATTGACCCTTCGCGACAGCCGCATCAGCCGCCAGCAAGCGCAAATAACAGCCGATAGCGGGACCTTCATCCTAGAGGACATGGGCAGCAGGCACGGCACATTCGTCAACGGAGAGCGCGTCGTTCGTTACGAACTCAAGCCAAAGGATCGCATCGATTTTGGGATGGCGGATTCGTACAAGCTGGTCTATATCGGCGATGGCGCCACGATCGAGGAACTGCTTGAGAAAGTGGAAGCGCCGGCGCCGGCCGAACCCGGCTCGCGCGAACTCCATCATCTGGGCGTGCTGCTGGAAGTGGCGCGCACCATGGGAGCGGGGCTTTCGCTTGAAGATGTGTTGAGCAGCGTGGTCGATGCGGCCATTCAGGTGACGCGGACGGAACGCGGCCTCTTGCTGCTGGCAAATCCGGCGGGGGATTTGCAAATGGCCGTAGCGCGCGACGCGCAACGCAACACCCTGCGGCCCGATCAGTTGCAGGTGTCGCAAAGCGTCGTCAAGCGCGTCGCCACCACACGGCGCGAGCTGGTGGTCAGCGACACAGGCGCGGAAACCGCCGTCAGCGCGCAGGAAAGCGTCGCCCGGTTGGAACTGCACACCATTGTCGCCATTCCGATCGACAAACTCCCGGTAATTGAAACTCTGGACGCTACAATCTCGACACGCCAGGGGGACCTGATCGGCGTTCTCTATCTGGATAGCCATACCTCATCGACTGCATTTACTGACCTCGATCGCCAAGTGCTCCACTCGCTCGCGCGCGAAGCCGCAACCGTCGTCGAGAACGCACGCCTGTTCGCCGCGTCGCGGGCCAAAGCTCGCCTGGACCACGAAATCGAAATTGCGAGCCAGATTCAACGGCATCTGTTGCCAAAAGCGATGCCGGACCTTGCGAGCGTTGCCGTCACCGGAACGACTCTCTCCTGCCACTCCGTTGGAGGCGACTGCTTTGACGTGATCGAACTGGGAGGAGGCCGCCACGGATTTTTCGTTGGCGATGTGGCGGGAAAGGGACTATCCGCCGCGCTGCTGGCCACGCTGCTTCAGGGCGTGTTTTTCACCACGGCGGCGATGGACATCTCTCTACCCGGCGTTTTCTCGCGCGTGAACACATACCTGTGCGAGCGCAGCGCCGAGGAACGTTACGCGACTGTGTTCTACGGTGTTCTCGACAAGATGGGCCGCTTCGAGTACGTCAATGCGGGGCACGTGCCGCCGCTTCTACGCAGAAGGTCTGGCGCCCTCGAGGCGCTCGCCTCATCGAATTTTCCGGTCGGAATGTTTGTGGAAGCCGAATATCAGAGTGCGCGCGTGATCCTTGATCCCGGGGATTTCCTGGTCATTTATACGGACGGCGTTTCGGAAGCAACGAACATCCGTAATGAGCTTTTCGAGGAAACGCGCCTACGACAAACGCTTGAGGCTTTCGCGGGTCAAAACGTGAACGAGCTTTGTGATTGCATCCGCGAGGCGGTAAAGACGTTCACACAGGGCGCAGCGCAGTCCGACGACATCACCGTCCTGACCATCCAGTACAAAGGCCTGTCCTAACACGCATCGTCTGGATCACCCCGGCAACCGAAACATAAAGCATCTTCCGGGCGTATCTTCCCATAGCAGTATGCGCCGAACGCTGATCATCGCGGGCCGAGCCATCGTTATATTCCTTCTGCTGGTAGCTGGAATCGCCGCAATCGCCGGGCGGATTATCGGTCCAAGCGTTCTTCACCCGGCAAATCCGAATCCTCAACGGTTCCCCCAGACCGCCGCGATGTTGCGTGCGACGGCGACAAGAAAAGAGGATTTCACTGTTCGCGCTCCGGACGGAGTCGAACTGCGCGGCTGGAAAATTCGGGCGGCACAGCCAAACGGCGACTGGGTGCTTCTCTTCCACGGCATGTCCGACGATCGCACCGGGATGCTTGGACCCGCCGAATTTCTCCTTCTCCATGGCTATAGCG
>JBOGNK010000156.1:0-80425 GCA_050747085.1 Candidatus Acidiferrales bacterium
ATCCTGGGTGGCGCGCATATCGTTCGCGTCCACGACGTCGCTGAAATGGTGCAGGTCACTCGCGTAACGGACGCAATACTCAATCCCAAATCCATCCCCGCGCAGGGTACATCACGATGAATGGGGACACTCGTTCGCAGGCGTCCGGCGGATCGAAACCTGGCCTCCTCGCGCAGTTCCGGCGGCTTACGTCTGCTCAGCGCACCACGTTTTTTGCATCCATGCTCGGCTGGTCGCTCGACGCATTCGATTTTTTCATCCTCGTCTTTTGCGTTAGCGCGATCGCGACGCAATTCAGCGCGCGAATTTCTGCGGTTGCCGAAGCAATCTTCGTTACGCTGGCGATGCGCCCTGTCGGCGCGTTTGTTTTTGGGCTGTTTGCCGACCGCTACGGCCGCCGCCCCGCGCTGCTGATAAACATCATTTGCTATTCGTTCTTCGAGCTTGCTTCCGGGTTCGCTCCATCCTTGCGAGCCTTTCTCATCATTCGCGCGCTGTTCGGCGTGGCCATGGGAGGCGAATGGGGCGTCGGAGCGGCCCTCGCGTTCGAAACGCTTCCCGCTGAAGGCCGCGGCTTTTTTTCGGGCCTCCTGCAGGAAGGCTACGTAATCGGTTATCTGTTCGCGGCTTTCATCTACGCCGTGTTCTTCCGTTTCGTCGGATGGCGCGGGATGTTCTTCATAGGCGCGCTTCCGGCAATCCCGATCGTGTACCTTATTGCGAAGCATGTGAAGGAATCGCCGGCTTGGATGGCCGGCGCTGCATCACATCGCGCGGAACTCCACCTCGGACGCGATATTTGGAAATATCTCGGCAGTTTTGTTTTTCTCGTTGTCTTGATGTTTGCCTTCAACTCCTTCAGTCACGGCACACAGGACCTCTATCCTACGTTCTTGCAGAAGAATCATGGCTTCTCTCCAGGGATGGTCGGGCTGATCGCAATTATTTACAACGTCGGTGCCCTCCTTGGAGGAATCGTCTTCGGCGCCTGGTCGGAGAAAATCGGCCGCCGCCGAGCCATCGCCATAGCCGCGCTGCTCGCGATCCCTGCCATCCCGCTATGGGCTTACTCGCATTCGGCGGCGATGTTCGCTATCGGCGGATTCGTGATGCAGTTCATGGTGCAGGGCGCCTGGGGAGTGATTCCCGCGCACTTGAATGAACTTTCCCCTCCATCTGTGCGTGCTACATTTCCGGGGTTCACGTATCAGTTGGGCAATCTGTTTTCGTCGTGGAACGAAGTGCTGCAAGCCAGGATCGCGGAGCGTCACTTCGCCGGGAATCTCGCGTCCGTCCTGGCGTGGACCGTTCTCATCATCGCGCTGCTGGTAGCCATCGTCACTATGCTCGGCCGCGAAGCCAAAGGGGCGGATCTCTCTCGCTAAGGCACATGCGGCTATTGAAGAAGCCCGCGACGCCGGGTCGGGCTTGGCGATCTCCGATATGACGCTGCTTGAGTTGGCGATGCTTTCCAGACGAAGCAAGCTTCGAGTGATTTCCAGCCTGGAAAGATTTCTTGCCGAGCTCGAAGCTCGCTTTCGTATTCTGCCGATAACAGCGAAAGCATCTATTTGTGCTTCGACGCTTCCGCCGTCGTATCCCAATGATCCTGCTGACCGGATCATCGGCGCGACTGCAATCGTCGAGGGGCTGTCGTTGGTAACTGCGGATCGCGCAATCTCCCATTCCCGCGCGGTTCGCACCATCTGGTAGTCCGCTGGATATTTCCAATCGCGGGTCGCGGGCTGCATTTGAAACGGGTAGAATCATATTTCTACATTGTCGCGTTCGAAAGGAGCCCTCATGAGCGTCACCTCACCCGCCGGACCTTCTTCATCCACCGTGGCGGAAATAAAGGAAAAAGCGCGCCGCCTGCGCATCCTGTCGATGATGTCGACCACAGCCGCCGCCTCGGGCCATCCGACGTCCTGCATGTCGGCGGCGGATTTGGTCGCGGGCCTCTTTTTCTATGCGATGAAGTTCGATGCAAAAGATCCAAATTCGCCTAACGGTGACCGTTTCGTTCTTTCGAAGGGGCACGCCGCGCCGTTGCTGTATTCCGTGCTCGCCGAAGAGGGAGTGTTTCCCGAATCGCGCGTGATGACGCTTCGCCAGGTTTCCAGCGAACTCGAAGGCCATCCGACGCCTTTGATTCCTGGCGTCGACGCGGCAACTGGCTCGCTTGGCCAGGGTGTTTCGGTTGGCGCGGGCCTCGCGATCGGAGCGCGTCTCGACCAGAGCCCCACGCGCGTTTACGTGCTCACCGGCGATGGCGAGCTCGCCGAGGGCCAAATCTGGGAAGCGGCCGCGTTCGCGGGCCACTACAAGCTCGACAACCTGACTGTCATCGCCGATATCAACGCTCTGGGTCAGAGCGAGCCGACCATGTACGAGCATCAGATGGACATCTACAAAAAGAAGTTCGAGTCGGAAGGATTCGCCGCAGAAGTAATCGACGGCCACGACGTGCCGCAGATTCTCGCCGCTCTCGATCGCGCCAAAGCTGTCACCGGCAAACCGCAAGCGATTATCGCGCGCACGGAAAAAGGGCACGGCTTCAGCGAAGTTGCGGGAAAGAATGGTTGGCACGGCAAGCCGTTCTCGAAGGATCAGCTTGAGCGTGCGATGAAAGAACTGGGCGGCGGTTGGGACATTCCGCCCGATCCGGGCAAATCGTACGCTCGCAAAGATCTTCCACATCGCGTCAGTTTTTCTGAGCCTGCCGCGCCTGATTACGATTCCTCGAAGCCTATCGCCACGCGCGAAGCGTACGGATACGCCTTGAAGCGCATCGGCGCAGTCAACCCGAAACTCGTCGATCTTTCCGGCGATGTCGACAACTCCACCTTCTCGGAAATTTTTGCCAAGGCATATCCCGACCGCTTTTTCCAGGCCTACATCGCCGAGCAGAATATGGTGAGCGTCGGCGTCGGACTTGCCGCCCGCGGCTTCACCGCCTTTGCCGATACCTTCGCCTGCTTTCTTTCGCGCGCCGTCGACGAAGTTCGCATGGCCGCAGTCAGCCGCGCGAACCTCAGCCTGTGCGGATCGCACTGCGGCGTTTCCATCGGCGAAGATGGCCCGTCGCAGATGGGACTCGAAGATATTGCCAATTTCCGCGCAGTCAACGGCTCGGTCGTGCTCTATCCCAGCGACGCCGTTTCCGCTGAGCGCCTCACCGAATACATGGCCCGCACTGACGGAATAACGTACTTGCGCACCTCGCGGCCGAAAACTCCGATCCTTTATTCGAAAGACGAAAAATTTCCAGTTCCCGGCTTCAAAGTGCTGCGCCAGAGTGGGCAGGATCGCGCGACGGTGATTGGCGCCGGCATCACGCTGCACGAGGCGCTCAAAGCCGCGGACGATCTGAAGTCAAAGGGAACCGCCATCCGCGTGATCGACCTCTACTGCGTGAAGCCCATCGACGGTAAAGCGCTTGCGGAACATGTGAAGGCGACCGGCGGCAAGCTGGTCGTAGTGGAAGACCACTGGGCGGAGGGTGGCGTCGGCGAAGCCGTTCTATCGGCGCTGGCGCAAGCGGGAGCCATGCCATCGAAATTCAGGCACCTGGCGGTAACGCGCATGCCGCATTCGGGCAAAGAGAAAGAACTTCTCGATATGTTCGGCATTTCGGCGAATCACATCGCGGACGCTGTTGCGTCGCTCGCCTAAGGAACAGCCCACAGAGTCCCACTTGTGGACGGGTAGGCGCGGCGTCTCGCACATGCGAGAGAATGGATGATTCCGGCACGCGCACACCTGCCCCAACACCTAACACTAAATCCGGAAATCAGTGAGCGGATCACTCCTTGCTGCGCCACGTGATCTGCCCGTAGAAGGTCCTCCTGATTTCGACAAGCGGACCATCGTCGCCGCCGAATTCGGCATGCTGCGGCTGCAGTAGGTTCTGCCCAACGAACGAAAACTCCAGATCGGAAACGGGACGCCAGGCGAAATGCACATCTGCCGTCGAATAGGCGCCCACCGTTGGCCCCGCTGGAACCGAAGTTTGCGCGGACAAGGCTGAGACGTAGCGATACGTAAGGTCAAAATTCATTTTCTTCGGCAGGTTGGTCAAAGACTGCATTTCGAATTGATGATGCGGACTCGATCCGTTATCCGAGGATGTTACCAGTCCGTTGAACGCTCCGGCGGCTCCCGGTCTGTCATGCACATTCAGATGCAGGTAAGAATAAGAGCCCCTGAGTTCCCACCAGTCGGCCGGTTTCCAGTCAGGCGCGATTTCAACGCCAGTTGTGTCGCCGGCCGTCGCGTTGGCCAGCGGTAACTGAACCACGACATGCAGCGGCGCGGGCGACGGTTCCAGCAATAGGCTCGGCGGACCGTAGCCGTACAGGTCGTTGTAGTCGTTATGGAAGAACGCCACGTCCATGTAGAGCGTGTTAGCCAACGACCGCCGATAACCGGCTTCCGTGCCTAATAGCTGCTCTGATTTAAAGTCCGGACTTCCCACAACACGAAGGAAGGTCGGCGGGCTTGCCATAATAAAATCAGTGAGCTGAAGATCCTGATCCAGACGCGAGGGCGTTCGAACGGCTCTCGTTATCGCAGCCCAAAATGATTCATGGTCATTGATCGTCCACAGCAACCGGGCGTTCGGCTGCACCTCGAATCCGCTGTAGTTGTTGTGCTCAAACTTGGAGCCCAATATCACCGAAAGGCGGTGCTGGATCACGGAGATTTGGTCCTGCACGAACCAACTGTAAATGCTGTCCGTCTCTTCATTGGGGACGAAACTTAGTGTCGCAAACTTCGCCGAAAGGTTGTCTGCACTCCATCTTCCTCCGAGACCGAGCAAGATATCGTGGCGGCCGTGCAGATTACGGTGGTAGAGGAAATCAAGGTCATACGTATTTCGAATGTCGTCCAATTGCGGACTCAGACGCGAGGTGCGGTCGTAATACGCCTGAAGCTCAAAATCGGAGTCTCCGTCGACTTGACGGCGCCAACGGCCCAGTAGGTCACCCCCCGCGACATTGTGTGCCCCATCCAGGTCTTCCACCGAAGGCGGCGCGTAAGACGAGATTGCAACCCGCTCCCCATCATATCCTTTGTACATGTCGCCCTGGATCGTCAGGGTATCGCGCGAATTGATCTGGGTGTCCGTGCGAAAACCGCCTTGTCCCATTTGCCATTCGTCGAACGAGCTGTGATCCGGGTGATATTCTGCCGCGCGGCCGAAAGCGAGGCCGTACACGCGAAAATCGGAGTGGTCGTTTCCTCCACCGTAGCGAAACGCGCCGGTGCCCTGATCCACTCCGCCACCGGCCAATGAAATCAGTCCGCCGTGCGTTTCTTTTGCACTTTTCGTGATGATGTTGATCACGCCGTTCACGGCATTGGCGCCCCAGATCGTGCCACCTGGTCCGCGAATCACCTCGATACGATCCACGTCTTCCAGCATTACGTTCTGCACGTTCCAATACACGCCTGAGAAGAGCGGACTGTAAACGCTGCGGCCATCAATCAGCACCAGCACGGACTTCGAAAACTCGCTGCCGAATCCACGAATTCCCACTGCCCAATGGTCCGAATCGATCTGCGCGACTTCGACGCCGGGCACAAGCCGGAGCGCATCGGGAATTGTGGTCGCACCCGAGCGACGAATATCATCGCCGGTCAGAACGTAAATGGCTGCAGGCGTCTTCCAAACCTCTTCCGGCTCTTTCGAGACTGTAGTGACCTCAACATCTCCGAGTTGCTCCAGCGACAGTTGTTTGAGCGGCGCAGTGGATTGATTCGTTGGGCTATTTTGAGCCCAGCTGCTTTGACCGATTGCCAGCAGGAGCGCCAGAGGCACCGTAACGTGCCAACGATGTGCCGGTACGACAGATTTCTTCTTCGAATGACCGCCGAATCTTTTCAAGGGATCCGCTCACGTCAAGGTAATAGATGGCGTAGCGGCTTGGAATTTCAAGCGGACTACTGCGCCAGGAAGGGACTTCTATATTTCGCCGGGCCTGTTCTCAGGTCAAGTCTCAATTGCGGTTGTGTTCACAGAATGCAACAACGAGGCCTTGCCGACGTATGCGAAGGCAAGGTGCTTTACGTGGCACAGCTGACGTAGCCAATTTAGTGGATTCGCTGGTGAGAAATGGGCTCGTGGTTCCTCTATTTTCTCTCTGCCTCTCTGTGGCCAAACGTATTAGCACGCGGCGCTGGCCCGCGCTGGTTCAGGCAAATGGATCAGCCGTGCCTCCGTGATCGACGGTATCGCGATAATTTTCTGCAAAATCGTCGCGTTCACTTCGCCGTCCAGCCGCACTAACGCCACAGCTTCCGCTCCGTGCACCGGCTCACGCCGCCCCAGAGCAAACGTCGCGATGTTTACACCAATGCTGCCTAGAGCCGTTCCAATCTGGCCGATCACACCGGGGACGTCGCGGTTCCGCGTCAACAGAAGCGTTCCTTCAAGCGGCGCTTCCAGGCCGATGCTGTCGAGCGACAAGATGCGAGGCGATCCATCCTGCATCACCGAGCCTTCGACGGAAAGATCGTGTGATCCATCCGATAGCGTCACTTCGACCGCGTTCGGGAATCCGCGCTCGCGCCGTTTTGTCGTCTCTTCGACGAGTAGTCCACGTTCCGCCGCCACCTGGCCTGCGTTTACCATATTCACTTTTTCGTCGAGAACAGAATTCAGCAGGCCGGTCACAATGGCACTGCGAATCACGTGCGATCCAAGCTCGGCCGGCTCACCGGAATATCGAATCCGCACGCGACTGAAGCTCTGCGTGTGCGCCGCCTGCGCTACCAGCATTCCCAGGCGTTCCCCCATTTCGAGGTACGGGCGCAAACGGCGGTATTGCTCCGCCGGAATCGCCGGCATGTTTACCGCGTTCCGGATGATCCCGTCGGCCAGATAATCGCGCACCTGCTGTGCTACTGCCGTTCCCACCTCTTCCTGTGCCTCCTTGGTCGATGCGCCGATGTGCGGCGTCGCGACCACGTTCGGCAGACCGATCAACGGAGAATTCTTCGGTGGCTCGACCGCAAATGTGTCGAGCCCTGCGCCGGAAAGCTGTCCGGAACGCAATGCTTCCGCAAGGGCAGCTTCGTCGATCAATTCTCCACGAGCGCAGTTGATGATTCGCGCTCCCCGCTTCATTTTCGCGATGGCTACCGCGTTGATCATCTTCTCCGTCGACGGGCTCAGCGAGGTATGCAGAGACACGACGTCGCTGCGCCGCAAAAGCTCGTCCAGCGGCACAAGCTCCACTTCCAGTTCACGCGCGGCCGCCGGAGTCACATACGGATCATGGGCGAGGACGTCCATTTCAAGAGCGCGCGCCCGGCGGGCGACTTCCGTCCCGATTCTACCGAAGCCGATAAGGCCCATCGTTTTGCCTCGGAGTTCGGTTCCCGACGCGGATTTTTCCCATTTTCCAGCGTGAATCGACGCGTTCGCCTGCGGCACCCACCGCGCCAGCGCCAGCAGCAGCGCAAACGTATGTTCCGCCACACTGACGCTGCTGCCGCCGGGCGTGTTCATCACCAGCACGCCGCGACGCGTCGCCTCTTCCAGGTCGATGTTGTCGACGCCAACGCCCGCACGTCCGATGACCCTCAGTCGTGTCGCCTTCGCCAGCAGTTCGCGCGTAACCTTCGTCGCGCTGCGCACCACCAGTCCGTCCGCATTCACGATTTCGCTTGGCAGTGCGGCCCCCGGCGAAATGACGATGTCCCAGCCCGTCTCACGAAGTAGTGCAATCCCGCGTTCACTCACTTTGTCTGCAACGATGATTTTCATGGCCAAAAAAGCGTAGCGGGAGCGCCCGCGCGTGTCAAATCTGCATTCGCACACAACTTGCCGACATTCCTGCGAACGGCAGAACCGGCACAGGGCAGGTTAGAATCCCGAAGGTATCGGTTGGCAGGGCCTATGTGCCGCCGTGCGATGCGATAGCACTCAAGCGGCGCCGGATCTTTGGCTCTTGGCGCGCTTGCCTTCCGGCCGCGACGGACCTGGGCGCGCACCTCTAACCGGCAATTGCATCCGCACCAGCGTTCCCGGCTCCAGGCGCATGATCTGAATATCGCCGCCAAACAGCCGCACACGTTCCCGCATTCCAGGAAGCCCCACCCCTCGCACGCTAGCGCCCTCGGTGCCGGCCAGTTTTTCCACCGGAATGCCACGTCCTCGATCTGCGACCTCCAGTGTCAGCGATTCCGCCGAGCGCGCCAGGCGGATCGATGCTGTCGTGCTCGCCGAGTGCCGATGAATGTTCGTCAGGCATTCCTGTACTACTCGGAACACTGCCGTTTCCAAATCTGGCGGAAAGCGTTCAAGGTTCTCGGGCATGTCGATCGTCACTTGCACCTTACTCCGTTCTACAAATCCATCCACCAGCCACCGGATCGCCGACGAGAGCCCCATATCGTCGAGCAGCGGAGGATGCAGCAAGTAGGAAATGGTCCGCAATTCGCTGAGAACTTTCTGCACGATCTCCAGCATCTCGGAAATCTTGCCCGCGGAAGCGGCATTATGCTTCTCGGTTTCCCTTCGCAGTTGACTCAGGCTCATGCTCAACCACGCCAGATCCTGCCCCGTGCTATCGTGCAGTTCGCGTGCGATGCGGCGGCGTTCGTCGTCCTGTGACCTCAATAAGCGCGACGACAGGTCGCGCATCGCTTCCTCCGCCCGTTGCTGAGTAGCGATACGGTTCTGCAGTTCCGCTGTTCGCACCGCGACCCTCGCCTCCAACTGATCTCTCGCGCGTTCCAGCGCCGCATGTTCGCTGTTTCTCTGTGAAATCGCCGCCGATAGCACGAGGCAGGTCAAGGCAATCACTCCCATGAACGCCTGCAACAGCAGCAGTGAAGCGTTCACGTTGTTGCCCGAAAACCCGCCGAACCCGCGCAGCGTTCCCCACACCGCGATGGCCGAAAGCGCGAGTACTACCGTCGCTCCCTCGTGTGCGCGCAGGTAAAACGCGCCCCACACCACCAGCGGGATGCACAGGAACGCGAGCCGATAATCTTGAAACCGGAAGGGTAGGAGATTGCTGAAGAGAAGCAGTCCTAACACCAGCAGGCTGGCTGCAGCCGCCGCGCCACGAACACGTTCTCGCAATCCTCTCTTCATTCGCGGACGCTCGACCCACAGCAGAATGCACGGAGCAACCACGATTGCGCCGATCATGTCTCCCAGCCACCATGTCAGCCACACCGCCTCGCGTTGTCCCGCTGCCAACAGGCCGCCGATCGAGAGACTCGCGACGCCAATCGTCGCCGGAATCGTCGTGCATACGGCTCCGCCGAGGAACGCGAACTTCAGCACGTCTTCGGCCGACGTGAACGCCCACCGGCCGTGTGCGAAGCGGCGAATCAGGTACGCTCCCGCAAGCGCTTCGAGTGTGTTTCCACCGGCGATTACGAGCGAGATCACATGTGGTCCCGTTGTCGAAAGGTTGAATCCGAACGCGCCAAACAGAATCGCCGGCCACATTTCGTAGCCGAAAATCAGCAGAGCGGCCAGTGCGATCCCGGTTGGTGGCCATACCGAGGACACGCTTGGATTGATAACCGCGAGTTTTAGCGCCAGTCTGCCCGCAAGGAAATAGACAACGGCGATTCCCAGCATCACCACGATTCGGCGCAGCGTTTGCTTGTTCGCGGATGGTGACCAGATGATTTGAGAGCGAGGCGCCTTAACGTTCTGGACTTCAGCGCTCGTCGTGGGTTGGACGGGCATGGGGAACAACCACTTCTTCCGTCAGCGGCGGAATATCAGTTGAGTGATGTAGCCTATCAGAAAGGGTGCTACTGCCATCTACCGGGAACACTGTAGACCTCGAAGAATAGCGGTGCAAGAGAAACCAAATCGAACGCCGTTTGACACGTGGGTACGCCGTTGTTAGCCTCGACGCTGCAGCGTTCTCATCAACATAATTTTCGCTCCTTCTGCTCATGAAGCTCAACTCGCAGGGCGAAATCATCATCGAGTTCAGCAACGTCACCTACAGCCTGCCGGGATCCGACGGCAAGCCCAAAAAACTGCTGGACGATTTGACCCTCGCGGTCTCTCGCGCCGAAACCGTCGTCCTGCTCGGGCGTAGCGGCGCCGGCAAAACCACCGCCCTGAAATTGATTAACCGGCTTCTTGAGCCGACCAGCGGCGAATTGCGCGTTGAAAGCAAATCTACCCTGGCTTGGGATCCGATCGACCTTCGCCGCCACATCGGCTACGTCATTCAAGAAACAGGCCTGTTTCCTCACTACACGGTCGCCGAAAACATCGCCGTGGTGCCTCGGCTTGAACGCTGGCCGCCGAATCGCATCGAAGCTCGTATCGGCGAACTCCTTTCGCTCGTCGGCCTTGCCGCCGATGATTTTCGTAATCGCTATCCTCATGAACTCTCCGGCGGACAGCGCCAGCGCGTCGGCCTCGCGCGCGCTCTTGCTGCCGATCCCGCAATTCTCCTGATGGACGAGCCATTCGGCGCGCTCGATCCGTTGACGCGCGCTGAAATTCGCCACGAGTTCCAGCTTCTGAAAGAACGCCTGCGAAAGACGATCGTGATCGTCACTCACGACATTCACGAAGCGGTCCTGCTCGGCACACGCATAGCCTTGATGGATTCCGGACGCCTCACCCGCACCTTTTCGCCGGAAGAATTTCTCGATTCAAGCCAGCCTCTCGCCGTCGCGTTCGCCGCCCAGCTTCGCGAAATCGAAGGCGTTCGCGAGTCTGCCCGCAAACAAGAATCATGAATGAGCTCATCTCGCGCCGGATTGCCTCTCACGGCGCTGGGATAAATCGCGGATTCTTGTGCAGGCCCGGCGAGGTTTCGCTTTCTTGAGCGCATTGTAGCAGGGAAACCATGCCTTGCCAGTTCGCCGAACAAATTTCGAAGAGGTAACGGAGGCTGCAAAACAAAAGAATGAAAAATCAGTTCACAATTTTCATCGTTCGGCTGCCTACTCCGGTCGCCGGCGTATAATGAGGACGCAACCGAGGAATATGAGTCGAATCCAGTCACCCCGGGGGACACAGCAAAGAAGGAGGTAGAAATGGCACAAACTTCCGCACAAGGAGCTGCTCAACAGATGAGTCACACGCTTCCACCGCTTCCCTACTCGTTCGACGCGCTCGAGCCATACATTGACGCGAAAACGATGGAGATCCATCACGATAAGCACCATGGCGCGTACGTCACGAATCTCAATAAAGCTCTCGAAGGCCAGTCCGACCTGCAGAACCTTTCCGTCGACGACCTGCTCGCCCAAATCAACAAGGTGCCCGAGAACATTCGCACAGCGGTCCGCAACAACGGCGGCGGCCACATGAACCACTCAATGTTCTGGAAAATCATGAAGAAGGGAGGCGGAGGCGAGCCGAAAGGCGATCTCGCGGACGCGATCAAGGGCGCGTTCGGCAGCTTCGCCGACTTCAAGACGAAATTCAATCAGGCCGGAACGACGCGCTTCGGGTCCGGCTGGGCCTGGCTGATGTTCAAGAACGGCAAGCTCACGATCGAGTCCTCCGCAAACCAGGACAATCCCATTATGGAAGGCGGCAAGGCTTTCTTCGGCCTCGACGTTTGGGAGCACGCCTACTACTTGAAGTACCAGAATCGGCGTCCCGAATACATCGAGGCCTGGTGGAATGTGATCAACTGGGACCAGGTCGCCGAAAACTTTAACCACGCGAAGAAGTGAGACCGTCGTTCGCCCTCGTCCGAAAACCGGCCCGTATTTTGCGCCGGCGGTCAGGGATCTGCTTTTGTCGTTCTCAAGGGGCGTTCGCATCGCCGAACGCCCCTTCTTTAGCACCATAATTGTTGCCTCATGAAAATCCTCATCTCCGGCGCCGGAATCGCGGGACCTACCCTCGCTTACTGGCTCCTGCAGTACGGTTTCGAGCCGACCATTGTCGAATCCGCGCCGCGTTTGCGCACCGGCGGCTACATCATCGATTTTTGGGGCGCCGGCTTCGACATCGCCGAAAAAATGGGCCTCCTGCCGGAGATTACTCGCGCCGGATACAAGCTCCGCGAGCTGCGCGTCGTCGATCAAAACGGCAAACGAACCGCCGGTTTTCCTGTCTCCGCGTTCTTTCGTATGACAAAAGGCCGCTACTCCAGCCTTCCTCGTTCCGACCTCGCTGCGTTCATCTTCCAAAAAATCGAGTACTGCGTCGAAACCATCTTTGCTGACTCGATTGCCCGGATCGACCAAACGCCGGCGAACGTAAGTGTTACGTTCGCCGGCGGCGCGAAACGCGATTTCGACCTCGTCATTGGCGCTGGCGGCCTGCATTCGCGTGTTCGCGAACTCGCCTTCGGCCCGCAAAGCCACTACGAAAAATATCTGGGGTACAAAGTCGCTGCGTTTCAATCCGAAGCCTACACGCCGCGCGAAGAGCTCGTCTACGTGATGTACACGCAGGTCGGCCAGCAGATCGGACGCTTCACCATGCGCGACAACCGCACCCTGTTCCTGTTCACTTTCGCCGACGAAAACCCTGAGATTCCTGCGGACATCGCCGCGCAAAAATTGCTTTTGCGCCGCCGGTTCGCGGCGAGCGGCTGGGAATCTTCCCGCATCCTTGATGCAATGGATGCCACCACGGATTTCTATTTCGACCGCGTCAGCCAGATTCGCATGAGCGCGAGCGACGCAGAACACGAAGCGGCACCCGCCCAAATCCGCAAAACGGATGCCGGACATTCCGGTCTCTGGTCGCGAGGCCGAGTGGCTCTCGTTGGCGACTCCGCATTCTGCGTCTCGCTGCTCGCAGGGCAGGGAACTGCGCTTGCCATGGTCGCCGCATACATCCTCGCCGGCGAGCTCCACCGCGCCGGCGGCAATTTTGCCGAAGGCTTCGCTCGCTACGAAAGCCTCTTCGCTCCGTTCGTTGCTCGCAAGCAGACGGCCGCGCTGCGCTTCGCCGGCTCATTCGCGCCGAAGTCGAAATTTTCTCTTTTTCTGCGCAACCGCATCTTCGACCTGATTTCCATCCCGTTTGTCGCCGACCTCACCATGGGTCGCGACCTCGCCGACAAAATCTCCCTGCCCGACTACTAACGATTTGTCTGGTCTGCCCGCGTGCCAGGAAACCCGGCCCGCCACGGAGGACTCTGCGTCCGTGGTGCCGCTTGTTGCCTGCCCTCCGGCATCGCAACTTTATTTGCCTCGCCCCGCAATGCGCGTACAATCGCGGCGCGAACCGCGGCTGCGACCGCCGGTCGCCCGCGCGCGTGGCCCGAATTCGCCGGACGATCCGGCGCTCGACAGTCGCTCACCTCAATGGAGCAAAAGGCCGCTCAACTCCGCCGCGAACTCACCGCCGGACAGATGGCCATGGTCGCCGTCGGCGGCGCGATCGGCACGGGACTGCTTCTTGGTTCCGGCGCTGCTGTCCAGACCGCCGGCCCCGCCATCATCCTCACCTTTGTTCTCGGCGCCTTCGTTGCGTTTTCCGTAGGCATGGCTCTCGGAGAAATGTCGAGCCTTCATCCCGCCGCCGGCGCTTTCGGGATTTACGCCGAAATGTACCTGTCGCAATGGGCGGGCTTTGTGTCGCGCTATGGCTACTGGTTCTGCCTGCTGATGGCCACCGGCGCTGATCTCGTGGCCTCGGGCATATACATGCGTTACTGGTTCCCGCGCGTTCCCGTGCTCGCGTGGGTCGCCGGATTCGCGGCCGTGCTTCTCTTCGTCAACTTTCTCGACGTACACAATTTCGGCCGGTTTGAATCCTGGTTCGCCATGATCAAAGTTGTGGTCATCGTTGCGTTCATACTGATCGGAGCTGCGTTGCTTTTTGGCGGCAAGGCCCCGGCGAATTACACGACGAACGGGGGCTTTCTTCCGCGAGGCGCCGCGGGACCGGTCCTCGCGCTGGCCTTCGTTCTCTTCAATTTTCAAGGTACTGAGAGCGTCTCCATCTGCTCCGGCGAAGCCCGTTCCCCTCGCGACATCGTTCGCGCCACATTCCTCACCGTGATCGCCCTGACGTTTATCTACGTCTGCGCGTCCGCGGTCCTCGTCGGCATCGTTCCTTGGAACGCGGTCGGCGTCACGGAAAGCCCATTCGTCACCGTGTTCCAGGTGGCGCACATTCCGGCGATTTCCGCCATTATGAACTTCGTCGTCCTTACCGCTGCTCTCTCCGGAGCGAATGCACTCCTGTACGTCAGTTCGCGCATGCTCTACTCGCTGGCTGAATCCGGCTACGCGCATCCGACGCTTGCGAAACTTTCATCCACCGGGTCGCCGCGGAATGCGCTCCTCGTGTCCACTGTGGCCATCGTCGCCGCTCTCGTCGCGCAATACATCATTCCGAAAGACGCCTTCCTTTTTCTGTTCGGCGCCTCTCTCGTCGGAGGCATGCTTGCCTGGTGCATCGCGCTCGCTTCCCACGTCGCCATGCGACGCAAACTGTCGCCCGCTGAAATCGCCGCTCTGCCGATGCGCGCTCCCGGCGGCGCCCCGATGTCGATGGTCGCCATCGCGCTGATCGTCGTCGCCACCGGAGCTACTTGGTGGGTACCCCCGCTTCGCGTTACCATCATTGGCGCTGCTCCGCTTATTCTTCTGCTGACCGTCTTTTACTTCTACTCTGCCGCGAGGAAAAAGGGCTCGCGCGAGAAAATCGAAAAGGTGCCCGCGTGACCGATAGCCGCGTAACGAATGCCCATGTGAAGAGCGATCCTGCGACTTATAAAAGGTCGGCTGATCCGTTCCTTCGCTACCGTGCCGAATTTCCGATTCTCGACCGCACCACCTACCTCATCAGCAATTCGCTCGGCGCGATGCCGCGTGGAGTGCGTGAATCGCTCGCCGAGTACACCGAAACCTGGGCCACGCGCGGCGTCCGCGCATGGGAAGAAAAATGGTGGATGTTCGCGCTCGAAATCGGCAATCAGATTGGCGCGCTGATGAACGCGCCGGCCAATTCGGTCGCGATTCACGGCAATGTCACTCAGTGCCAGTCCGTCATCGCCTCCTGCTTCGATTTCAGCGGCCGCCGCAACAAAATCGTTTACAGCGACTTGAATTTTCCTTCCGTCATGTACTTCTGGCAGGGGCAGTCACGCCCTTCAGACGCGCACGCCACATCGCGCGTCCACATGGTCCCTACGGACGGCATCGAAGTCCCCACCGAACGCCTGCTTGACGCGATCGACGACGAAACCTTGCTCGTTCCCATCTCGCACGTCATTTTTCGCAGCTCTTATATCAACGACGCGAAGGCCATCTGCGAAAAAGCGCACCTCGTGGGCGCGCATGTCGTGCTCGACGCGTTTCAATCGCTCGGCTCGGGCGTTCCGCTCGACGTTCAGGCGCTCAACGTCGATTTCGCCTGCGGAGGCGTTTTGAAATGGCTCTGCGGAGGCCCCGGCGCCGCCTACCTTTACGTGCGTCCCGATCTTGCCGCCAAACTCGAGCCCAGATTCACCGGCTGGCTCGCGCACGAAAATCCGTTCGCTTTCGAAGTCGGGCCGATGCACTACACGCAAGGGGCGTATCGCTTCCTCAACGGGACGCCCGGCATTCCCGCGCTCTACACCGTCGCCCCGGCCCTGAAGATTATGCGCGAGCTCGACATGGCCGCGGTTCGCGAAAAATCCAAGCGCTTCAGCGTCCGCATCATTTCGCTGGCCGACCAGCGCGGCTGGCGCGTCAACGCGCCACGCGATCCCGAACGCCGCGGCGGCACCGTCGCCATCGAGATGCCGCATTCGAAGCAGGTCTGCGCCGAACTCCTCAGGCGCGACATTCTCGTCGACTTTCGTCCCGGCGCCGGCGTCCGCATCTCGCCCCACTTCTACAATGTCGACGCGGAAATCGATACCGCCTTCTCCGCCATCGACGAAATCGTTCGCGAAATGCAGTGACGAGTGGCAAGTGACAAGCAAGGCCGTCCGCCCGCCGCGAGCGGTCTGGGTAGCGCCGGCGTCTCGCAGGCGGTTTTTGTTGCACCGCGCCCACCCCCGACTTCAGCCGGAGGCTCTTGGGTTTCAACTTAGCGCCGACGTTTTTGCTTGTGTGGGACAGCCGCCCTCGGCTGTGCGCGGTCCGTCTCGCCCGTCCTCTATTCTCGCTTTCGATTCCACGTAGCGCCGGGGGCTTCAGCCCGGCAGGTTTTGAATTTTCCCGTCAAAGACCTCCTTGCGCCCCTAGTTGGCGCGCTCAAAACGACTGAAAAGTGTGTCCATCAATTTTCTAACTTTCGTTGATGCTGCTGGAGTTGCGGCGGAAATTGATGGCATGGCGTGTCCATCGCCCAAGGTGGTGTTTTGGGCCCCCTCATCGTCAATTAGCGCGCTCGAAGCGCGGCCAATTTGCGCGCTGGAAGCGGCATCTACCAGCGCGTTCGAAACGCGACGCGGCGGGCAGGCGCGACCGCCCAAGGTAGAAGCAGTGGCGAGTTGCTGGTGACCCACGAGAGCCTCAGCCCGCTGTCTTGCTGGCGCTTTGAACTGTGATTGAGGTGCCGCCGGACCGCTCGATTCGGTGTCCCGCTCGCGCAGGCAGCTAACCTGCGGTCTATTACCGGCCATGTTTCTTTCCGCATAAAAGTCGACTCACGCTAGCACGGGAGGGAGCGGCTGACTAGATCGCAAAACTACGGAAAACGGGGTTGCGTAGTTATACGGATGGCGAGGCGTTTTGTGGCATCAGTACGGGACAACTGTCTCTAGAGGCATTTGACTCCATGACGTTCGACAGGAGTGGATGGCCCGCGGAGCTACTTCGGTCCGAGGAGGGGACCGATGTCTGATTCGACCACGTGCGTATACTCGAACCCGATGATTTTCTGACGCAGGGTGCCCTTGCGATCGTAGAGAAACGTCGTGGGTAAGCCCTGCAGACCGCCGAACTTCCTGACGATCTCCGGACTCGCGATGGCCAACGGATAATGCACGCCCGCCTTTTGAGCAAAGCGAACCGGGTCCTCCGTATCCATCATCATCGTCGCTTTGAAGCCGACGACGGCCAAGCCGCGCGAGCCATAGCGGTCGAGCAGATGCTGGTAGCCGGGCATCTCTCGTTTGCACGGCGCGCACCAAGTCGCCCAAAAATCGACGATCACCACCTTGCCCCGAAAACTATCTGAGGAAATTCGGCGTCCGTGAAAATCTTTGACGGAAAATTCCGGGAGGGCCGATCCCAGTTCGCCAGCAGGCACAGCGGCGGCGGTTTCGTCGCGTTTGAGCGCCGAGTGACTGCAGACTGCGAATGAAATGACCGCGAGCGCGGGAATCCATACCCAGAGATGTGTTCGCATCCGATTCACGAATCATTCCTTCTTCTGAATTTCAAGAATGAAAAGCTTCAGCTCTTTCGGAATGTCTTTTTTCTTTTTCCCCTGGCTCTTCTCGAAAAGCCTGCCCTTGACGGTAATAGCCGTGGACGTCCCTGCCAGCGATTCGATCTCCGCCGATAGCTTGTTTGGCGAGATGTTAAAAGACCGGCCTGGTGCGTACTGCAGGCTGAGACCTTCGGCCGCGCGGATCACTAGGCCGGTGACCTTCACGTCGATTTCCGCGACGCTGACACCGCTGACATACGTCGATTCGAGCAACTCTCGCGGATCGATTTCGCCGTCTTCTTTAGGATCAACTTCCGCGGTGCCGTCACGCAAACTTACCAATACTTTGGCAACGCCAGCCTGGCGTTCCAGGGATTTTTGCACCCCGAATGCTCAAAAATTTCACGTCATTCCTTCCAGACGCATTTCTACGTGCCTGATTTGCGCCTGCATGCCCGGCGCAATAATCGCTCCGAAAAATAAAAAGGCTGCGATCTTTAGGGCTTTCATGCGGTCTCCTTCCTCAAAAATGCAGACGAAACTGCTGCGTAATTCCGAAACTGATACTTCGTCGAACGGGCATATAGGCAATTCCGGAGGAATGCGCAACGTCCCAATCGACTCCGACCCACACATCCAGTCCGGGCCGAGCGTCGACATACGTCGTGATTCCCGCGAGAAGCGCGTCTCCTCCGCTGCCAGGCTGATCGATGTGTTGCACACGGTCGTTTTGCGAGTGCAGCCACGTCAGCGCTGGGCCGATGAACCAGTCCCGGCTGGCGTACTTCGATTCATACGGACGATAAGAAAGCCAGAAGCGCGATGAAATTTCGTCTCCCAACCTAGTTTCCTGCGTGCCGGTAGTCCGCAGCAGCGAATGAAAATCTTCGTCCGCCACCAGCCGACGGACGTTCAGGAGGCCGGTATACGTCCAGTTGGCGCCCAGGAAAAGGTCGGTCGAGCCCGAACCAGGCTGCAGTCCCGCAGGAAAAAGTGCGCCGCTTGCGTCGGTCAGATCTGTGCTCCCGGTGGGCAGTTTGGGACCGAACGTTACCGATAGCTGCGACGTGCCGCGTGCTGAGTCTTTTCGATAAAAGCGATATTTCATTAGCGCCAGCACGTCCCCGAATCCGGTCCCTTCAGCTCCTGGCGGCGCGCCGCCGACGAAATCGAAATGATTTGTGACTAACGGCGCCACCACTTCCAAATCGCAATTGGGAAGAAATCCCCAAGTGAAGTAAAAATCGCCATCGTAAGAAAACGTCGGGCGCGCGGTGGCGGGAATGGTACCCGGCCGGGCAAATAATCCTCGCGTTGTGAAGGTCGGACCGTACGAGACCAGTGCGCCACCGGGAAAGAGAGGCGCAGCGGTTTCGGGAGATGGTCCTTGCGCTCGCGCAGACAGCGCTATGAAGACGCAAGCGAGTGCAAGCAAGCACGCGGAAAAGGACCGCGTACGTAATACACAAAACCTGACCACGATTTTCCTCCGAACAAATTTGCCGCGAAAGCACACCCATGCATGCAATCCTGCACAGGCTGATTGGCTATATTCGGAGGGGTGCCGCGCTTGCGGACACCAGACCGGGCGGAGCGTGGGATTGTTCGACGCCCAACGAAGCAATCGTGAGAACGGCAGGGCGAACTTGGTGAGCCGTGGAGGCGGTAGCGCGTACGACTGATGGCGCAGTGATTCTCGGAGCCGTGGCGTTGATGAATGGAGAGTGCGACGCCGATTTGGCCTTGCAGCAGTTTTTGCCGTGCGGGCAGGGCATCGTCTTGCAACATTGCATCATCTGCCCCGGCGTTACCGCTGGTGGACGCTCGACCGCGTAGACCGAGAGAGCGGAGACAAGAGCCATCAGCAACACTGCTTTCGCGAATCGCATTCGATACAAAGCTAGCGCCCCGGGGTGCGCCAGTCAAGGAACTCCACGCGCGGAGCACCGTACAGTTGCCGGGGAAAGCCTCACCTCTGAAGAACCGGGCTACAGAGGATCAAACCTGCCGCGCTGAAGGCCGCGGCGCTACGTTAAGGCTCAGGCGAATGCGCCCACCCGGAAGGCAGGCGTCCGGTAGGAACGTCCGTGCGGCGACGCTTGCGGTGCAAAGGCCTCACCTCTGAAGAACCGGGCTACAGAGGATCAAAGCTGCCGCGCTGAAGGCCGCGGCGCTACGTTAAGGCTCAGGCGAAGCTAAAGACCCCGGCGCTACGCTGAGGCTCGGCCAAATGCGTCCGGTTGAAAAGCGGGCGGCCGCTGTAAACGCCCATCGCACAGGCGGGAGCGCCCGTGCCACAAAAGCGGAAAACGCCAGCGAGACGCCGACGCTACACTTAAATCTAAAGACGGAACTAAATCTACGAACAAAAACGCAGGCGAGAGCCGTCATCAAAATTGGCGGGCAGGCGCCAGCGCTACCAACGCGCGGAACTAGCCCTTCGGTTGCCAGGCGCCGGGGAGGTCGTGGCCGCTGAAGGCGCCGGGAATCTGGCGCGAGGTGGCGTAGCGATAGAGCGCGGCGACAAAGATGCCTTGCACAGCCGACGCGGTGACCGCGAGCAGCACCCAGTAAATCACAGCAAGTGCGATGCCCACGGCGAGTGCACCCGAGCCGAGTTGCGCGCCGGCGATTGGAAGAAGGACGCCGGGAATGGCGAGCAGGAAAAAGATCAGGCCGAAGCTGAAACCGCCGACCACTTCTTCTCCCCACGTCTCGCGAAAGATTTGCGCGGAACGCCGCAGCGCGTCGATGGGACCGATGTCCTCCGCGGCGAGCAAGGGAACGACGAAGAAGCAGGCCAGCGTCCAGACGAAGCCGATGATGCCAATCACGATGCGCGTGATGAAGCCGGCGCGGCGTTCGAGGCCTTTCAGGATCATGCCGACCGTGGCGGCGAGAACTCCCCATTCGAGGATGCGCCATTTGCGTTGCCAGGCGACGCGAAGGCCGTCGTGCAACGTGGCTTGTCCGCCCGCGAGTCGGTCGGACGCGATGCTGACCAGCGCGACGTTGAAGAAGATTGCGATGCTATACGTCGCGACGTAGAACAGGAAGAGGAACGGCAGCATTTCCTCGTATAAGAGGCCTCGCTGAACACCAGCGTGTCCGAACGCGCCGGGCGGCAGCACAAACAGGAAGCCGCCGCCGAAAATGACGATGGTCGCAGCGATGCAACAGATTGCAGAGAAGACCGGCAGCCAGACGAGTTCCTTGTCGGACTTGAGGACGGAGAAGCTTTGCTGGAGCAGGTCCCAACTGCGCGAAAGCGTGCCCATTTGGCTCTCCTAAACCGCGCAAGGCGTACAGCAGGACGATGAATGAGTAGGAAGCGCGATCATAGCGGGAAGGGCGGGAGGAAAACAAGGCAGACAGGCGGGAGGTAGTCGCAATCGTAAACGGTGGCGTGACAAAATAAATACTATCAATCGCCCCCCGCCTGCGGCGGGCAGGCTCCGGGACTCTTCCGATTTCGTTTCAGTTCCCGGCATTTCGTTCGCTTGCTGTCGCGAGCGAACTTCATGCCGGGCGAAATACAATCGCGCCTCCGGCGCTTTGAGGCGCGGGAAGCAGTCGTGAAGAATTCCACGGGGTTCAGTCGGTGGAAAGCGGAGTTAGCCCGCCAAGGCGGGAGCAAGCTCCCGCACTCCAAAGCGGCCTGTGGTCGCCGGATTGAGAGACGTGCCGCGGTTGACAGCCGAACACAGCGCCCGCACGCGGCGGGGAAGGCTAAAGCCGACTTGATGGTGGCGGCTGAAGCCGCCGCCTGACACAGCGGCTAAAGCCGATGTATTACCAGACACGGGACGGCATGACTGAAGTCATGCCCTGACACGAAAACCTCTTAACGGCCCGCGCGCGAGTCGCGAGCCCTGTGGTAGGCGGCTGAGGCGAGGCCGACTCGATAGTCCGCTGCCGATGGCGTGACTGAGAGTCATGCCGTGAGACGAAAATCGTTGAGATCGGATGACCAATCGCGCGCGGCGTGTTTTCCCGGCATTTCGTTCGCTTGCTGTCGCGAGCGAACTTCATGCCGGGCTAAATGTAATCGCGCCTCCGGCGCTCCGAACTGCAAGGGTCGCGGCGAGGCTACTAGGGCAGCTGTAAAGGATTTACTTGAATTTGCTGGACATCAGACAGAATTGCTGGTACTGTGCTGATGCGTTTGTTGCTCAGAGAAGACCTTTGGATTCGTCTAAAGCGCTGCGAGTTGAACAGACTTGCAGCTTTTTTTTTGCGACTAGAGGCATACCCTGCCGGGAAACCGCGAGGGAAGAAGCACAAATAGCTCAATCGAAAGAAGGAAATACGTGAAAGAACAAGGAACGGTTAAGTGGTTCAATGCCAGCAAGGGCTTTGGATTCATCCAGAGGATGTCGGGGGAGGACGTTTTCGTCCACTACTCCGCGATTCAGTCGGATGGGTACAAGTCGCTCAATGAAGGCCAGGCCGTGGAGTTCGAAGTCACTCGCGGACCGAAGGGCCTGCAGGCAACGAACGTAACCAGCCTCTAACTCGCAAGGCGGGCTGCGCAATGCGCGCCCGCCTTTTTTCCCCCGGCCAGGCAGTAGTAGATCCAGTCTTAATACGCTTTTCTCGCTACAGCACCTTTCGCTCAGGAGGGCGGCATGAAGAACCTCGCCGAAGGCCAGTATATCAAGCACTCCCAATACGGCCTGGGAGTGATCACCGATACGGACAAAGACACCGATCGCACGATCATCGATTTCGATGAGCACGGCACGAAGACGTTCGTCACCAGCATCATGGTAGTGGAGCCGGCGGAGGGAACTCCGCCCCCGCGACCGAAACGGCGCAAGAAGGCGAAGATAGCGAAAAAGGTGGAGTAAGGCCTGAGCCGTTTGGAGTTGTGTGCGGGAACGCCACGCTTCAGTCTCCAGAAAAGACATCAACCGATCCCATAAATCCTCCGCTCGATTGGAGAGCGCGAGGGATTGGTGTCTCTGTCTGTCTCATCCCAAGGCGAAGGTCCACGGGGAACTCGCGGTCCACGTCTCCACTCAGCGGGGGCCCTGCATCGACCCGGTTCCAGTACCGCTGGGGGATACCACGACAAAGAAATTCTGATATGCTCGAAACATAATAGGCGAGGCGGTGTCTAAGCACGGTAGAAGGACACAGCCTGGAGGACTTGACGAGGCATGTCCGAACTAGCGCAAACACTCTCTTGGGGACGTGACGAGGCCGAGCTCGTGACCGAGCTGCAGGCTGGTTCCGAGGCTGCTTTCGACTGGTTGGTTACGTACTACCATGCAGGCGTGTACAACCTGGTGTACGGCATCCTGTCAGATCCTGCCGACGCTGCCGACGTTACCCAGGAAGTTTTTCTTCGCGCATTCCGCGGGATTCGCGGATTCCGGCGCGGCAGTTCGCTGAAAACGTGGCTCTATCGGATTTCGGTGCGCCAGGCGCTGAATCAGAAGCGCTGGTGGTGGCGTCATCACAGGCAGCAAGTGTCGATTGACGCGGAAGATGAAGCTACGGGAGCGACGCTGGAACTGAAAGACGCGGATGCGACACCGTTTGAACGGTGCGCGTCGCAAGAAATGCAGTTGAGGGTGCGGCAGGCGCTGGCGGCGGTTCCCGAATCGTTCCGAAGCGCCGTGATTTTGAGAGATCTTGAGGGACTTTCGTACGAGGAAGTGGCGGAGGTGCTGGAAGTGTCGGTTGGAACGGTGAAGTCGCGAATTTTGCGCGGGCGACGCACGCTGAAGGAGATTCTCGATCCTCTCCTGCGTTCGCCGCAAATCGACACCGCAAATGGAACGGTGGTGAGGCATGTTGCAGGAGATTCAATGGCGGGCCACAGCGGCGCGGTAACACAAACGACACCTACCGTAACAGTTCAAGACGTTCGAGGGTATGCTGTTTTCGGCGCGGCCCACCCGCGCGGAGATACTCCATGACTTGCGGGGAAGCCCAAAGGCAGTTGCCGGGGTACCTCGATGGGGCGATTCGGATGTTGGATCGCGCCCATGTGAGCGAACATCTGGATTCTTGCGTCGATTGCCGGGGAGAGTTGGAGAGCTTCCGGCGGTTGGCCGTTTGCCTCGCTAACGTGCAACCCGTGGCTGTGCCTGCCGATCTGGTGACGCGCATTCGCGTCAAAGCTTCAAGGTCGAGAACGTTCCCGGCCAAGTTGCGGTATTGCGTTCAGCGCGCGAAGCTGGTGTTTGAGAATATTCTGGAGCCGTTGGCAGTACCTGCGACAGGCGGCATCCTGACGGCACTCGTCGTTTTCATTCTTCTCGTGCAAAACATTCTGGTTGGCGTGCCGGTGGGCGTCGTGCCCGGTGACCTGCCGCTGAATCTGGTGCAACAGGCGCAAGTGGAGAGCTTGGCGCCGTTTGCAGTTCCCGGCCTGATCGCCAGCGACCACGATCCGGCGGCTGCCGTGACGGTCGAAGCGACACTGGACGCCGACGGTAACGTGGTTTCGTACCGCATCATTTCGGGGCAAAGTGATGCGACCGTCCGAAATGGGATCGAGCAGGTTCTGATGTTCTCGCACTTCCGTCCGCGGCTGGATTTCGGCCGGCCGACGAACGGCGGGCGCGTGATGATCGGTTTCAGTGAAGTGCGCGTCCGCGGGTAAGTCTTTCGAATCCACGCAGATTGCTGCGAACGAGCAACCCCTTGATGCTGACGCTGTTAACGCGGCGGTATCCACCTTCCTTTTCCCTCCTTCGATTTTCTACGGGTTTCAAGGTATAGTGCGGCGAACATTTTGAAATAATTTCAACTGATGGCATCCACTTCGGGTACTTCCAACCCAGGTTCTTCGAATCGGCCCGTCGCGAACGTAGTCATCGCCACGACGGCCATGCTGGCGTTCATCACGTTCTGGCAGGCCGCGGCGGTGGTACTCAACGACCTGGGCTCGTCCGCGTTCTACGCCGGCGCGATCGCCGAACACTTCATTGGAAGAACGGCGCCCTGGTTCGTGCTGGCGATCATGCTGTTCGCCTTCGCCGTGCAGACGCTGTATTACGAAAGCTGCGGGATGTTCGTCCGCGGCGGCGTCTATCGCGTGGTGAAGGAGGGCATGGGATCCACGCTCGCGAAATTCTCCGTTTCTGCCCTGATGTTCGATTACGTGCTTACCGGCCCAATCAGCGGTGTATCTGCCGGCCTGTATCTCATGGGATTGCTGAACGAGCTGCTGCGGTATGCGCACGCGAACGTTGTGTTGCCGACGAACGCCGGCGCCGCGGTCTTCGCGGTTATCGTGACGATCTATTTCTGGTGGGAAAACATCAAGGGCATTCCGGAATCGAGCGGAAAGGCCGTCCGGATCATGTATGTGGCGACTGTGATGGTCGTCATGTTGATCGTTTGGTGCGCCTACACGCTATGGGTGCGAGGGGCGCATATTCCTCCGCTGCCGCACCTGTCGAATCTGCATTACTCACATGACGCGCTTGGCTGGCTGCATCACTCCTCTCTGCCATACACCATCGGTTTCATCGGCATTCTGATCGGCCTGGGACATTCCGTTCTGGCGATGAGCGGCGAAGAAACGATGGCGCAGGTATACCGCGAAATCGAACATCCCAAGCTGCCAAACTTGAAAAAGGCCGGGCTCGTCATTTTCCTCTACAGCTTGATCTTTACGGCGGGCGTCGCGTTCTGCGCTGTGATGATCATTCCCGATGCCGTGCGGGCCGGTTATTCGGACAATCCGATCAGCGGCCTGGCGATGTACCTGACCGGCCCCCTGCTGGTGCGGGTGATTTTCCGGATCTTCGTCGTCCTTGTCGGCGTATTGATGCTGTCGGGCGCAGTGAACACGGCCATTGTAGGATCGAATGGCGTCCTGAACCGGGTATCGGAAGACGGCATTCTGCCGGAATGGTTCCGCTTCCCGCATCATCGTTTTGGAACCTCGTATCGCATTCTCAATCTCGTCGTTGCCCTGCAACTTTTAACAATTATTCTGAGCCGCGGAAACATCTTCATCCTGGGCGAGGCGTACGCCTTCGGGGTGATGTGGAGTTTTGCGATGAAGGGGCTGGCCGTGCTTGTGCTGCGCTACAAGCAGCCCGGCCACCGCGAGTTTCGGGTCCCCTTCAACATCAAACTGGGCTCGACCCAATTTCCGCTCGGCGTGGCTCTGATAACCATTTTCTTGTTCCTGCTCTGCGTCATCAACCTGTTCACGAAAGAGATCGCGACCATTTCTGGCGTCGCCTTCACCCTGATTTTCTTTACCGTGTTCGAGATTTCCGAGCACGTGACGCGCAAGCAGACCCAAACCCATACCGAACTCGACCAGTTCAACATCGCGATGCAAGATGGATTGACTCCTCAAGGTTTGCACGTCCGCCCCGGCAGCATTCTGGTTGCGGTCAGCACGTACTACACGCTTTATCACCTGGAAGCGGCGCTGCGACGGGCCAGGACGCGCGAGGCGGAAATCGTCGTGCTGCACATTCGCCTGCTGAGGCGCACGGCTTCCGAAGAACACGAACTCGCGCCCGACCAGCTGTTCAGCACCATCGAGCAACTGCTGTTCACCAAGGTGCTTTCAATTGCGGAAAAGGAAGGCAAGCCCGTGCGGTTGGCTGTGGCCGCGTCAAACGACCTCTGGGAAGGTATTCTGCGGGCCGCTGCCAGCCTTGAATCGAGCGCGATCGTCGTCGGCAGTTCGTCGCGTTCGGCAGTCACCGACCAGGCGCGCCAAATCGGGCTGGCCTGGGAGCGCCTGCCGGACCCCCGCCCGCGCGTTACACTCGAGATTTACGCGGCGTCGGGGCAGGAACAGATCTTTTATCTCGGGCCGCACGAGCCTCGACTCACGCCGACCGAAATCGATCTCCTTCACAAGATTTGGCTCCAACTCAGCGACAAATTGCCAGGCCAGGAGCTGCACCACCACGATATCGTCCACTTCGCGCTCGATGAATTGGAGCGTCAAATTTCGAGCGGTGAAGCGGATGAGGTGGCGCACCGGTTGCGCGATCATCTCGCCGAAATTCAGGAACGCCGGGTTCGGCGATAAGACGCTCGGACTCGCCTTCGTAGTACAATCCCTCCTAGATTTGCCAACGGGGGAGCGATGATTCGACGAGCTGCAATTCTGGCAGGCGCCTGCTGTCTGGGCCTCGCCTTGGCTCCAGTGCGCGCGCAAAACACGGCGCAAAACTCAAGCCCGACGATAACGCAGCACCCAGCGCCGGCTCGGGCTCCCGAACGTATTCCTGCGTACCACAACCATCCGCCCAAAGGGCCGTTGCCGAAAACTCTCGATCCCAAGATGTTTCCTGACCCACTGACGCGCAATGTTTACGCGATCGCCGCCAAGGAAAAGAAGATTCTCTATCAACAGCCGTGCTATTGCGGATGCGACCGCGAAGCCGTTCACCACACGAGCCTGCTCGACTGCTATTGCGACAATCACGCGTCATTCTGCGCGACGTGCCGGATGGAAGCGGTGTTTGCATATCAGGAATACCGCAAGGGGAAAAGCGCAACGCAGATTCGTGAAGATATCATCGCCGGCAAATGGCGCAACATCGATCTCTCGCCGTACTCGGGTACGCCCGTAACGAAGCAGCCTAGGCGGTCGACACCCTGACGTCTCCTTATTCCCGGCGATTTCTGCAGAGGCGCGTTCCAACAAATCGGATTATCGTCGCTGCTTGATCGGAACCGTCAGCCTGAGAGTCACGTCGGTTTGTTTCCCTGTGCGTACCGTGAGATTGTGTTTCCAGGCGCTTGCTCGAAAACGCGTGGTGGCACGAACGTCGTAATAGCCGTGTGGCAGGCGAGGGAAGAAGAAGCGCCCATGCGAGTTCGTCGTCGTCGCAGACGGCAGGGCCCCCGCCGACGCCTGCATCACTACGCTTGCGCCGACTACAGGCTTTCCAGTAGCATCGACCACCGTTCCCGCGAGAGTCCCCAGCCCATATGCCCATAGCGTTGCGCTCAGGGCTAGTGCGGCGCACACGATCAAAAGCCAGCCTGCGGTTCGCTTCATGTGCTTCCTCCTGATGCCATTCTAGGTGGCAGCATTGGCCGATTAGGGCCGAATCTGGGGTCCAGCACGCGCGTCAATCACCTGTCCTGCCGGGCAGGGTAAGGAATGCTGGCGAGCCGGCAGGCTCAAAGCGCCCCCGGTAGCGAACCGGCGAAGAGTCGCTTTCGCGAGATGGGGCGCCAATCCTCGGCATCCGGGGCCACGACAATCCTTTTGCGGAACTTACTGTAGGTCAGCTATAATCACGGGATTGCACTTAGGAGGAATTTAGAGTGTTAGCGATTCGCTTGGCACGATACGGCAAAAAGAAACACCCGTTCTACCGGGTGGTGGTGATCGAAAAGACGAACCCACGGAACGGCCGGTTCGTGGAAATCGTAGGCACGTACGACCCCGCAAAAAAGCCCTCGATAATTCAATTGAAAGACGAGCGGGTCCAGTACTGGCTCAGCAAGGGCGCGCAGCCCAGCGACACCGTCCGCAGCTTTCTGCGCAACCGTAAGCCTGCCTGAAGAATCAAACTTCATAGTTAGCCATGCTCTTAGCTCTTGTTCATGTTCGAGTCAGTGTCTCTGCTCAGCCCGGCCAGCTGTGGAGGGGTCATGAAGGAACTGGTGGAGGAAATCGCGAAGGCTCTTGTAGATAAGCCAGACGAAGTACACGTACGAGCGGTGGAAGGCGAGCAAGTTACTGTATTGGAATTAAGGGTAGACGCTGACGATCTCGGCAAAGTGATCGGGCGGCAAGGGCGAACCGCGAAAGCGATTCGAACTCTGCTTGGCGCGGCCGGGATGAAGCTCAAAAAGCGTTTCACACTGGAAATCCTCGAGTAGTGGCCACACCTCAATCCGAGCGGGTCACGGTGGCACGCGTGCTGCGGCCGCAAGGCCGTCGGGGCGAAGTGGCCTGCGAAATCCTCACCGACTTCCCGGAGCGGCTCGCGCGGCTGCCGTTCGTCGAGCTATCCAACGTAAACAGCGAATCGCGCAAAGTAGCGGTCCGTTCGTGCTGGCTCAGCCAGAGCCGCGGCGGCCAGGCGATCTTCCATTTTGAAGGCTCCGATTCGATTTCCGACGCGGAAAAACTGGTAGGCCTCGAAGTGCAAATTCCGCTCGCCGATCGCGTCGAACTGCCGCGCGGAAGTTACTTCATCACTGATTTGATCGACTGTCAGGTGCACACGGCAGATGGGAAGCTCGTGGGCTTCGTCGCCGATGTGCAATGCACAGGCGACGGTGTTGCGGGCACGCCGATTCTTGCCGTGGATTCGGCTCGCGGCGAGGTGCTGATTCCGCTCGCGGAAGAAATCTGTATCAGCGTTGATATTGCAACGAAGCGCATCGTGATCGTTCCCCCGGAAGGCCTCCTCGATTTGAACTTCAGCTCCTCGTCTGAGTAACGGCCGATTGGACGAGCCGGGCCGTGCCCGTCACACCAACCCGACGTGGCGATACGGCTTCAGCATTCCTGAGAAACGATTGACCTCGCGTGACAACGGCTTTCATGTCAGGATTGCGCGGTGCAAGGATTCGGAATTCATCGATTTTCGACCTGATCCGGTTTGCAAGATAATCATTCCTCGCCAATTCGCCTGACGAATTTCGTAGCGCAAATGGAGGCTGCAAATCAAAAGTCATTTCGATTTCCTCCAGGCCGTCCGTAGCAACCAGGGCCCTTCAAGGTTTATTCGCAAGTGACACGCTTCGACATCATCACGATTTTCCCGGGATTTTTTTCGGGGCCGCTCGATTACGGAATCGTGCGCCGCGCGCGTGAAGCGTCGCTGATCGAAGCGCACATCCACGACCTTCGCGATTTCACACACGATCGGCACAAGACAGTTGATGACCGGCCGTTCGGGGGTGGGGAAGGCATGGTCATGAAACCCGAGCCACTGTTCGAAGCGGTCGAATCGTTGCTTGGCGGACCGATCGACGTTCTCGAGCAGCGTGTTCCGGCTACGACCGCAATTGTTCTGCTCTCGGCAGCGGGAAAGCTGTTTCGTCAGGAAATGGCGGAGCGCTTCGCGCGGCTCGAGCGAATTCTGCTGATTTGCGGCCGCTACGAGGGTGTCGACGAGCGCGTCGCCGAGCATCTCGCAACAGATGAGGTGTCCGTGGGAGATTTCGTGCTATCAGGCGGGGAACTCGCTGCCGCAATGGTAATGGACGCGACGGTGCGCCTGATCCCCGGCGCCCTTGGCAACGAGGACTCGACCATAAATGAATCGTTTAGCCGGATTTCCGAGCGCGCCGAGTTTTCAGGGTCAGGCGAACCTGGTCAAGCAGCGCTGGGGCGCAACACGGATTTTACTGGTCATCAGTCACTCGTTTACCCGGAGGCCGCTACAGGCGAGGGAAGGGCCACTCGCCGCTGCCTCTTAGATTTTCCGCACTACACGCGGCCGGCTTCGTTTCGTGGCTGGGACGTGCCGGAAATTCTCCTCAGCGGCAACCACGAAGAAATTCGTCGCTGGCGGAGCCAGAAAGCGCTCGAGAAAACGATGCGGAATCGTCCCGACCTGTCGGCTGAAACGGAAAGGGGCCGGTGAAGACTTTGCTTAAGCGATCGTGGAAGCCAACCGCCGAGAATCATATGCTGGCCGCTCGATTCGCGGGGAACTTGAAGAACAAACGAGAGGCGAATCACAGGGCTATTGAATCAATCAAACAGAATTACTGAAGACGCTGCTTCGAGGAGTCGTGCCCAACCAGGTTTTCAAAGATAGCAAGGACGTGGCGCCGATAATCCACAATCTTTTCAAGCAGTTGCCGAAGTTGGGGCTCGTGTTGCGACTCGCGATCCCATTTGGCGAGCAGGGCCGGAGGGACTTCGATGTCGCGGCGCAACTCGTCCGCCGAATGCCCGCGCAGAAATAGGCCGTAGAAGAACGCAGCTTCCCGCTGGGGGAACTCGAGCTCGCCCGTCGCGGGCGGCTGCTGAATCGCTTCGTCAATCGGATTTGGCGCCGTTGCCATAGCAGAAAATGCAGTTTACAGATTTTCGGGCAGGCGTCAAGTAGACCGCCTCAAGATTTTCCAGTGGAGCGAGAGCTTCTGCCCGCGCGGCGGACATCTGCCAGCCATTAGATGTGCGGGACTCGCGCTGCGCATTAGGGCCGGAGTACTGAAACTTTTAGCCGCGCAGAGCGTAATTCAAATGGAGGAAAACATGGCTCCCGGCCGAATTCGCTTCGCTGCAATTGCAATCGCTGTTCAGGTGCTGATGGTGCTGGCAATCCTGCCTGGGGCACGGGCCGCTCGGACTGCTCAAGAACAAAGCGGTTCGAAGCAACAGAGCAGCACCTCGAACGCCATGAGCTCCAGCGGCATGCAGCAGGAGTCGGAAAGGAACCCGGAAGCGACGAAGTCCGCGATGGACTCGATGTCGGGCCCCATGGGCTCCATGCGCATGAACCCTCACATGTTCATGACCGCACTGCGTCCCAAGCGGCCAGGCGATGAGGAACGAGCCGCGCAGATCGTCGCAACTGTGCGCACAGCGATGGAGAAGTACAAGGACTATCACGTCGCACTTGCCGACCGATACCGCATCTTCGGTCCCAACGTCCCGCAGCCGATTTATCACTTCACGAATTATTGGAACGCGATGAAGGCAGGATTCTCGTTCGATCCGTCCGAGCCCACTTCTTTGCTGTACAAGAAAGAAAATGGGACGTACGTGCTGGTCGGCGCCATGTTCACCGCACCCAGAAGGTTCACCGACGATCAGCTGAACGCGCGCGTGCCGCTCAGCGTTGCGCACTGGCACAAGCACGTAAACCTTTGCCTGCCACCGCGCGGCTCCGATTCCCATGAAGTCGACTGGAAGGAGTTTGGACCCAACGGCTCGATCGCCACACAGCAGGCCTGCGAAAGCGTCGGAGGCCGTTGGATCCCGGTGATCTTCGGTTGGATGGTCCACGTGTATCCGTACGAGACCGGTCCGAGCAAAGTCTGGGCACACTGAGTGGTGGCGAGGGCGATGTGACGGCGAACCTGGCGCCCGAACGCCCGCAACTTTTTGCTTCGCGCAGGGTTTGACTAAATGGCTGGGACGGGAAGCGCACCCGCCCGGCAGAATCAGATGTGTATCTGCTGCACCCCTCAGGAGGCTCGCGATGATTCGGGCCTCCTCTATTTACCGCATTTCCCGGACGGGGCGCAGTGTTCCGCGCGGCCTTGGCCGCAGCCTCTGTAGCGATCAGCTTGCCTTTCATGCAGACACTTTTTTCTGACTCTTCCTTTGCGCCTGCACGCGCTGCGATGCTTCCAGTTCACCGCGCGGCCGAAGCGCTTGCAAACTTGCGCATCCTGCATCAATATTCCCGCCGTGCCAGGCCGGGTAGCGCGTTGCACGAAGTCGAGCGTAGCCGCGGCTGAAACGCGTTCGGAGGTGGTCGTGACGAAGCGGATTTCTTTGTGGTTGCTTACGTGCAGTCTGGCATTCGCATTGTGTCCAGCGTTGCAGGCGCAACCGCTTTCTCCCCAATTGCAAAAGCTGGATGTTTCGGCTGGACGTTGGACATTTCACGGCAAAGAGCTGAAAACAAAATCGGGCAAGCCCGATTCCTTCACGTGGAACGAAGACTGCCGATGGTCTCCGAACCATCTCTATCTTGAATGCACGTTCAGCAATGTGTGGGCGGGAAAGCCGATCGAGTCGCTCGTCGTCGACACGTACAACACGCGCGATAACAGCTACTGGCACTACGAGCTGTATGCGACCGGAGAACATGGCAGCAACCCGTTCGTTTCGCGCATGGACATCAACGGCAACACGTGGATTGAATACGGACAGCAGGCTGTCCCCGGGAAAAAACCAGGCGAGCGCATCGTGTATCACTGGGACCCGCCGAATCGCGTGAGCGTCGCGATCCAAACTTCCAAAGATGGAACGAACTGGACGACCGTCGATCAGGGAGAAGGCGAGAAGCAGCCTTAACGCGCGGCTGCAGAGCCAAGACCCTGTCCGCAGCGCGAGCCGCGTATGCAAGAACTGTCACGCGCAATCGGACTACTCGGTCGTGTACGTGATTTCCAATTTGCGAATTCGGTAGCAGGAAAAAACCAGCACGGCCGCAGTAAAGCAAAGCAGCCCAACGATCGTCACGAGCCACGAAAGCGGTTCGGGTTCAACAGTGAAGAGAGAAAGAATTCCCGGCGGGGACACGTGAACCGGGTAGAGCTGCTTTAGATAGAACGTAACGCTCAGCAGCTGCAGGCTGCGCGGCAAAATCGGCGTGACTGCTTCCCATCCGAAGAACAGCGCTCCCGGAACGATCGGATTCTTGAACACCAGGCTTAAGCCGAGAAACACAGCGCCGTACCCCAGCGTCCCGAGCGCGATGACGAGCGCATAGGCTCCCATCTGCCGCAATCCTGGCCCGTGAAACATATACGACGAGCCCAGCGTGCCAAGCCTGCTGTAGACGAAATAGAAGCAGCCGAGCAGCGCGACCTCGAACAGAATGATCGCGGTAATCGAGCCTGCCAGAAATTTCCCGACCACGAGAACCTCGCGCCTAACCGGCGAGAGGAACTGGTAATGTAGCGTGCGTTCCACCATCTCACCGCGAAACAGCCAGCTGAAAATTCCCATGCACGCAAAAAACAGCCCCAATTTCACATAGTAGAGCTGGACGATTCCCGCAAGGACTTCCGTATCGCCCTGCAACGCCCCCGCGTTTACCGGATCCCGAAAGGGGCTGACCTTATGAACGAATGTCATTAAAGTCGGCACGAACGCCAGCAGATAGATCCAGAGCCGCCGTTTGGTGAACAGCCCGCGCCGCAGTTCGCGTTGGATCAGGACTCCTACCTGGTCGCGCCACGCGCGCCAGGGTTGTTCGCGCGTTCGAGCCACCAGTCCAGCCGGCATTTCGCGAACGTTCATGCCAGGTTCCCGTCCGACCCGATCAGGTATTGATAGATCGAGTTCACATCCTCATCAGCGGGCGCGACAGCTTCGATTTGCACAAGTCCCGCGACCACCACTTTGTTAAGCAGGAGGAAGAATTCGTCGGCGTTCGTGGTTCGGACCAGCACACCTCCGCCGTCCCTTTGTATGGAGGCCTCGACCACGTGCTCCAGCGAGAAGGCTTCCGCAGCCAGCCGTTTCGCATTCGAGCAGCGCACCAGAATTTGCATCGGCTGGTCCTGCACTTCGCTGCGCACGGACTGGATCTGGCCCTCCGCAACGATAAAGCCGCTGCTCATCAGGACCACTCGGTCGGAAATGCGATCGATGTCCTCCAGAATGTGACTCGAGATGACGAGATGAAGTCCTTCATCAGCCAACGCCCGAAACAGCGCCAGCATTTCCGCGCGCGCCATCGGATCGAGCCCGTTCATGGGCTCGTCCAGGATCAGGACGGACGGATGATGCGCAATTGCCTGTGCCAGGCGGACTCGCTGCCGCATGCCTTTGCTGTAGCCGGCTGCGCGCCGGTTTGCCGCTTCCTGCAATCCAACTCGCGCGAGAGCCTGGCGGGCCAGCTCTGCGGCCTGCGCGTGAGGGAATCCTCCCAGCCGCAACGGCCAGTAAACGAAGTCGTATCCCTTTATTCCGCGCGGAAACGAATCGAATTGAGTGCAGTAGCCCACCTGCCGGAAAAACTCCTCCGGCTGGCTCGGAGAAAGCCCGCGCACCAGCACCGTCCCATGTGTTGGCTGGATCAATCCGGTCATCAGGTTCATCAACGTCGTCTTACCCGACCCGTTCGGCCCGACCAGAGCTGTGATTCCAGGCTCCAGCGAAAAGCTGACGCGATTTACGCCCAAAATTTCGCCGTAGAATTTTGAGACGCTTTCGAAAACGATTTTGCTGTTCCCGGGCGTCATCCGCGCACCACTTCAAACGCGCGCAGCCGTGTGTGCAGCAAATGTAAACAGAAAAGGCAAATCGCGACCAGCACTGCCCACGCGGCAGACTTCGGGATCGCGCCCTCGCCGCCTTGGTAGGACACATGAAAGCCGGCCCACACGATCTCCTGGAACATGTACGAAATGTTCAGCAGGTTGCCCCAGTTCGTGTGCAGGATGGCATTCAGCACGGCCCCAAACCCGGCGGGAATCAAGAAGACTCCGAAAATCGAAGCCATCGCAAGAATTCGCCATTTCACCCATGCTGATGCAGCCAGCGCGATCAGCGAAAGCAGAACGATCCAGATGAAGCTGCACCACAGAATCGGACCAATCATCCACAGATGGGGCCCGAGCCAGCCGTCCGGCCCCATTCCCGCCTGCAGAAACAGCAAAATCAAAGCTGGAATCCACGTCATGAACGACAGAAGACCCGCCAGGACCGCGAATTTTCCGGTAACGTATTCGGCCCGGCTCAGTGGACGGCTCAGAAATAACGGCAGCGCGCCGTTCGATAAGTCACCGGCTACAAGCGTCGGCGCTGCCCAGCACGTCAGCAAGAAGGCGAGCGACGTTTGTACTTCGAGAAAAATCGCGAAGAACTCTTCGCCCACTGGAAGCGTTGCCGACGTGCGGAACGAAAGCACTTCATGCAATAACTTATTGTTCGCAACGAAGATATATCCGGCGAATCCCAGAATGGGCACAAGCGACAGAATGAAAAATCCGGTGAAAAATCGCGATCGGAACAGGTCGCGGGTTGCGTAGCGCGTCAGCACAAACGCGCGCGACCATCGCTTCGTCAGCGCCCCGCCGTACGATTCGTAGCGGCGCTTATATACGGCCATTCGTTGCTCCCGCTCCCGTTTGCGCCATCGCGTTCATGAAAATGTCTTCCAGAGAATCGCGGCGGTAGTTCAGCTTGCGAATCCTCACGCCCTGTTCCGCCGCCACCCGGTAAACATCGTGAATCTCTATTCCCGCCGGAAGCACAACCTTCAGCCGGGAGTCTCCAAACTCGGCGCACTCGCAGCCCATCGTTCCCAGCCCTGATGTAAAGCCGGCCCCGGAGCCCATCACTTCCATTTCCAGGAAGCGGCGATTCGACTTGCGTTCCTCTTCCAGATTGATAATTCCGGCGATGCGGCCGTCGCGCAGAATCAACACTTCGTCGCACGTCTGTTCCACGTCGTGCAATAGATGCGAGGAAAGCAGCAGATGCGTGTTGCTCGCCTGGCGAATTTCGCGGATCAAGCCAATCAGCCGTTTGCGGCCCGGCGGATCGAGGCCGTTCGTCGGCTCATCCAGAATCAGCAGCCGCGGGCCGTGCACGATTGCCTGCGCGAGCTTCGCCAGTTGCTTCATTCCTAGCGAATACGTTCCGAGTTTGCGGTAGCGCGCCTCGCCCAGCCCCACATAAACGAATGCTTCGTGCGCGCGTTCGAGCGCCAGATCGGGTGGCAACCCCGAAATTTCAGCCATGTAACGGACGAAGTGAATGCCGGTCATTCGGGAGACGAACGCGTCGTTTTCCGGCATGTAGCCGACGAGCGACCGCAGGTCGGTATGCGCGTCGCGAATATCCAGTCCCAAGACGCGAGCCGTGCCGCCAGAAGGCGGATGAAAGCCGAGCAGCGTATTGATCAGCGTCGACTTGCCGGCGCCGTTTGGACCGAGCAGGCCGATTGCCCGCGAATGCACTGCTCCCGTCAAGCCGTGAAGGATCTTCCGGCCGCCCAACTGGACTTCCAACCCGCTCAGCTCGATCGTTGGCGCCATTTGTCTACATTACGGCTTGGGACTCTTGAAAGTTCCGCGGCGCCCCTGTCCCAGAAGGTTCAGCAGCGTCATCGCGTCCGGCTGGAAATCGAGCAAGTTTGTCGTGCTCGCCACTTCGATCGTATTCGTTCCCCCGTACGCACAGATCGCCGCCGGCTTGGTGTTTTCGGCCAACTTCTGGAGTTCGCCTTGACCGGCCTGGCCAAGCTGCGCCGCGAGCGGCTGAACCAGCGGTCCGATGTTCCAGTACATCAGCGCGGAAAAGTTCGCGTACGAATCGCGCGGCAGAAGGGAATGGAACGAGCCGGACGTCGCGAGCGAATCGCCATTCGCGTAAGTCGCAAGCGCGTTCATCACCACCGCGCGAGACGGCCCGGCGACAAGATACCCGTTCGCATAGGTGTAATCAATCTCCGATGGTCCGTTCCCTTGCGCGAAAGCGATCGCGTAAAACGTTCTGCCTCCGCTCTGTTGCTGTTCGAGCGTTACTACGGGCTTGCCCGACATGATGAAATGCTGGCCCGCGAGCTGAACCAACTTGGCGATCGATTGCTGCAGCACGGAAGGTTCGTTCACCTCCGCGACCAGCTTCCACGACGGTTTCGGCAGCACGGGACCGTCCACCGCGAACGTCACCTCGCCGCCCAGCGCTCCCGCCAGATTGTTGCGAAGATCTATGCCGATGTTCGCCTCTTCTTGCGCAAGCTCCGCGTCGACGTTCGAGTGATTGTGCGTCTGCACCAGTCGCACGAGGTCGTCGAACATTGTCGCGGGCTGTTTCGTCACCGCTGACGCCACCGCGGTCGCGTTGGCAGAGATGAAATTCAGAGAGCCCATCGGCGCTGGAGCGGCTAGCCAGGAAGCAAGGCCGCTGCGTTGTTGCGCGAACCCCACCACAGCCCGGTTTTCCGTCTGTCCGGAAATATCGCCATGCGTGGCAATCAAGTACTTCATCCCGGTAAATCCCAATGCAGTGAGCGCGCCATTATCGTTTCCCGGCACGCCAATCCCTTGCTTCGCGCGCGCCTGCTGCACGTGAGCCACGATGCGGTCAAGATTGGCCGCGAACAGAACTTGAGCGCCGCGGCTATAAACGCCCAGGATCTGTTTGCCGAAATCAGTATTCTCAAATCCCGAATGGCCGCTCGCGAGTGCCGCGTTCATCCGCACCACACCGGTTGCACTTCCGACGACGAGCGCGTCAGGACGCACCAGCGCTACGAGTTCGTGACCGCTCGACGAAACTGATGCCAGGGAATTCTCGTCGACCACTCGAATCGACGGCTTCGATGCTCCGCCGAACATTGAGATCTGCCCGCGCAGAAAATCCGCGAGGCCCTGATTCTTGATCGGCGCCAGCAGCACCGGCCCATTCTTGTCTGCAAGGTCGCTCACCAGCACCATTTCGTCGCCCAGATACTGGCTGGCCTTTTCGATTTCACCGATCGCGAGCCCGAGCATTACATCTTGTTGCGGCTTTGTGACCCGGCCCCACCACTGCCGCAGCACCGGGCTGCGGTTGAGCTCATCCTGGAAGATTTGCTCGCCCTGCGCAAAAGTGTTGCCAAGGTTGGGAACGCTCACATACAGCACCGTGTCGTCGGGTACCCGCGGCAGGATCGTGCTCTGGTACCGCGGCGCAGGAGACGGAATCTGTTGCAGCCTGTGCCCCAAGCGTGAGAACTCGTCCAGCAACGCCGCGTACTGCTGCCGGTTCTGGCTCCACGCGATCTGTCCCCTCACGGGCACGGCGCCCACGCTCTGAGCCGTCGCTACAGATTGCCCTGCTTGCAGCACGGAATCTTTTCCGTCGTGCGCGACGCTCACCGTTCCCTCGATCACGCCCACGCGCGAGCCTTTTGTTCCCGACTCGATCGAGAAAATCGTTCCCGTATCCGACACCGTACAGTCGGGCGTCAGCACGTAAAGATGCCCACTTTTTCGGTGCGGTGCCTGGACGATAATGTCGCCTTGATCCAGGTGAATCGTCGTGTTTCGGAATCCGGCGCTCACCGAAAATTCTGTTCGTTGATTCATTTCCACACGGCTGCCGTCGAACAGCCGCAAAATCGCGTGCGAATCCGCGCTCGTGCGAATCAGTTGTCCCTGAGAAACATGATCCCCGGCGTTTAACGGGCTTTCGCTTGTCGCTGAAACCAGATATGCGTGCCCCGTAATCGACTCGACCTGCGCGCGACTCCCTGACGGTCCAGCAACGTATCGCAAACCGATGAACACCCCCGCTGCCGCGAGCAAAACTATGATCGCCGCAGCCCAACCGTATCGTCCCAGCGTCCACCGCGGCGCCTGCCTTAAAGGCTGGACTTGCCAGTGCGCAGCCGTTGCCACGGGATCCGCTGCTCCCGCTGCATACGCGCGACACGACGCGCATTCGCGCAAATGATCCTCCACGATCAATCTGCGCGCCGACGAAAGCTCGGCTTTCTGCAACAGCGGCACGTCAGCGCGCACGCCGGCACATCCGCGCGCCTCGCTCGCGGGAATAGTCATACTCCCCGCTTCGATCCGCTGCCACACTCGCTGCGCGGACTTTTCCAGCGCCGCCGGCGGAACTTCTTCGGCACGAATTCCGGAAATTACCCGATCGAGTTCGTCGTTCTTTTTTCCGAACATGACTTTTCCTCGCTCTTCGAAAACGTTCGCAGCTCTTTACGCAATCGCGCCCGCGCGCGGTGCAGCGTCACGGCTACCACCGCCTGCGACGTTTGCATGATTCGCGCGACTTCGGGATTGTCCAGACCCTCCACGTACCGCAGCACAAACATCTCGGCAGTTCGCGGATGCAGCTTCGCAATCGCTCCTCGCAGCCGTTGCCGCAGTTCCGCCGACGAGTACGCCTGCTCGGGAGAGCTCTGGAAGTGGGAAGGAATCGAGTCGTCTTCGATCGGCACTTGTGCTTGACTGCTGCGCGAACGCAGCAGATCGAGCGCCGAATTCACCGCTGCGCGGCGAATGTAGCTGCCAATATCGCGGATTCGGCCGTCATCCAGCCCGCCACGCGCGAACCGGAGAAACACCGCCTGCGCCACGTCCTCGGCGTCAGGCACGTTTCCCGTAATTCGGAAAGCCGCCTGCAGTACTGAGGCGTAGTGCGCTCGAAAGATTGCTTCCAGTTGCGTGGCCACCGCAGCTACCTTCAATGTGCCCACCGCTGTCGAAACCGCGTCCGCTGCTGCTGCCAACTGCCCCTCCCGACCTCTGCCAGATAGACGTCCGGGGAAGGGAATTCTTAACAGGGCCCGGCAAAAAACTTAGGGCTCGTTCGGCGATGGAATGGTGATGATATTACTGTGCTTCCATTTGCGATACACGTTGGCCACCGCGAGGGTCCAGAAGGGAACGAGATCAGCTCCGGGGAGCAACTCGCCTAGAAAAGACGGTAGAAATTCCCAGTGCCAGCCGACTAGGCCGATCAGCGCAGCCGCGATTCCGAAATCCAGCACGTCGTCAGCGGGCGAGAGCGCGCCATCCCCAAACAAGGGAAACACGATGATTTGCAGCGCGTCCGTCGCAATAGCCAGAGCCATCGCAAGGCGAAAACGCGACCGCTCCGAAAGCGTGATTTGATTTTCAGTCATCGCGGCCTAAGGGTCTGTGTCGTAACTTGTTCTAGTACGCGATTCATTGCGATCAAGCGGAATGTGCGTCGCAATACATTGTGGTCTCATACGTCGGAAATCGAGTTGTGCCCCAGACTCCTAAGCCCCAATTGTGCGCCCGTGGACGCCCAGACAGAAGCGGTTCGGAAAACGGTTGTTCGGAGATTTTAATTGCCCGCCTTATGCGCGGTTCGGAACGGAGCTTGCCTGCCGACGAAAGTCACGGGGCGAACTCTGGTCAGAAGGTGGGAATCTCGCCTGCAGGCAAGGGCTACTCAATGCGCGCCATGTACCGCATGAATCACGGAAATCACCACGATCACCATCATGAACAGCACGTAAATGCGCAATCCCCATAGCGTAGCGCGCACGCCGAACGAAAATGGCCGCCGCCCAAAGCGCGATTGCGATTTCGCGGCGACCACCTGATCCGCCTCAAGCAACGAAAGAACCAGCCGCGGGTCCTTCAGATCCGGACGCCCCGGTCGCGCATTCGCTGCGCCTGTCTTAGACTCTTTCGAATTTGTTTCGTTCTGTTCCATTGACGTGCCTCGACTGAAATCGCTCGCCTCGTCACCCGCCCAGCAGGTTCGGAAAAATCGTCGCTACGGCAAAACCGATCCCCGCGCAGATCAGCAATACCGTGACGCCAATGCCAGCCGCGTTTGCCCAGATGCCGTTCACGTGCTCGCCCATCACTTCGCGGTCGTTCACCAGCAGCAGCAAGAATGCCAGAGCCGGCGGCATTGCCAGCACCGCAATCACGTTTACCGTTAGCACCACGAACTCAAGAGGGAAACGCGGAATCAGCACGAGTCCCGCTGCGACGAACGCCGATCCCATGAGCGTCAGATAAAACGGCCACGCCTCGCGCAGCGGCCGATTCAAACTGTGGCCCGTTCCGAGCACTTCGCCGAATGCGTAAGCCGACGATGTCGAGATCGTGATCGCCGCCACGATCCCTGCTTCGAAAATTCCCAGAGCGAAGAGTGCCGCCCCCGCATGTCCGATCCATGGCTCGAGCGCCTGTGCGAATTCGGCTCCCTCGAAGGCCGCCGGGTTGATTCCGTGTCGAAACAGCGGAACGGTTGCAAGAATCGTCGCGATCGCGAAGATAGCAGCCAGAGCGGCTCCGATCGCCGTGTCGATTCGTCCCGCCCCGATGTCGCGCGGTTGCATTCCCTTGTCCACTACCGCGCTCTGCTGAAAAAACAGCATCCACGGCGTCACGGTCGCTCCAATCGTCGCGAGTAGCAGCACCAAAATATCGTAGTGAGCCCCGTGCGGCAGCGGAGACCACGTCAGCATGGCGTGTCCCACGGCGTGCCAATCGGGGCGCGCGAGAATCGCGGCCGGAATGAACAGTGCATTGAAGACCGCCAGGCTCAGCGTAATTCGTTCCCACGTCCAATATCGCCCCGTCGTGATCGCGGCTAGGACGATCACCACCGCTCCGCCTACAGCGATCGAAGGACGGATTCCGAAGAATCCCAGGCCCGCGCGCACGCCGATAAACTCCGTTACGAGCGTCAGGAAGTTTCCCAGAACCAGATCGCCCATTGCGAACAGGCCCCAGAATCTTCCGAAGCGATCGAAAATCAACTCCGCATGGCCGCGATGCGTCACCGCTCCGAGCCGCACGGTCATTTCCTGCACTACGAATCCCATGATGAACGTGAGCACCACAAAAGGAAGGAAGAAGCCGACTCCATAACGCGCGCCATCCGCCGAATAGGACAGCATGCTGGGCGCATCATTCTCTCCGAGAAACACCAGAATTCCCGGGCCGACCAGCAGCCAAAGCAGCCGCAAGCTCGCCAGCGCCTTCGATCGTCCGGTTCGCCGAGCGCGTGCAACTTGATACCGGTCGCGTGCGCGGTCAATGTCCTCGTGGGTGAGCAGCCCGATCAGGTCCCGTCCCGACGCCGCTGCCGACTCCGTCGTGGGGTGCGCAGGACGCGCATCAGGAGAGCGATTTTTGTCGGACGAGGACGTGGTCAAGTCAGGTGAGCCCGGAGCATTTTTCGGTGCATCGCCGCAATCTTCGAACTCGATCATAGTTAACTGCGCTGAACTCTGTACATAAACTACGCTTAACACGAGCGCTGATCAACGCAATTGTGTCCGGAACACTCCAAATGTGACCGTCAGCGAGCGAGTGGCGTTCAGGTTTTCTTTCGAGCGAGGCAGTAGAGATACAATCCCGTGTACCCACGCAGTCGGAAATAGGGGAGAAGTATTAATGCGACGGGCAGCATCGCCAGAACTTTGAACTGCACTAGCCGGCCGACGATCCGATGCCTCGTGCCAACGGCCAGGCGCTTCATAGTTGCTTGTGCCTCTTCTGGCTTCATCTCTGTCAGGTCCGCGAGCGTCGCAGGCCGTTCACCTGCAACGCGTGAGACGAGGCCCGTTGGCACAGCCATACTGAGCACCTGAGCGGCACGACGGCTTCCAAGTGGCTCCTGGCGCATCGAGAGAATTTCGAAGCCCTCACTCTCCAGCAGGTTTCGTAGCGCCTTCGGACTCCACCTCGTTAAATGATTTGGCGGGTAGTCGAGCGGTTCGACGCCCTTCTGCCAACGGCAACGGTTCGGAACACTGAGGGCCAGGAAGCCGCGCGACGCCAAAAGATCTTTTGCCAAATTCAGGAATTGCCGCGGTTTGTCTTGGTGTTCCAGAACCTCAAAAAACGTGACGACGTCGAAATACTCCTGCGGCCGGCTTTTCCGGAATTGCTCGGGGTGCAACGCGAAGACTTCCGTCAATCCGTAATGCTGTTGCGCAAAGCGCACTGCCGCGTGGTCGAATTCGATTCCGGTCACGTCGAATCCAGCGTCGCGCGCCGCTGCAAGGAAATTGCCCGTGCCGCAGCCCAGGTCGATTAAGCGACCGCGCCTCGGCGCTTTTGGATCCTTCAGAAAGAACCGGTGGCCTGGCTCGAGAGACATTGTCGTTTGGTCTCGGCCTTGGTACGTCATCTCGTACCACGAGGCATCCGGCATCGTTACGGGATGCCAGAACTGCAAGTCGCAGTTCGAACATGCGTAAAGCCATGCGTGATGGAAAACCTCCGAGAGCACACTGCTCGTCGTTTCGCCGCACGCGGGGCACACGGCTGTTTCCCTCGTCAATCTCTTGCTCCTACCCTTTCTGCCACTCGTGCGTCGCGTTCTGGAAAAGCGGACGTTCCGCCTGCTTCTTCGCAGTCGCTATGCAGATGTTCCAGCCGCCAAAAACTTCGCTCGGAGGTCGCGCCAGCGCCGCTGAAGGTTCATCCGTACTGTTTTCAATGCGGGCCGGATCGCGCGGTGACAGGGATGTGGATCGAGTGCTCTTATCTCTTGCAATAAATCACGTTTCGAGGAAAGCGGCATCCTTAGACTCATAAGCGCGGGAACCCAGATTCCTGCCTTGAGGTCACGCACGTGTTCCAGTTCGGCTGGCGACAGTGTTATCTGTCGAAGGATCCAGTTGCAGATTCGCAAAATCTCCGCTGCGTCCCGCCGAGTCGCCTCTATTTGGCTGCGGGCAGTTCCCGAATGAAATCGATGGTAATTAAGCGGCTCACAAATATAGCCAACATTGCCTTCCAGCGCCGTCGCTGCCCAAAGCTTCCAGTCGCCACCGAGGCGGAGGGATTCATCGGCTCCGCTGACACGTTCATACGTCGCTTTCCGGAAGACAACCGAGCTCGCGTTTCGGACGGGCGTAACGTGCGAGAAGTAAAGCCGACACATCTCCCGTCCGTCCATGGAAAAGTCGGCACTCCAGCGGTCGGGGTCCGGCAGACAAGAATCGGCAAACCCGCCCACTCTCCCTTGCTCGTCAACTCGCCACGAACGGCAATATGCAAATGACATGTCTGGGTTTGCGGCGAGAACTGTTACCAGCCGCTCCAGCAGATGCGGGGCGGCATAATCATCGGATTCCGCGATCCAGACGTATTTCCCGCGCGCCATTCGCACGCCTCTGTTCCATTGTTTGAACGGACTTCCTGAATTCGCCTTGTTGAAATCAATTTGCACGTCCACCCCTGGTGATCGACGTGAATCGTGCGCATACTCGCGGAGAATTTCCCGGCTCTCATCCGTTGACGCGTCGTCCAGCAGGATCAATTCGAAATCTTGAAAGCTCTGGGCGAGAACCGTATCGAGGCGCTGCCGCAAGAAGGCGGCATGATTGTAATTTGGAACGACGACGCTAACTTCTGGCATGGGAGTTTCTAACCGCGATTGCGAAACGGCTCGGGAAAGTGGCCAACAGTCCGGCGTCCATACCATTCCCACAACGCGTAGAACTGTTTCGGCGAGAGAAGCCTTGCGGCCGTCCCCACCGTTACGTACTTGAATAATTGATATCCGAACGTCGGACTGCGGTATTGAGACCGGAATGCCCGTGTTTCTGTCAGCACTGTTTCGTGCCGGCTTCCTCCGAACGTCTTCAATCGCCAGCGGCTCACCTGTGCCCACTCGGGATAGAACGATGCAGCCAGCGCGTCGTGCGAAACTCCGAGCCGCACAAGCATCGGTTCTATTGCTGCGAACATCCGTTCGTTCATGTCGGCGCGCTGTTGCATTCGTGTTTGGTTATCTGGGCGAACCGCGTGCAGGTTCGTCATGTGCTGCCTGTAATATGAAAGTGGCTGCTCGATAACAAGAGTCCCCATCGCCATAGCCGCCCATGCTATTGGAGCGTCCGCGCAAAACACAAGCGCTTCGGAAACCGGGACGACGTGCTCAAGTACATTTCGCCGCACGGTGAGTGCCCCTATCCACAGAAATTGCCAAAGCGACGCCACTTGACGCGCCAGCTCTGGAGTTGCCAGACTGAAAAAACGCGGCTTTTCCGGTGCGCAAAGTATCGTCTCGCCCGTATCCTCGTGAAATTCATAGTAGCCATGACCAATCGCAACAGCATCGCCGTTTCGTGCGAACGCGTCCATCACTGCCCTGAGTTTTCCGGCTGCGAACCAATCGTCACCATCAAGGAACGCGACGATGCCGCCATACAGTTCGGGAAACGCGGCATTGAACGCTGACGCCTGTCCGCCGTTCGTCTTCGTCAGCAAACGTACTCGAGGTGCAAACTTCCGCACGATTTCCGGTGTTCGGTCTGTCGAGCCGTCGTCGACCACAACAATTTCGTAATCCGTGGCGGAGAAATCCTGCTCGATTGCGCTCACGACCGCCTGCTCGATGTACTTCTCATGGTTGTACGTGTCGATCAGAACGGATATGAGTGGACGTGTCATGATCTCTCCGTCGCCTTCGGAGTTGGCTCGACCTGCCGCGATGGCTGTTGAAAACGTCTCTTAAGGATCTTCACTCTTACGCGGATACGCTGGACGTGCCGCGCGCGGTCACCCGCGATTAGGACGGCAAACGCGTATGCCCATCGGAAAGTGAGATTTCCCTTCGATACGATTGGGCCAGCCATCCGTGCGTCGCGGCAAAGATGTAAGAATTGACGCAATCTGCCGGGCTGGTCAAGGCGGAATGCTTCCTCGTCCTGTATCAGTCTCCATCTGCGGAGGAAGCTACGCGCCTGTGGACGCAAAGACCTCGGTCCATTTGCGCGCAACCAATCGCGTATTGCGTTGATCGCTGCCTTCCGCGCTTTTACTCGGCGGCGCAGAACTTCCCTGCTCGGTTGACCTTCTGCAAACCACAGGTTTTCTCCATGCACTCGGTTCTTCGTCAGGCACTCTGTTATAACGGCGACTGGACCAAGAAAAATAGCTAGCGCTATCAGCGGTGTATCCGCCATGAAGACGAGCGACTCAGGGATCGGCATCAGCCGTTCCAGCGCATTCCGGCGGAACGTCAGCGACGAGGTCGGGGCTCCGCAATATTCGCGCAGCTTGTGCCAATCCCGGACGACATCCCCAGCCACATCGGCAAATGGCGGCTGCGATACCCGCCCGCTTCGGGAATCCCAGAAACAGTATCGGTTGTAGACCATCACCACGTTCGGATTCTTGTCGAACTCTTCGACTGCACGCCGAAGTTTTTCCCGCACCCAAACGTCATCGCCATCGAGAAAGGCCACCAGTTCGCCTTTTGCATGTGCCGTCCCGAAGTTAATTGCCGAAGCTTGGCCGCCGTTTTGTTTTCGCAGGTACCGAATTGAATCGCCATATTTCGCGATCCGTTCGGCCGTGTCATCAGTCGAACCGTCGTCTACCACGAGGATTTCCATCTCGTCCTTTGGGAAATCCTGTGCCAGCGCGCTGTCCACAGCTTCCTCGACGAATTGCCCATAGTTGTAGGTATCGATTACGACCGAAACTCGAGGCATTCTCATGATCACTGATCACTCGTACGTCGGACCGGCGTCCAGCAGGCGGCTGTCGTTTCGTAAGAACACCAACTCCATCAGCCATAACACGCCGTACTTCGGGCTTCGATTCAGGTCCGTAACGTCTAGCAATTCATATCCATTGTTGGACCTCTGACGCGCAACTTCCAGCACACTATTGCGCCGCACTGGTCATTCCATTCCGTCTCGACCTCTCGAGGCCATCGAAGCCGGGCACATAGCCGGGCCGGGGCGCTCCCCAGATTTTACAGAATATTCGCGCTTCCTCTGCTATGATTTCACTCGGTCCCAGCCTCGGTGTTCTGATTTAAATCCTCGCTTGGGAGAACAAACGAACGTGCCACCAAAATCCGGCTGGTATGCCTGTGCTCTTTTCAGTCTGTTCGTCCTCGTTCTTCTGGCTGGCTGCTCGTCGTCCTCGCAGCCGCCGCTAACCGTCACAGTCTCGCCTTCGCCGGCATTTGTCGGTTCGGCGCAAACAGTTCAACTTACCGCTAACGTGACGGGCGACTCTTCCGGCGTCACTTGGTCCGTCGCCGGTGCGTCGGGCGGCACCGTCGACGCGAACGGCAACTTCACCGCTCCCGCAGTCACCCAGAACGCAACGGCCACCATCACGGCCACCAGCAAGCGCGACACGACGAAATCGGCCTCCGCTACAGTAAACATCATTGCTCCCGGCACTGTTGCCACCACCAACAATCCCCAGGTAGCGCAGTACACCATCAACCCGCCGTCGGATGCGAAAGTCTCGATCCAGTTCGGACCCGACACCTCCTATGGCCTCACCACCTGGACGCAATCGACGCCGGCCGGCGGCGGTCCTGTCAGCATCTACGTTGCCGGCATGCGCGCCAACACCGCCTACCACATGCGCGCCATGATGCAATTTTCCGCCGGCGCTACGGTCAACGACGCCGACCAGACCTTCACCACCGGGACGCTTGCTACTGCGGCAATACCTAGCGCCACCGGTTCTACGACGGCCGATACGACACCACAGAGCGGAGTTGAAATGCTGGAGTTGGCCGGCGTTAACACTACCCCAGTCCGAGTGGGCGTAACCGATCTTGCTGGAAACCTTCTGTGGGGCTACGACCCCGGTTCCTCGGTTATCGGCGGATCTGGTCCGGCCAAGCTTCTTCCCGACGGGGATTTCCTGATTGGGTTCGGCTCCCAGCCGGACGGACTGGACTCCACGATTCAAGAGGTCGATTTGGGAGGAAACGTTGTCTGGTCGATGACTGCCGCGCAACTCAATCAAGCGCTTGCCAGCGCCACGTGCGCCGGTTGCAACATTACCGTCATCGGGACGCATCACGATTGTGCGATCCTCCCCAACGGCCACATCGTAGTCATCGCCGCGCAGCAGCAGACGATTTCCGGTTTGACGGGCTATTCCACTCCCCAAACGGTCGACGGCGACGTCCTGATCGATCTCGATCAAAACCACAACCCGGTCTGGGCTTGGAACGAATTCGATCATCTCGACGTCAACCGTCATCCGGAGGGCCTACCGGATTGGACCCACACGAACGCGATCGTTTATTCGCCCGATGACGGCGATCTCATCGTCTCAAGCCGCCATCAATCCTGGGTTATGAAGGTCGACTACCACGACGGCACCGGCACCGGAAACATTCTCTGGAAGCTCGGCTATCAGGGCGACTTTACTCTGCAAGGGGGCACCGCTCCTCAAGACTGGCAGTATGGGCAGCACGATCCGAACGTCATCACCACCAACAGCAGCGGCGTCTTTCAGATGACCATGTTCGACAACGGCTTCCTTCGCGTCATGGACGCGGCCGGAGCCCTCTGCGGCACCACCGGCCAGCCCGCCTGCTACAGTCGAGTCCCCATTTTTCAGATCGACGAGACCGGCAAAACAGCCACGCTCGAATGGGTCGACAATCTCTCCCCGATCTATTCGTTCTGGGGAGGCAGCTCCCGCCTGCTCGTGAATGGTGACATACAGTTCAATGAAACTACGCCGACTGCCTCTACTGCCGCCCTCTATGAGGTGACAAAAACCAACCCCCCGCAAATTGTCTGGCAGATGCACATTGCCAACGCAAACTCATACAGGGGGTATCGGATGCCCAGTCTTTATCCCGGTGTGCAATGGTGAGATACCTCAGCCCCAAGAAGGAGGAAGGCATGAAAGTGAAGAACTGGTTCTTCAGTGCTCTTTTGGCGGCTGCATTGGTTTGCGGCGGAGTGGTTCTTGCCCAGGCGCCCGCCGTCAGGATTAATCCCAGGTACCCGGCGCTGGTCGAGGCCCAACAGCATATTGATGCGGCCTATGGGAAGCTTGACGCGGCGCAGAAGCAGCACAGGGATCGCCTCGGCGAGCACGCGGAAAAAGCGAAACAGCTTCTGGTCCAGGCAGACCAGGAATTAGCCGCGGCCTCGGAATACTTGGACCACCACCGGTAGGGCATTGCAGCCTGGCCCGGTTCGGTCGGGGCGCGATCCGTCACCGGGACTGGCTTCTTCGCGGTCGCGATGCGATCTCGCTACTTTGCCCCGCGCCCGCTTCCAAATTTCCCCCGACGTCGGCCATTCCCTCGCGTGGCCGGCCGCGCGAATGTCGCAGGCCGTACGTCAGCCGAAGCAGGCCGTACCACAGCTTGCACCAGAGCCATTGCACGTACTCGACCGCCAGGGTCGGAAACAGAAGCAGAGCTGCGCGAAACCCACTGCGGATCGCGTGGGGATCGATCGCCTTTGCCCGGCGCAGTATCTCCCGTTTCGCGCTCCAGGGAACACCGGTTCTTAGGATTGCACGTGTCCAGTGATCCGCGTGATAGCGGCGGACGGGCCCTAACGTCGCTTCTGAAACTTCCACGCGGTCCAGAATCCAGCGCACCACTGCCAGCCACTCCACAATTCCCGCGCGCCACAGCCCGAACTGGTTGCGAGCTGCGCCTTCGTGAAAACGAAAAAAATTCAGCGGCTCCGCCACATACGCCATCTTCCCCGCCAGCAGCAGAGAGCACCACAGTTTCCAGTCGCCGCAAATCCTCAGGCTCTCGTCCGCGCCTCCTGCCTCCTCGTATGCTGATTTCCGGAAAAGGACCGCGCTCGCATTTTGCACGACGCAAGCAAACACCATGCACCGCGTGCATTCCTCCCGTCCGTCCGAGCAGAAATCTGTCGTCCATCGGGAGGGGGCCAGTCCAGGGATGAGGCTGGCTTTGTCCACAAACTCCCCAACGTGACCACGAGGGTCGACACGTCGCGAACGGCAGTAGGCGAATTGCACGTTGGTATCATTCTCAAGTACGGGGACTAACCGTTCCAGGAAACGCGGGTCCGCGTAGTCGTCAGACTCCGCCATCCACACATATTTTCCGCGTGCCATCCGCACGCCTTTGTTCCACTGTTTGAATGGGCTTCCCGAATTCTTCTCGTTGAACTCCAAGCGGATATCGTGTGGCACAGGCGCACCGGCCTGTCCTTCCCTTGCATACTCGTCTAGAATTTCCCGGCTGTCATCGGTCGAGCAATCGTCCAGCAGGATCAGCTCGAAATCCTGATACGTCTGCGCGAGGATGCTGTCGATGCGCTGTCGCAGGAATCGTGCGTGGTTGTAATTCGGTACGATAACGCTGACGGTCGGCATGGAAGTGTTCCTGGACTATGCGCTCTTCGCGAGGCGCTCTCTCAATCGTCCCAGGTTCTTGCTGGCATACCAGTCTTTGGCACGATAAAACGCGCGCGGAGGCAGCAACAGCGTCGCAGCCCCGACGGCGGTGTGCTTGAAAAGCCGATATCGGCGGCTTGGGCTCGCATGCTCCGCCGCAAACGCGCGCATTTCCGTCCGAAACGCGTTCAAGCGGCTCCCGCCGAATGTCTTGAGCTTGAATCTCATCAAGTCCGTAAAATAGGGGTACAGAAGCCTCCACGCAACATTCCGCCGCACTCCCATTTTGATCAGCATCGGCTCCAGCAGCTCAAACAGCAGTTCATGCATTTCGCATCGTCTGGGGAGTCGCGCCTCGTTCGCTGCACCCTCGAACGTGCAAAGGTTCTCCCCATGCACGCGGTAATAGAGCAGCGGCTGCTGGATCACATGCACGCCCGTCACCATGCAGGCTGGTGCGATGAAAGCGTCTGCGCAGAAAACCAGAGCCTCCGGTACCGGCAGAATTGTCTCCAGCACGGTTTTCCTGGCTGTGAAAGCGCTCGTCCGCAGGAAGTCCCATGCCCGAAGGGCTCCAAGCGCAGCTTCGCAATTGCTCAGGTCCGAACTTTCGGAGCGCTCTAACGCGTGAAGTTTTGCTGCTCCCGCATCTTCCTGAACCTCATAGTATCCATGCCCTACCGCTGCCGCTTCCGGATGCTCCGCGAACGCGGCGGCAACCGCCGCGAGCTTTTCCCGCGCCCACCAATCATCGCCATCGAGAAACGCAACAAGCTCACCACGGAGTTCTGGCACCGCTGCGTTGAAGGCCGACGCTTGCCCGCCGTTCTTCTTGCGTAGCAGACGGACGCGTGGGGCAAACTTGCGAACGATGTCGGGCGTCCGATCCGTCGAACCGTCGTCTACCACGACGATTTCGCAGTCGCTCGCTGGAAAATCCTGCTCGACCGCGCTCACCATCGCCTGCTCGATGTACTTCTCGTGGTTGTGCGTGTCAATCAGTACCGAGACAACCAGGTCGGTCATCGAGGTGCGTTCCTTTGCTCGATCCCTACGGACTCAAACGTCAGATTCTCCTGCCGGTCCGCATTCTGTAGCTCGGAGCACGTCAGCCTAAAACCATTCTCCGTCATGAACTGCACGACTTCGTCATGGCCCGGCGCATCCTCGTAGAGACGGTCCGCGGCGACATCAACCTCCAGCTTTATCGTCTTAATGTCCCTCAGGCGCTTGCCGGCGGACTGCACCACCCTCAGATCCAACCCCTCTGCATCGATCTTCAGATAATCGACACCGCTGACGTCCGCCAGCGTCATGAACGTGTCGAGGCGAACAGTTTGAACAGTGACTTTTTTCCTCACTGTCAAATCCAGTTCTTTCCAATGCGTGAGACCAGGTTCCCGCATCCTCTGTAGGGAACTGGACCCGTCGCACGCATTGACGAGCAATTCTGAAAGGCCGTCGACGTCAGACACGGCCATCGGCAGCACCACGAAATTGGCAGCTCGCGCCATAATTTGCCGAGCGAGCTCCCAGTTTGGTTCGAACGCAAATACGAGCAGCGTATCGTCGTTCATTGCTGAGCTCAGCGTGGTTTCTCCAAGATGTGCGCCCACATCAATCCAGACCTTACTGATCCTGGACCGCTCGAAAACGCGTCTGAACCCTCTGTCCAGTAGATAACGACGCGCCAAGCGCCTGGACCACCGGGGCAGTATCTTGGTCGGGCCCACTATCGCGTCTCCGTCTCGCAGCGCGACATACGTTAATGTCGCGTCAGATTAGTCACAGACGCAAAAAAATTTGTCCAGTCCTCAGAGGTGTCGTGAAGAGGTCCGCTGAATCTCCCAGTGGTCTTTTCTAAGGCATAGGAAAAATAGCCATACGTCTCGAGAGTTTCGAAAACGTTCCGCGCCTCGAATCCAGCAGCCTTGAGAGGATTCCGCGAAATCTCAAAACATATGTAATCCACGCGGTGCTCCTGCAACAGGCGTTTTGCACCAGCGAAGACAGACATCTCAAACCCTTCGACATCAACTTTGAGGAAATTGATCCGCTCGATCTTTTCGGAGTCGCAGAATTCATCCAGAGTGCAAGCGGGAACGGTGATTGATCGGCTAGGAGAGGCTTTTGTCGCGCCGCGACCATCCATAACCGGAACGCCCATGCTGTTCCATTCGGCATGCTGCGGGTCAAATAGGTTCATCCGTACGTCCCCCTGTCTGTCACAGACCGCGGCCTGCACAGGGGAGACGTTATCGCAGCGGTTAAGAGCCAAGGTTTCGCGAAGCCTCCAGTAGGTGTCCGGAACCGGCTCGAACGCCCAGACACGCCCTGACAACCCGCACAGGCGGCTTAGCAGCACGCTATAAAAACCAATATTTGCTCCGACATCAAATGCCACATCTCCGGCGCGCACCAGCCGCGGAATCGCCCCGAATTCCGCTACGTCGGCCGGATGCCGCGCGAGTTCCAGCAAATTTGGTTCATCGAATGGATAAAGCACGAATCGAACCCCGCCAACGTCCTGGACGATTGGCGTAGCGTGCGCGAGGATCGCTCGATGCTGAGTTGCATCGACCTTCTCCTCTCTACGCCGCGACTGATAGATTCGCCACTTGCCCCGGCTTATGTCGTAAAAGTGCTGCCAGGCATGGAGCAAAGGCCGGAACAAGTCGCGGATAGGAGATGGCAACGCGTGCGTCCACTTCCGCTGGCCTGTCACCGGCGCGACACTGTTCATGTCAGACGTGGGCTCCATCTGGCGTACGCTTGAACGTGAACTCTGAAGGGATATTCAACAATCCCGCGAACTCATCTTTCTTGTGCGTGCAAGGTTCCGTCGAGACAAGCATCGGCGGAACGCAATCCCAGTCGTCGACGGGCTCACCCCGATGGTAGAAGCTTACTCGCCACATATAAACACCCGGCCTTAGGGGCAATGAGGGGAGCGTACAGATCAGCTCGTGAACGCCAGGCTCAAAGCTCAGGTCCTCGATGGCGTTCCCCCAAACCACTTGGCTCGCGTCATTGTACAGCGCGATACCGTGATGGATATTCTTAAGGGGCTCGTTTACCCTTGCGACGAACCTCAGGCGAACTTGGCCGTCCCAGTCAAGCACATTAAGCTGCCCATCGGTCGCGTCCACCAATTCCCATCGCAAGAACTCGGCCCGACCTGAACCCGGCCGAGCCCCGGCTGGCACACCTCGGTTCTGGGACTCCGCTTCATACGCCCCCACGACGGCTGCTGGTGCACCCCGGTCTCGCACGGCGCCAGCATCAACCCAGATGACGCGGTGACAGAGCCGTCGAATCTGGTTCATTTGATGGCTGATGAAAATGATCGTGCGGCCCTGAGCAGCGACATCGCCCATCTTTCCGAGGCACTTTTTCTGAAACGAGATGTCGCCGACGGAGAGCACTTCGTCAACAAACAGAATTTCCGTCTCCAGGTGTGCGGCGACGGCGAAGGCCAGCCGGATATACATGCCCGACGAGTAGTACTTCACGGGCGTATCGATAAATTTTTCGACTTCGGCAAAGGCGACGATCTCGTCGAACTTGCGCGCGATCTCCCGCCGACCCATGCCCAGGATGGCGCCGTTGAGAAAGCAGTTTTCCCGCCCGCTCAGCTCGGGATGGAACCCCGTGCCCACTTCCAGCAGGCTGCCGACGCGGCCGCGAATCTCCGCATGCCCGACGGTCGGTTTGGTAATGCGGGAAAGAACCTTCAGCAGCGTCGACTTGCCCGCGCCGTTCCGTCCAATCAGGCCGAGGACTTCGCCTTCCTGCACCTCGAAGGAAACGTCCCGGAGCGCCCAGAACGTCTCGCGCGGCTTCGGGCGAAGCGCAGCCACAGGATGGCGCAGCGCGTCGGCAATGCGGTCCCGTAGCATGCCGGAAGCCTCCGCCCCCACCCGGTACTGCTTGCCGATGTTTTCGACTGTAATTACGCTCATCTGCTTCCCAACTTCTACCCTCTACCCTCTAGCTTCGGTGTCTGCCATGCTCTTCGTGTTTCCTCTACTTCTGCGTTCTGGCTTCTGCCTTGTCCCTCGTCTTCCTCTGTGCCCTCTGTGTCTCTGTGGCTAAGAACGGCCCCAATAAGCCCTATTTAGCCCCGCCTAACCCCGGTTCAAGAGCAAGGTTCTTGCTCTTATTGCCGCAACTTTTGTTCGCCTCTTCTTCGCCTCACTTGCCATCGTCCTTAGACCATATCCGCCATCGTGCCTTCCATTCGATGAAAGAACATCAGGCCACCCGCCAGCACCAGGGCGACCACCGTTGCGCTGACCAGCACAAGCAGTCCGGGCGGCTGTCCTTGGCCGGTGAGTGCCCAGCGAAAGCCGTCGATTACGCCGGTCATTGGGTTCAAGCCATATACCCAAGCCCAAGCAGGGTAATGCTTTGAGACCAGGCTCGACGGGTACATAACCGGTGAGGCGAACATCCAGAACTGGACCAGAAAGGCCATGATGTAGCGCACGTCGCGATAGAGGGCGTTAAGCGCCGATAGCCACAGGCCGACTCCCAGCGCCGTGCAAATAGCCAGCAGCAGCAGTATAGGCAGCCACAGCATCGAGACTCCGGGCACAATGTGGTAGCTGAAAATAACGATCATGAGCAGCGCGAAACCAATTGCGAAGTCGACCAGCCCTGAAAGCACCGCCGAAATCGGGAGCACGAGCCGCGGAAAATAGACTTTTGTGAGCAGACTCTGGTGGCTCACAACCGTATTCGTCGAGTAGTTGAGCGAATATGAAAAATATGTCCATGGAACCAGCCCCGCGAAGTAGAAAACCGGGTAGGGGAGGCCGTCCGATGGCAAATGCGCTAATTTGCCGAGAAAGAGCCAGAAAATCGCCATCGTCAGCAAAGGCTGCAGGACAGCCCAGGCCACGCCAATCGCGGTTTGCTTGTAGCGGACCTTGATGTCGCGCCAGACAAGGAAATAGAGAAGCTCGCGGTAATCCCAAACTTCCTGAAATGGAACGGCCCACCAGCCCGCCGGAGGCGCGATCAGCACAACAGGCCGTCCGTCCGAACCGGAGGCCGTTGCTCCCGTTGTTGGCGCTGTCGCCGCGCGTCTGGCGTCAGCGGTAACTTGGCTCGCCGAAGTCATCGATTTCAATATGCGTGTACAGAATCAGCGGTCGTCCGCAGCGATTTCAACGCGACCGCGCTTTCAGCTGCCGAATGTCTATGTTTTCAATGTGCTGCATGAGTTTGCCGCGCCCTAGAAAATATCGCTCCAGATCGCGCGCTGCGTGGCTGGGAACCACGGCGAACTGATTGTGCACCGCCTCGCGCCAGGAGATCGGGCCGCGCACGGGGATCAGGTGCATACCCCACTGATACATCATACCGAAATTCCACAAAATCAATAACGCCGTCGATGCAGCGGCGATGGCGAAAGTCCGGCGAGAGTTCCGGGCCCTGCCGCCGGTCTGTGTTCTGCGGCCTGTTGACACCCCGCTATCGTTCGCGGTTCCACGCTCGGTGGAAATCGCGCTTTCATCCGATGTCCCGCGCTCATTCGAGCCCGCGCCCCTGTCCCCGGTAACCCGGCCGTCCCGCCCCGTAGCGCCCTCGCGCTGCGCCCCCAGCCGGTCGAACAGGGCCGCCAGGCCAATGATGAATATTGGTGTCAATGACACAAAGAACCGATTTCCAAACGAAGCGAGCCCATCCCAATCAGGATAAAACGCGATGAGCAAATAAAACGCGACTGTCGACGCGATCAGTTTTATTGCGAACGAACGATCCATTCTCGCAAAGAGCAAAAGGCCGACCAGGGCGAGCACGAGAATTGGAGTCCAAACGAGCAAACCATGGTCGGAAGAGAACAACACGCGCAAGAAGGCGGGAGAAGTCCACAGCCATGCGTGCGCGGAGTAATAGCCGGTCTCGAGCGGAGAACCAAAAATAATGCGGCGCGAGATCAGCGTCGGCATGAGCGCAATCATGAATGCGACGACGTACGTGACGTGCCTGCCGAATTCGCGTGCGATTCCATCGAAGCGGTCGCCGGTGCTTCGCAACCGGCCGGCGTATTGCGTCGCAGCTTCGATGAACGGAATCAGCAGGAAAGCCCCGTTTGGATAGTAAACGTCGACCACTAGCCCGGAGATGAGGCCGAGCAAAATCCATTGCTGCAGCGAGCGGCCCTTCTGGCGCTTCTGCGCGCCGCTCTCAACGGGGTTCCACCTCCCGCCTTCGTGACGTTCCCGCCGCGTGCGATGCCAGTACCACAGAAACAGGGCGACAACGAATGCGGAGTGAGCGTGCGACCACGAAGGATTGAAGTACATATAGATGGGGAGCGAGGTCGCTCCCCAAATTCCAATCGTTGCGAGAAAAGCCCATTTTTCATCGACATATTTGCGCGCCAGCCGGAAAGATAACCACAAGCCCAGAAATCCGTAGAAGCAGCTAGCCAAAGCCATCGTGTAACGGTAAGGAGCGGAAAAGCCGTCGGCCGCGACGTGGGCGCCAAGATGGTCCGCGATCACGACGCCTGCATGAGTGATGGCGAGGAATGGCAGCCAGAGAATGGAAGGCCCGATGGACCACAGATTTCTAAGATGGCCAGTGGAAGTGTATTGGTCGGCGAGAATCTGTCCGTTCGCGTCCTCCCGACCTAGGATGAAACTCTCATTGGCATGTTTCCAGTCAGGCGCGAAATCGAGGCGGTGCTCGATTAGGATCGAGCGGGCGTAAGCGTAGTAGCCAACGCCGTCGCCGTGTATCCACGGATTGACGAAAGGCAAGCTCAACAGAAAAATCGCGAGCAGCCAGCGTTCGTAGCGTCCCAACCACAACCTCTTGGCGGCCTGATGCCGGCGTGCCGATTCGTGACTCAGCGCTGAGTGTTGCAACGATGACTGGGCTTCGGTCATGACTTAGTTCCGCGCCGGATTTCGTTTCTGTTTTGAAGTGCTCGTAAGGCGTGCGTCACCGGATGAAGCGCGCGGACGCGTCAGCTTATTGCAGCACGGTGGCACCGAGGTTACAAGACGCGAAGAGAATGAGTTCAACTTTTATTCGAGCGATATAGGATGTGTGCCGACACGAAGCGGTCGTTCCCGGTGCCGCTCCCCCAACATGAGGATTGGCTGAAAATGGCAGAGGCATTATCTGGCTTGGTCACCGAAATCTGGCAAGCGGCTCGATTGCTTGCACGGCGGCCGAAGTTTTTTGTGATCACAGTTTTGGTGCTTTCGTTGGGAATCGGCATGAGCACGGCGCTGTTCAGCGTCACGTATGACGTCTTACTCAAGCCGCTGGCGTTCCGGGATCAGAACCGGATCGTAGTGCTCTGGAAGGCTCACCGTGAAAATGCATCGCACATCGGCGAACTGTCGTATGCGGAGTTCAAGGATTGGGAAAGGCAGTCGAATACATTTTCGGCTATGGCTGCGATGCCGACGACGAACTACGGGTACGAGGCAAATCTTCCCGGCAAGGCGGGGCCGATTGAGCTAGCGCGAATACCGGTTTCCGCCAGGTTCTTCGACGTCTTGGGCGCGCACGCCGCGATCGGTCGCACATTTCTCGCATCAGACGACCATATAGGGGCGCAACCTACCGTCGTCTTGAGTCACGCGCTCTGGGAAGAACTGTTCCACGCCGATAGCGCCGTCGTCGGAAAGACAATTCAGCTCAATGATCAGGGATACACAGTCATCGGCGTAATGCCGGCGAAATTCGATTTTCCGGCGGGCACGCAGGTTTGGACGCCGCTCGGAATTAATTCTGGCTGGATGGGCCGCGGAGCCACGTTCCTGCAAGCGATCGGGCGATTGAATCCAGGCCAATCGTTGCAAAGTGCGGCCAGCGAACTAGCGGCCGTAATAAAACGCGTCGACGCGCAGTATCCCGAATATGCAGATCCGGGGGAGTTTCCCGTTGTCACCGCGTTACCGGACTATGTATTCGGAAACAGCAAGCCCGCGATCCTCCTCCTTTGGGCCGCATCGCTTCTGCTTCTCGCCGTCGCTTGCTTCAACATCATTAGCCTCCTTGTCGCTGGCGCGCTCCTGCGCGAGCGCGAGATCGCGGTGCGCGCCTCACTGGGAGCGACGCGCTGGCGTTTGCTGCGCCAGTTTGTTGCGGAGGCGATGGTTTTGTCGGTGACGGCCGCCATTGCCGGCTGTTTCGTGGCTGAGTGCCTTCTTGCTCTGGCACGGGCAGTTGTTCCACGGGGAATCCCGCGATTTGCGTCGGTGCACGTCAATTCGTTGTCTTTGCTGTTCGCGTGTGGCGTTTCGATCGCCATTGCGATTGCCCTCGGATGCGTGCCTGCTCTGATCACCATGAATCGGAATCTGTGGCACAGGCTTGCGGAAAGCGGCGCCCGAACCGCCGGAAGCCGCCGTGGCGCATTCCTCCGCAGGGCGTTGCTAGGCGGGGAGGCTGCCGTCACGATGGTGCTGCTGGCGAGTGCGGGGATGATCATTCACAACTTTTACGATCTGCAGCATGTGCCGCTTGGATTCGCGCCTGGAAATGTGCTCACCGCGCAGATACGAACGCCGAAAATGGATCGCGATCAGGCGAATGAGTTTTTCACGCAACTACTCGATCGGCTTCGCTCGAACAGCAACGTCGAAGCAGCCGGCGCGATTTTGCTGCGACCATTTGAAGGCACGATCGGCTGGGATCGGCAATATCGAGCTACAGGAGAGAGCGAAGAGGATGCGCTCCGGAATCCGACTGCGAATCTCGAAGTGATCACTCCAGGCTATTGTTCCGCTGTGGGCACAGCATTCCTGGCAGGGCGCGATTTCACAATGGAGGATGACAAATCGCACCCGAATGTGATGATCGTCAGCGCAGCGCTCGCACGCCGGGAATTCGGCAGCGTGCAACAGGCTATCGGAAAGCAAATTGGGCTTGCGCGAGCCGCCACGCCGGCGGATCAGGACTGGCGTACGATCGTCGGCGTTGTGGCGGACGCGCAATACAGAAGAATGGGTGTTAGGCAAGGCGACATTTTCTTGTCGTTTCTCCAGACCGGTATTCCGGTTCGCTACCTTGCGATACGTACCAAGACCGATCCTATGTCAATTGCTCCCGTGCTCACGAAGGACGTTGACGCCCTGGACGAGACCCTCGCAGTTTCGAAAATCCAGTCTCTGGCGGGATTGATCGGCTCTGCTCGAATGGGACCGCGATTTTCAATGCTACTTTTTGCCATGTTCGGTGCTTTTGCCGGACTGCTGGCTTGCGTCGGCGCGTACGGCTTGGTGTCGGATTCGGTTGTGCAACGGCGGCGCGAAATGGGGATTCGCATGGCTCTTGGTGCGCAACGGCAGAACGTTCTGGCGCTGGCAATGCGAAATGAAATGGCCGCCGTGGGACTGGGCGGATGCCTTGGTCTGCTGTTGTCACTCGCGCTGGCGCATGTTTACGCACACATGCTGTACGGATTGGGTGGGACCGACTACATTTCGGCAGGGGTCGCGTTCATTCTTCTGTGTTCAGTCAGTTGGGCGAGCAGTGTCGTCCCGGCGGCGAAGCTCATCGGAATTCCTATTGCCCGTTTGTTGAATGAATAGTGGTCTAGGAAAAAATCGACGCGCGTTTCGGCCGATGGTAGTCGAGAGGAGAATCAGTTTGGACATCACCAGATGGAACGTGGTGAAAACGAGAATTGCGCTGGTCGTAATCGGCGCGGCGTTGTTGCCGGCGCTGTCGTTCCCCGCGCGATCGTTCGGGTCTGGAAAGCCGGGCACGGCTCGTAACAAAGCGGACGCATCGCGCACCGCGGTTCAACACGTTCTCACACCGAGTCAGCGCGAACGTGTACTGCGGTATCCTCAAGATGCTTTCTGGAAACGGCCGGCGCCGAGCGTCTATCGCGTGAAGTGTGAAACAACCGCGGGCGCTTTTGTCCTGGAGGTAACGCGTTCACAAGCGCCTCTTGGCGCGGACCGGTTTTATCACTTGGTCCAGGCCGGCTTCTACAACGATTCACGGTTCTACCGCGTGATCGCGGGCAGGTTCGTCCAGTTCGGCATCGCTGGCGATCCGAAAATCGCGCAGGTCTGGCAGCACGCCAGCTTTCCCGACGATCCCGTGCGCGCATCGAACGTGCCCCGCACGTTCGCCTTTGCCATGACGGGGCCGAACACACGAACCACGCAGATTTACATCAATACCGGCGATCAGTCGCGGCTCGACAAAATGGGATTCGCGCCTTTCGGAAAAGTGGTCGAAGGAATGGACGTAGTCGACCGCCTCTATTCCGGCTACGCAGAGCACTCCGGCGGAGGCATGCGCGGAGGTCGCCAGGGCAAACTCTTCGAGCAAGGCAACGCGTACCTGGACCGCGAGTTTCCCCGGCTGGACAAGATGATTCGTGCGGAAATTACCTCACATCCTTAGTATCGGCAGATCGTACGTTGCCTCAGTAAGGTTCTATCTCAATGGAGCGTAGTAGCCTGGGCCGACGCGAAGATGGTGTTGCCACGCGATCGGAAAGGCCCAGAAGACCAGTGATCCGAGGATCGCTTGACCGATCGCGAGCGGGATGACGTTGCGGACGCGTCCGAACATCCAGGCCATGACCGCGCCGCCGATCAGCGTCAGCGGAACGAGGACAGGATTCGGCCAGTGGCAGGCGGCGAAAATGATTCCGGTAAGACCGGCAGCCACGTACTCGTTGCGAACGAGCGACAGCATGTGATTGTGGACGAGCGAATCGAGCGCCACTTGCTGCAGCAGGCAGAAAGCAAGATATCCTCCGAACCGGTGCCATGAGAAAAGGTGAAGCAGCAGATGCGTCGGCGCGGAGAGCGCAAGCCCGATGGCGACGAGGCCAGCCGCCATCACTCCGAAGAAAATGACTGCTTGCTTGGATGCGACAATCAGATTGTCAGCTCGCCAGCCGAGCGTCTTCGGCGTGTCGCGGTGAACGGCGAAACTAGTGACGATCCATAGGACGAAGAAAATCCACGCCCAGCGGGCTGAAAACTGCAGTCGCCAGATGAACCACAGGATGTAAACCGGGAGCAGAGTGACATCGGCGATCGAAAACCACCAGCGAAGGCTGGCCGCCGGCGCGCTTACTTGGGGCGAGCGGTTAGCGTGGCGATCAGTTCGGTCATTATTCGAGAGGAATCGCATTCGCTCGCAGGCTTGAAATATTTTTCCCAAGCGACGTCGGGGAAGCCCATGCGCGTCGCCTCAGCGGGAAGTTGATGCCGCAGAGCGGCTGGAGGGATGTTCGCGAGGCGAAAAAGAGCATCGAAGACGATTTGATGTTCGGGCACGGCCCAAGAATGACTGGCTAGTGCGCGGACGCTGAGGGACGAAGTAGACCCAACGCCGTTGCCGCAGAGATGTTGGAGGAGCGCCAGCTCAGTTGAGAGCAGGCCTGATTTCATGTCAGGGTTTGAATCATCAAACCCTGAAACCCGTCCAATGCGCGCTTCGCTGGATGACACTAAGAACGAACGTAACATGTCAGGGTTTGAATCATCAAACCCGGAAACCGGGACACTCATTCCGCGAAAAGAGAACTGGTCCAGCAAGCAGCGGAGACGATGAGGTCCGTAAAGCTAAGCATTTCGTCGATGGGTAGAGAAGCGAAGAGCGAGGGGCAAAATCCTAAGCACGGATTCGAGTTGCGGACCGAAAGCGATTCGTTGAGTGATTAGGCAGCGTTGCTAACGACGGGACTTACGAAATCGATGCGATCGATTGTGACTGCGATGCCATAAAGCGGAGACGAACCGCCCTCAATGCGACAAGCCCGAAGGGCTTTGGCGCTGGCACGAACCAGAACTGAGGCAGCTTCGGTAGGCAGCGCAAAGGCGAGTTCCAGACGGGAGCCGGGATCAATCGGGACGCGAGACTGGAAATAGATACCCGAGCGCGAGATATCACGCACCTGGGCACTGTATGTTTCGGAAGGACCCTGAGAAACGAAAACCTGCAGTGGCAGGGACACTCCGTACCGCCGCGACGTGCGACGCTCTCCCATGCAACCCCCTGTCCCATTGAATGCAAAGAGGTTGCCACCCGCACCTAGAGAGAGTCCTGTATTGTATCTAAAGGGTTTACCTGGAAAAGCCGAAGTGTAGTGTGTATTCCAATTTTGTAAAATTTTCCCAAACCGAGAAATAGATTCCTAAGGTGTTACCTACGGTGTTTGTTGTAGCTCGACTTCACGTTCGATTGCACGCATCGCTTCAGTCGAGATGTCGATAAACTCGATCCCGACTCCCACCCCGGAAAGGCAGTACCGGACCTCGGCGCGCGTGCTGACATGGGCTCCCGACTGGCCAAGACGGAATTGGACGTTCAAGACCGCCCCTTCTGGAAAATTACGCCTCGTGTTGATGAACATACCGCGCGTGCTGATGTCCGGAGGCCTTAGCGCGACATCCTCGCTGTGACCTTCATAGGTGACCGACAGTTCTCTCAATGTGGCAAGGCGAGCAGAGTTGCGAGGAGAATTGGACGTCTTGATGGGATTGTTATTGCTCGTACTCACTCGACGTGGCTCCTTGGCCGATCAACGGGCGGCCTTCTGCGTTTTGTAGGTCGCTCTGGCCCCGCCCGCAGTTTGGGCAGAACTGAAATGCGGCAGAAAGCTCTTTGTGGCAAGACCGACAACGAAGAGAAAAGATGTGCTCGAAGGGAACAACGCGCAGCACTTCCTCGAGAGTGGTTGCGCCCTGGTTGACACAGTCGATGGCATATTCCTGCATACGGCGCATCCCGTCGTGATGGGCGATCGCATGGATTTCGTCACTACGGCTGCCGGACCGAATGATCGAGCGGATTGTTTCATTGAGGATCAGCATTTCGTAGACGCCGACGCGGCCCTTGTAGCCGGTCATATCGCATTTTTCGCAACCGGTTGCGAAGTACTGCTTTACGGGGGACGCTTGGATCCCAAGTTCGCGCAAGCGTGCGATGTATTCGGGCGATGCGGGTGCTTCTTCGCGGCAGGAGCAAAGGCGGCGAACCAAGCGCTGCGCGATAATTGCCGTAACAGAACTCGCAATCTGGAATCCCGGAACCCCGAGATCGAGCAAGCGGGTGATGGCCGATACGGCGTCATTTGTGTGCAACGTGGAGAGGAGCAAATGGCCGGTTTGCGCCGCCTTGGTGGCGATCTCCGCGGTTTCTTTATCGCGGATTTCGCCCACCATTATGACATTAGGATCCTGACGCAAAATGGAGCGCAAACACGCAGCGAAGGTCAGGCCGACCTTTGCATTGACTTGCACCTGGTTGAGCCCTGGAACGACGTATTCAACTGGGTCCTCGACAGTGATGACGTTAACCGTGGGCCGGCGGACCACGTTCAATGAGGAATAGAGCGTGGTGCTTTTTCCAGAACCAGTGGGGCCGGTGACTAAAATCATTCCTTGCGGGTGGCGGAGGAACTCCTTGAGAGGCTCGGCGATTTCGCGCGGGATGCCCAAATTCGAGAGATCCTGCGACGGCGCGTCGGACTCGAGGAGCCGCATGACGACTTTCTCGCCATTCTGCGTGGGCAACGTGGAGACGCGAAGGTCGACCTTACGGCCCGCGATGCGAACGAGAAACCGTCCGTCCTGAGGCGCGCGACGTTCTGCGATGTCCATATCAGCAAGGATCTTGATGCGGGAGATCACGGAATTCTGCAGATTGCGCGGAATGCGCTGAAACTCACGCAGCATTCCGTCAATGCGCAGGCGGACGACCATCTCACTCGATTGCGGCTCGATATGAATATCGCTCGCTCCCTTGGCCGAAGCGGCAGCGATAGCGGAGGCGACCAAGCGAACGGCAGGAGTACTCTTGTGCAGCAGCTCCGCTTGCATTTCCTGCATCGCTTCGATGTTTCGCTGGAGTGAACTGGTCGAGACGAATTCCATATCGGGTGAATCGTCGTCGGCGTGAATGCCATCCGCGGATTGCGGATCTTCTACGCTGCGATACCATTTCGCGATGGCAGTTTCGATTTCCTTGCGAAATGAAAGACGGGTGACGACATCCATCCCTGTGGAAAATCGGAGCTCGTCTACGAAGTGCAAGTTCTGCGGCTCTGCCATCGTGACAACGAGTTTTGTGCCTTCCGCATGTATCGGCAGGGCACAACACCGCTGGGCCATGGTATGGGGAATGAGTTTCAGGATTTCGGGATCGATTTCGAGCTTATCGCAGTCGACGTAAGGAACGTGCGTAACTTCAGCCAGGGCGCTTGCCAGGTCTTGCTTGGAGACGAGCCCGCGCTCGAGCATCAGGTCGCCAAGATGGACGAGCTTGCCCTGTTGTTCCTCGATCGCTTTTGAAAGTTCCGCGTGAGAAATATGACCGCGCTCTCGCAGAACTTCGCCGAGACGTTTGCGTTTCATCGCGACCTAGAGCCCTTCGCCTGGTCTGAACGGCAGCGGTAATGGATGCCGTTTGAAGAAAAGAAGGTCGTCAAATGACTGAGTCGACGAGAACGGATGCCGCCTCAGCCTCCGTCAGAATTCCCTTTGTAACTAGCGCGCGTACGAGACGCATCATTGCGACGCGCGGCGAAACTCCCTGATCCGTCACGCTTTTCTTGGTATCGAACTGAGAAGTCGTCGCGTAACCGGGCTCTTCTTCATCGGAGCCGCGGATCCACGCCTCGATGGCATGTTGCTGAGCCTGATCCAGACCGGTAAACGAAATGCCCATTCCGAGACCCTGTTGTGAGTACACAACAGTTCCCGTGGTGTTGAATTGATTCTTGCCTTTGTGGATCGAGATGCGCACCTTGGCGCCGACCGGAAAGGGATTAGTGGTGTCGATGAAGCAGCCACCTGGTCCCAAATCGGTTGTGCGGGTCGCGAAGCGTGCTCCTGAGGTGAGTTCAACAACCTCCGCTGAAGCTGTGAAGAGATGGCGATCCCCGGTGCGCCGGTCCGTCTCTTCTACGGTCGCGCCCGCGGCACGGCTTTGCCCTTTGTTCGAGCCATGGTACATATCGATTTGTCCTTGTTCCGGGCGCAAAGTTAACCTGTGAGCCCGCGATTCGTACTGCATTTTATTGTTTGCCTGCAGACAGCCGGATACAATCTGAATCCCGTCTCGATTGCCCAAAAATAAACTCTCGAACGCGGATGTCGCCCTAAGTGCTTCAAATGCGCGTAGTCCACATGCAGGCGCGCTCGAGAGCTATAACAAGAACCTGACTGCGATGCCCGAATTGCCGTACGAACGCTCTTCCAGCCTCACGACCGTCCCAAGAAATCTTCGCTGGGCTGCCCCTTTCCCAAATGGGAAAGTAACAATGAGGCGCATGCCCGTCTGGTAATGGGGCATGCAACTCACAAAATAGAGGCCATCCTGAGTGAAATTCAGCACCTCTCCGACATCCTCGACGTCGAGCAACCTGGAATTGAAAGGGCGGACGTGAACCGGTAGGGAGAACTTGATGCGCTTGCGGCGGCGAGCATCTTTACCGTTCGTGCGATCTCGTTTTGCGCGAACCTCGTGACCGTGTACTGAAATTGTCATCGTCTTATCACAGTTTGCGTAGTAACCGTAGATTAGGGAAATGAGCGGAGACAGGCCATAGGACGGCAGTACCAGCAGGTACTCCCCGATGGTTTCCCCCATGGGAGCGTGTGGGCACCCTCGACTCTGTCCCGCGTGACTTCTAAGTCGGTGGTCCGGCGATACGGCCATCGGTGCGAGCGGGTCCCGACGCCCGCATGCCAAAATCATGTTTCCTCCGTCGACCCGTTGAGGCACAATCAAAAAAGAGGTGATCGGGGCGATTCGATGAACATCCAGGAGAAATTGTCGGAGCGCGTTTATGGGTTACTGCGAGCATCGTCGCGCATGGGTTTTCGGCGCGCCTATATGCGGATTCGACTGGATCCGGAGAGCTACTTCGAGAAGTTGAAGAATTATCTGGGACTTCCCGTTCAATCGTGGACAGACCTGCAGTACGTGAGCGATGACAGACTGACCCCGCACGCAGATCGGGTGATCCGGACATCCGCGCGGCTCGCGGCGCTTGAAGGCGTCGGTCTGGGACTTGGCGGTGTTGTTGCCGCGCTGCCGGACTTCGGGATTCTAGCGGCGGTCACCATCCGCATGCTGCAAAAGCTGAGCCTAACTTATGGCTTCAACTATTCGACCGACGAAGAACTTTTCGATTTGTGGCTGGCTGCGGCGACAGCGGCGGGTCTCGACGTGGGACGCGACTTCGTCGAAAAACAGGCAATAGAGAAAGTAGTGCCGCGCATTGTGGATGCTGTCGCACTGAGGGCAGGTGCTGAAGTGGCGGAGACTCTTGGCAGCCGAATTATTCCAATAATCAGCGCGGGCGCGGCCGGCGCATTGAACTACTGGTTCGTCAACTCTTGGGGTCGGCGCGCGCAGCGACATTTTCTCGAGCGCCGCCGTACCTTGCGGGTTCTTCCGGAGCAGGCTGGTCCGTATATGTTGGGCTCGCCGATGCCGAGCTAAACGGGGAAGTAGAAGTCAGAAGTAGAAGAATTGTCATCCGTTGCCATGGTTTCAGTTGTAGATAGACGTCGGAACCAGCCGCCCACGTAACCTCCAGCCCTTCACTCAATCCTCAGCGTCAGTCGTTTCAACTAAGAAGGAAAAAATGAGAAAAGCGATCCTGCTGTACGGCGGGTTGTCGACTTTGATCGTGCTTCTGGGCGGTTGCGGCGTGAGTTCCAAAGGAACGGGAGTTTCGATGGGCCGTGTCAGCCCGACGCGGAATCCACAGGTCGCTCTGTACTCGATATCAGAGCCCGCGGGAGCATCCGTGCACATCGCGTTCGGGCAAACAACAGCGTACGGGCTGACCACCTGGACGCAACCCGCGCCTGCTAGCGGAGGGGCCGTGAACATTTACGTTGCAGGAATGCTGCAAAACACAACCTACCACATGCAGGCGGTGACGCAGTTGGCGAACGGAATGCAGGTGACCGATGCGGATCACACATTCAAGACCGGCAGCATCAACGCGGCTCTCTTGCCGCAAATCTCCACGACGACCGTGGCAGGGATGGCACCGCAGCCGGGGCTGGAACTGCTCGATCTGGTGAATCCGACCGAACGGCAGGTAATTGTGACCGACCTGGCGGGCAATGTGGTATGGACATACCAGTACGGCAATTCTGGAGTAGATCTTCCCGAGCCCGTCAAACAGCTTGCCGATGGTAATTTTCTGATTGACCTATCGCCACAGGTGGGCACGAACGGGCTTTTTGCAAAAGCCGCGATCAACGACATTCGCGAGGTAAACCTGGAAGGACTGACGGTTCACGAGTTTTCGATCGACGACTTAAATTACCGGCTGGCGAAGAACGGATTCAATCTCAACGTGTACACGATGCATCACGACATACTTCCCCTGCCAAGCGGGCACGTGATTGTGCTGGCGAACACCTTGAAACTATTCGACAGCCTTCCCGGATATCCCGGTCAACTGAACGTGTTGGGCGACGTGCTGATCGATTTAGACGAGAACTGGGAACCCGTCTGGGTGTGGAATTCGTTCGATCATCTGGACGTGAATCGGCATCCGATGAATTTCCCCGATTGGACGCACTCGAATGCGGTGATTTATTCATCGGACGACGGAAACCTGCTGCTTTCGATGCGTCACCAAAATTGGATTCTGAAAATTGATTATGAAGACGGCCGTGGATCAGGAAACGTCTTATGGCGGCTGGGCAAGGACGGGGATTTCAAGCTACAGGGCGGCACAGATCCGACCGATTGGTTTTATGCCCAGCATGGGCCGCACTTCAGCGGTCCGAGCACAGCGGGCAATTTCACGCTGGCCATATTCGACAACGGTAACGACAGGCAGTTTCCTCAAGGTGTAACGTGCGGCGCTACTGGTGCGCCGCCATGCACGTATAGCACAGCGATGCTGATGCAGATCGATGAAGTCGCTAAAACGGCCACGATTCAGTTCAACGATGATCCGATCGGATATTCAGTGTTTGGCGGAAATGCTGAGCAGCTTGCGAACGGCGACTTGGAATTCGACATGTGCGATGTCTCGCAGGATCCCGACTTGGCGGTCGTTTACGAAGTGATTCCACTCTTACAGCCGCAGCTCGTCTGGCAAATGAACATTCAGAACGATTGGGCCTATCGGGCTTTCCGCATCCCGAGTCTATATCCGGGCGTTCAATGGTGAACGCTCGGCGCGGCGACCAGTGCGTCAGATCTACTATCGTGACGTGTGACTGTGAGCGTCCGCGATCGCGCGCAAAACAGGATAAAACTGGACGAAAACGTTGTCGTCGGCTGCGTGCTGCTTATGGCACGAGTAGCACAACGGTCTGGGATTAGCCGTCGCGGCGTCTGTTAGACGGCTACCATCACCGAAATTGAAGTAAGCCCATCCCTCTCGGAAACGCTCGTGGTCCTTCACCGCCACTGCCATGCCTTCTAGATCGCCCTCGAAATAGCCGCCCTTTGCAGGCGAGACTTTCTCTTCGGGTGGGTAGAGCGCGAGAACGAGCATCGTCTTCTCGGGAAATCTTCCGGTGCGGGCGTACTCGCGGTAGGACGTGGGGCGAAGATAGACGTCGTGAAACTCTCCTGGACTATGGGTGCGAATGCCTGGTTCGTAGGTCAGGCCAATCGAGCTGCCTACAAAGATCCACGTCTCGAAATTCCGCGGCCGAATTAACGCGCCATGGGAATCGTAGCGCGGGCCGACGTCCACTGAATTTGCCTGAGAAGGCGCCGCCGGACGCCGCGCGTTGAGGCTATCGCCAGCGCACAACGTTACAAGCAGCAGAGCCGAACCGATCACAAAGCATGAAAGTGCCCGCATGCGGTGGCCTCCATTATTCGGAACGCAAAGCAATGTTGGGATCAACGGAAGCGGCGCGTCGAGCAGGAATCAACGTGGCTAGCAGTGCGCTGCCGAGTAGTACGATCGCCACACCGGCGAATGTAGCGGGATCGGTTGGAGTGACTTCGAAGAGCAACGATTTCAGCAGTCGCGTGATCGCCAGGCCGCCCACGATTCCGATTCCAGTGCCCAACACTGCTAGACCGAGTCCCTGTCCTACGAGCATACCAACGATTCGCGACGGGTGTGCGCCGAGCGCCATGCGGATGCCAATCTCGCGGACACGCTGGCTGACGCTTAGCGCCATAATCCCACCGATTCCCGCAGCGGCTATCAGCAGGGCGAGAGCCGCAAATAGGCCAAGCAAACTCGCTGTGACGCGAGGGGCTGCTAAGGACTGATCGCGCGCCTGCTGCAGCGTCCGAATCCCCGTGATCGCATTCTGCGAGTCCACGTCAAGAACGGCGCGGCGTATGCGTTCACCCATTGCCGCCGGATCGGCGCTCGTGCGAACGATCAACGCGGAGGGGTTCGGAGATTGGTCCATGGGCCCGTAAAAGTCCGCCGAGGCGGCCTTATCGAGCCCGAATTCGCGCACGTCGCCGACAACGCCGACGATTTTGTTCCACGTTTTTGCGTTATCGAAGGACACCTGCTTGCCAATCGGATCCTCATGTGGCCAGAACCCGCGGCGAGCTGCATCATTGATGACGCAGACTTGCAACGCCTTCGCATCATCGGTCGCCAGGAATTCCCGTCCCTCAATGAGTGGGATACCCAGCGAACGGAAAAAGTCGGGGGAAACCGAATTTACATTGGCAACAGGTGGCGTCTCGCCTGAGCGAAGAGGCCGACCCTGGATTTGAAAGTCGCCGGTGTTCGGTCCAAACGTGATCAGTTCCGGCTCGAGCGGATAGCTGGAGGAAGTTGCCGCCGAAAGCACCCCTGGCTCGCTTCTCACACGATCGAGGATTTTGCGGCTTGCAAGTGCGAAATCCTCGCTGGTGGCATATTTCGACCAGTTGAAGTGCATATTCATCACCACTACGTGCTGCGGCACAAAGCCTGGATTCACTTCCAGCATGCGATACAGGCTGCGCATCATCAGTCCCGCGCCGGTTAGCAGCATGAACGAAAAGGCAAATTGCGCAACGATCAGAACGCTGCGGACGAGCGAAGCCTGCCGTCCGCTGCCGGCACCGGTCGTTCCTTCCTTCAATCCGGACGAAAGGCCCCCGCGAACGGACATTGCCGACAGAGTACCGAAAATGAGACTGACTCCGACTGCTGCTGCGAGCGCAAACAGGAAAACTGCGGTATCCAGGTGGATCTCGCGGGCGCGCGGCGTTAGCCGAGCCGCAAAAGCGGTGAGCAGTCCCAAACTGTCGTACGCGAGGAGCAATCCCGCACCGCCGCCGATCAGCGCAAGAAGCAGACTCTCTGTCAGAAGCTGACGGAAGAGGCGGCTATGTCCGGCGCCTAGGGCCGTGCGAACAGCTAATTCGCGTTCGCGGCGCGCCATTCGGGAGAGCGTCAGATTGGCCACGTTCGCGCACGCAATAAGCAGTACGAATCCGGCAGCAGCAAGCAAGACGATCAGCGTTGGGTGCGCGCGGTGCGTGAGCTCTTCGCGCAACGAGGATGCCGTTGTGGTGTACCCCGTTTCCGGTGGATAAAACTTCGGGTATTCGCGCTGCAGGTGCCCAGCGATGGTCGCAAGATCGGCCTTAGCTTGTTCCACCGAAACGCCGGGCTTAAGCCGGCCGAATACCTCCATCATTCGGTGGTCTCGGTGCTCGATCATATTCTTCGATGAGCGAAACGGGCATGCGCTCGTCGTCATGTAGACGTCGTTCTCATTCGGGTACTGCGGGACGGGCGGCAAGACCCCGATTACGGTGTGCACCTTGTCGTTCATTTCGAATGTCTTACCCACGATACCGGGATCGCCGTGAAAGTTGTTTTTCCAGTATTCATAGCTCAGAAGTAGAACGGGAGGCGCGCCGATCCGTTCGTCCGATGGCGTGAACGTGTGTCCGAGAATGGGCTTGATGCCGAACATGTCGAAATAATTCCAGGAGACAACGCCTGTTCGAACACGTTCCGGATCGCCGTAGCCGAAAAGCGTAAACGACATGGCGTGATATTCGACGAGACTCGAAAGCGTGCGATTCTGCTCCCGATAATCCTGAATTTCAGGCACGGAAAACTGGATATCGTCCATTCCCATCTTCTGCGCTTGCTCTCGGATGAAGAGGAGCTGTTGTCCCTGCCGGTACGGCAGGGGGCTAAGCAACACGGCGTAAACGACGCTAAAAATCGCCGTGTTCGCGCCGATACCCAGGGCGAGTGTGAGGATGGCAACCAGCGTGAAGCCGAGATTCTTGCGCATCGTGCGCAAGGCGTATGCGCAGTCGTGCTTTAGAATTTCCCAGTGCTCGCGAGGAGCGGTGCGGACGACTCCGGCGAGAGTTTCCATCCAGAGCCTCAGGATGCCCACGACTCCGCCTCGCATCTCCGCTTCCCGGTGTTGCTCGCGAAACACTTTGGCCATCTCGCCGCCGTAGTCCGACTGGAAGTCGAATGGGAACGCACGGACGATAGTTCGGAAGAATCGCTCGGAAAATGGCCGCTTTTCGCCGGGCATGGCGTGCCTCCAGTCGATCTGAACTATGCGAGCCGAGGCTTTCGAAAAAGCTTTTTCGAATGAGCCTGATCCACCGCCTCCTGCATGCGCCGAGCTTCGGCGATCGCAACGTCGCGTCCCAGCTCGGTCAGCAGGTAATACCGCCGGCGCTCGTCGTCTAGCCCGGAGTCCGGGCGGCGGTCTGATTCACGAATCATGCCCGAGCTTTCCAGGCGCGCGAGGTTGCCGTAAAGCGTACCGGCGCTCAAGTGCATCTTCCCTCCAGTGCGGCGCGCGACTTCTTTCAGGATGGCGTAGCCGTGCTTTTCGCCATCAGCGAGAGCGAGAAGAATGTGAAACATTGCTGGGGTCAGCGGGAGAAATGGCTCCGATTTCCTGTTGCGATCGCCCACGCGAATTCACCTCACGTTGCCGCCTTATCTATATCGAGGAAAAGAATACTATATCGTCCGACGTTATAGTGAGCAAATAGGGGGCCAGGAAGTCACGCGGCGCAAGTGCTGGCAACACAGCGGCTTAGTTGATGGAGAGACGCTGGGCTATGGGGCGCGACTGTTCGTTCGTGGGACGGCATGTCCGTTCGCGAGCGCGCAGGGATTGCACATGGGGCGACGAAATGCGCGATCTATTTTTCAGTGCGCCGCGACGGTCCGTCCGCGACTGACTTTCTTCAGGGCAAAGGCGATTGGCACCGTAATGGCGCAGGCGAGCGCTAGATACCAGAAGTCGTCGATATAGGAAAGGAGGGTGGCCTGTTGATTGATGTTGAGATCGAGAAGATGGAGCGCGCGGACCAAAGCGCCGCCGGGATTGAAATGGTGCCGAAGCATCCCCTCTACAGCACCGAGGAAGTTTCGATAGGTGGGGTTTCCAGGAGTTACGCTCCGGATCAAATGGCTGCGGTGCACCTGCTCGCGACGAGCGATGATCGTTTCAACGAGCGAGATGCCGACGCTGCCGCCGAGATTCCGGAAGAGATTATAGATGCCACTGGCGTTGCCGATCTGCTCGTCCGGCAGAGTCCCCATAGCGACCGTTGCAAGCGGCACGAATACAAATCCGAGAAAAAACCCGCTCATAATGATCGGCCAGAAAAGCGTCCACTGCCCGATTCCCAGATTGATGTGCGCAAGCCAGACGTTGCAAATCGCGACGCCCGCGAATCCCGCCATGATCATGTAGCGGCTATCGAATTTGATCATCAGCAGGCCGACGAGCGGCATGGCGACGATTGATCCGAGCCCGCGAGGCGCGACAGCAAGACCTGCGCCAAGCGCCGTGTATCCGAGCAACGTCTGGAAAAATAGCGGCAGAATCGTCACCATCCCATACACGACCGCTCCAAAAAGAAAAATCTGCAGACACCCGATGCCAAAATTGCGGTCTGTGAGAGTGCGAAGGTTGACTAGCGGCTTGCGATGCCTGAACTCACGCCAAAGAAACGCGACGAGCGCGATCACGACTACGACTACGGCCCAACGAATCCAGGTGGCACTGAACCAATCGTCCTCCTGACCTTTGTCGAGGACGATCTGCAGCACGCCAATCCAGACGGCAAGCAAGCCAAGTCCGATTGCGTCCAGGCGGCCGGGACGGGCGTTGCGAATGTATGGAGGATCGGTCACGATGCGCGAAATCATGATTACTGCGATGATCCCGATCGGAATGTTGATGAAAAACGCCCAGCGCCACGTGTACGTCTCTGTGATCCAGCCGCCGAGCGTGGGGCCGAGCACCGGCGCCACGACAACGCCAAAACCGAACGCTGCCATGGCCATGCCGCGTTTTTCGGGCGGGAAGCTTTCGAGCAGGATCGCTTGCGAAACGGGCTGAAGCGCTCCTCCACCTGCACCCTGCACGGCGCGCGCGATGAGGATCATGGCCAAGCTCGTTGACGCACCGACCGCAAAGGAAGAGATCGTGAAAATAACGATACAAACGATGAGGAAATTCCTTCGACCGAAACGCTGCGAGAACCAGCCGCTTGCCGGCAAGATCACCGCGTTCGCAACGAGGTAGCTGGTGAGGACCCAGGTGGCTTCTTCATTCGTAGCCGAAAGGCTGCCACCGATGTAAGGCAGCGCAACGGCGGCGATGGAGGTGTCTAGAACCTCCATGAAAGTAGCCAGCATCACCGCGGTTGCAATCAACCACGGATTTACAGCTGGTCTGAATGGTGTCGGCGCAATTTCAACGGGCATCGAGCGAATTCGTGACTTGAGTGCTGTGCTTGAGCGAGCGCGTGTTTTGCCCGCAGAGAAGTTACGTTGCCGGATTCACCTTGTCTTCTCGCGGTTTAGATGCACGGGAACAAGGGGCAGACTCAGACACGCAATCTGATTTTGTGTCTGGCATCGAGAAGCCGACGTCCAACCGTCGAAATTTGTGGAGACGAAGAGAACTTCAGGCCGTCGGTGATCTGTTTATGAGCGACTTCGAAACGACACAAGCCGCTGCCTAAATCCAGTGATGGAGCCGAGCCTGCGAGGTGCCCGGGCGCGACTGAATTCGCGTGCTATTCCACCTGGATGTGCGAGCCTTGCCGGCCCGATTCGGACAAGTGCTCGATGCGATGGTCTATCACCGCTCGAACAGCCTTCAGGAATTCGACACGCGAGTTCGTCAAATGCTGACGAACCGCGGGCGGAACGTCGAACACTTTTTCGAAGCGATCCACGATTTCCCGGCAGAGGCAGCGCTCATTTTCAGCGTTAGAGGTGTTTGCTTCGTTCGTCATTGCCCCTCCTTCATTTCCACCGTCAGAACGTGCTGATCAAGCCTGGCGCGACTCGGCTGCAGCGTCGCCATGGTACGGGGAAGCCCGATGTGCCGCCGCAATGTGCCGATTTCGACCACGAGCTCGTCGCCCTTCTTGAAGAGCCCTACTTCGCCTTTGGCGGCAAACGGCAGCAGCAGCCGAATTTGATAGACCCCCTCCGATTTGCCGAACGTGAACGGTTTCTCGATCTGCGTGACCGCGGACGGGTCTTCGTCTCCATGATACAGCACACGAGCCAGCTCGCGCAGGCGATCCTGACCGAGGACCTCGTGCGTAAACAGCGGTACTTTGCGGACTGGGACGGGAGCGAAATACTCCTCGATTTCCTGGAGAACGCCCGCTTGAGACAGGTGCCACTCGCTGAACCACGCATCCTTCACTTCGTTCGGCAGAACGCGATTGACGACGACTGTATCCACAGTGAGCCCGTGGAGCGAGAAGTAGACGAACGCACGCTGAGTTTCGCGCAAGACCATTTTCTCTGGATTCGTCACAAGGCGAACGCTTGTCGTGCGCGGATCCTGCATGATCTCGTCGACGCCTTCGAGCTTTTCGAACAAGTCGCGAATGTTTGCGAAATAGCTATCGGTCGGCAACTGGAACGGAGCGACGCGATTCGCGATGGGGCGGACAGCCTTCAGCAAATTCCGCTGGAAGGGGAAAATATGCTTCATGTACCAGTCGAGCGTGGTGGGCATGCTGATGAAGCGCAACGATTCGGCAGTGGGCGCGGCGTCGAGGACGATCACGTCGTAAGTGCTTTCACGGCGATACTGGTTGATGTACATCATAGCGCTGAGCTCTTCCATGCCCGGTAGAATGGCGAGCTCTTCGGCTTCGACGCCGCTGATGCCGGTGGTGCGCAGCACGGAGCTGACGTAAGAGGAAATCTGCTGCCAGTGACGCTTGATCTCCTTCTGAATGTTCAGCTCGAAAATGGAAAGCTTGTTGCTGATGGCAAAAGGATCGGAAGTGCGCCCATGGAAAAGCTCGCCGCCCATGTCGAAGCAGTCGCCTAAGCTGTGTGCCGGGTCGATGCTCATTACAAGTGTCCGGTGACCTAGCTCGGCGAGCCGAACACCGGTTGCGGCGGCCAAGCTTGTCTTGCCTACTCCGCCCTTGCCACTGAAGAACAAGATTCTCATGGATCCATTATAGCAATGGTCCGGAGACACCCGACCACCCGATCAACGGAGCCAAAACCGAACTGAGATGATGGAGAGGAACGCGAACCAAGGTAAAAACGGGTGGTTTTACGCTTGCGCCCTAGTGTGGAGCGACGGGCCGGTGCCGTTGCCTGTGAGAACTGCGCGGATTTTGCCTGCGAGTTCATCCGGGCTGAAGGGCTTTTCTATGAATGCCATCCCCGGACTCAGCATCCCAAAATTGATCGCGTCGCCCTCGGTGTAGGCGGACATGTATAAGACCTTCAGATTCGCGTGATGCTGGACTAAACGTTCAACCAGTTCGCCACCTTTCATACCGGGCATCACGACGTCGGTGAGCAGCAGGTCGATGGTGTGTCCCTGCGACTCCATGCAGCGAATCGCGTCAGCGGCGCTGCGTACTTCAACGACTTCGTAGCCGTTGATAGTCAGGAATTCGCGCGTCATGCGGCGGACCGCGTCATCATCTTCAACGACGAGAATCCGTTCGCTCCCGCCGACAGGCAGAGCGACTGGGCGAGGCGCTTCAGCGGTTTCGACTGGTTCGTCGACGCGCGGAAGGTAAATCTCGAAGGTGGTACCAAGGCCAATTTTGCTGGACACAGTGATGAACCCGCCGCTCTGGTCAACGGTGCCATAAACGGTTGCCAAGCCGAGGCCGGTCCCCTTGCCGGTTTCTTTCGTGGTGAAGAACGGCTCAAAAAGATGGGATTGAGTTTCTTCGTCCATGCCGTGGCCAGTGTCGCCAACGGCGAGCACCACGTAACGGCCAGCCTGAATCCCCGGGTGTGAGCGAACGGCGTCGTAGTCGAGTGCGGCATTCGCAGTCCGGATGCTCAACTTGCCGCCATTGGACATGGCATCGCGAGCGTTAAAGACGAGGTTCATGATGACCTGTTCGAACTGTGCCGCGTCCGCCCTGACGTGTCCGAGTTCAGGCGACAGGTCGATGCGGATGGAGATGTCGGCTCCCAGAACTGGAGGCAAGATTTCGGCGACTTGGCCTACGAGGGAGTTGAGATCGAGGACCCGCGACTGGAGGACTTGGCGCCGCCCGAGCGCGAGCAGTTTGCGGGTAAGGGAAGAGGCTCGATCGGCTGCGCGAACGATTTCGGCTAACTCGCGCCGGACGGTGCTCGAAAGTCCAGCGCTATTCTGCGACAGGGTCGCTTGACCTCGAATAACCATCAGCAAGTTGTTGAAGTCGTGGGCCACACCGCCGGCTAGACGCCCAATGGCTTCCATCTTTTGCGCGTGACGCAAGGCTTCTTCAGCCTGTTCACGGCCTGCGATTTCCTTTTCCAATTCCAGATTGGCTTTTGCGAGCTTGCGGACGTTCAGCTGCGCCGACTCGGCCATGTATACGGCGAAAGCGAGCGTGAGCGACATCAAAATACCACCGATCGAAACCAATACCGGCAAAGCGGATCGAGCGTACGAAACAGCTCCAGCTTTTGGCCACGCCACGGTGCGCCAACTTAAACTGCCAACCGAAATGGTCGCCTGCTCGGCATAGCGATCGTCAGACGGTGGATGCGTCGGGCCTCTGTCGTAAACAGCCGTGTTGCCGTCGTAAACCGCCACCCAGTAATCCTGGGCGACACCCTGGAGAATTGAGGAAAGCAATTCCTTGTCTTGGAACACGCCAACGAGGAAACCGTCAAGTTTCTGCGAACGGACTGGAACGCAAACCATAAAGCCGAGCTGATTGTGCGGCAATTGAACGTGAGGGAAAACGATTGTGGCGCCAGAGCCAGACGTCCTCTGCAACGCCATAAAAAGGGCGGAAGTGGATGCTGATTCGGCGCGCGCGCCAAGGATGTCTCGATCGTGAACGGACCAGAGTGCGTGAAACGATGGATCGGCCCACTCGATCGCCTGATAAGCGGGGTACCCACTCATGACGAGCGCAGCATCCGACTCCATATCAGTCTCTGTAGACCGGCCATCGATCTTCCAACGCGCTGCGAGACGTTCTAGCGAGACGACTCGAGCTTTCAGTTCCGATTCAGTTTTCGCCTGGACGAATGACGCTTGCTCCCGAGTGGCGGCCTGAATTTCGACGTTCCGATGGCCAAGTAACATCTGCCAAAGGATTAAAACAGCCAGCATTGTGGTGAGACCGAAAATGGCGGGCAATAGCAGGCGATCGATGAATCTTCGCGGCATATCCGATCTCAAACAGGGTTTCCACAAACAGCCGCGCCGCTGGGACGGCGGACGGGCTGCCTTTCGTTGGCAACGAGAGACCTGAAGACACGCTTCGGCGCGTCCCCTCTGCGAAGGCCGAAGCAGTATTTACTGCGTCCGTGTTCGCGATTGAGCGTAGCCTCGAAAGCTTCACTCAGCAAGCGCATTCTGTCAAGGCTCACACGGCAACAATTTTGCATCTGACCGCGACAGGGAGAACCAATCAGGCGGGCCATGGGGATCTTCCGAGGAGCCCAACACAATCTCCCTTGTCGTCGCAAGGATATGCGCACCTTGCGTTGGGCAAAAAATTTGTCCTGCTTGGGCGCCTCTTATTGAGAAGGCTGCGCGAATGGTGGAGCCGATGGGATTCGAACCCACGACCTCCTCGATGCCATCGAGGCGCGCTCCCAACTGCGCCACGGCCCCACCGAAAACAGGATTGTGCATTCCTTTATAACACTCGATATATATGGGGTCAACGCAGCGAGCACGGAACGCTTTTCTGACGCAGGGAATCCACCGCCAACAGTTTGCGTGCGGGCATCTTCATGGAGGGGTTTAGAATCTCAGGATGCCCCGGTCCATTCGATGGTGCACGGGAGTGCAATACGTGCAGGATCGCCCACCAATTCGCGCGTGGTAGAACGCGTGTAAGAGGCCGCCGCGAATTTGGATTTTAGAAAGCCGTGAGGGAGCAGTCGATGCGTTTGGACATGAAGACCGGACTGTTATTTGTAGGCGTTTTGTTGTTCGGCGTCTGCCCGCACACGCTCGCTCAGCGGTCACCGAGTACGGCGGTGAAAGCCACGCGAAGTGGTAACGGATCGGGTTCCGTTACCACGGCTCCCTCGATTGACGGTGGAACCGGTAGCGTTGCCGCCGTCAGCCCGTCGCAACTGGTCGACTTCTTGAATCAAACGATCAGCTGGTATCACAGGGTGACGATCCAGCAAGAAACGGCCAGTGAGCCGGACGCGCAACTCACCCTCTATGACAATCGCCAGATCGCTAAGCAGGTGGTGCAGCTTGCGTTGGAGTTTGCCCGCGCCCAGGCTGATGCAATCGACCAGGCCGCACCCAAGAAGGCCGCCTCCGGCACCGTCCTCCCGCAATCCGAGACGCTGGTGCAAATGCAGGCTAAGTTGGACAAGGCCTATCAGGATGCGCAAACCGAGTTGGAGTCGGATCAAAGGAAATTAACTCGAGCAACAGGCACGAATCGGCGGACGCTTGAGGCCACTCTTTCGGAGTTGCAGGGCGAGATCGACCTGATTAAGGCTCGCCGCGACGCAGTTCAAAGCATGGCCCAATTCGTGAGCACTTCGGCCGCAAACGCCACCGGTACAGCGGGGCTCAAGACGCAAATCGAAGCGCTCGCCGCATCGGTTCCCAACGTTACGACGAGTGTAGCTCAAACCAGCAAATCTCAAGCTCAAACCGCATCTCCGGTTAGCGTTTCCAGCGCGCCTGACCTTTCCGGGATCTGGGACGTGATAGCGGACACTTTCAGGCTGTCTTCAAGGCGGAGCGCGGTTAACGCACTGATCGCGGAAACGAATGCGCTGTCGAGCAGCTCCACGAAAATGCGCGGGCCGTTTGTGGCGCAACTTCGGGCGCTGTCGAGCCGGGGGGATCAGCTTGCGGCGCAGGCGGACACGGCGAACCAGGCGATGCTCACCCAGGAACGGCAACAACTTGAATCACTGACCAAGCAATTCCGGCAGATCGCGGCGGCGGTGATTCCACTGAGCAAACAGTCAGTACTGCTGAACCTGTATGGGAAGAACCTCGCGAACTGGAACGAGGTGATCGACGCGCAGTACAAGTCCGATTTGCGAAATCTTGCTATTCGGCTGGGTTTACTGGCCGTGATCTTTGGCATCCTGTTCGGGCTTGCAGAAGTGTGGCGGCGCGCCGTGATCCGGTATGTGCAGGAACCTCGTCGCAGGCATCAGTTTCTCCTGATTCGCAAATTTTCGTTATGGTTCGTCATTGCGATAATTCTGGCGATCACGCTGGCGGGTAAGTTGGGTTCTGTCGCCACGTTTGCCGGGTTGCTGACGGCTGGCGTAGCGCTGGCGCTGCAAAATGTGATCGTATCGATCGTTGGCTACTTCTTCTTGATTGGAAAATATGGAATCAGAGCAGGAGACCGGGTACAGGCGGGCGGAACAACGGGCGAAGTCGTCGATGTGGGGCTCGTTCGCTTCCATATGATGGAACTCGACAGTGCAGGGACACCGACAGGTCGCATCGTGGCGCTTTCAAATTCGATTGTATTCCAACCGACCGCGGGCCTTTTTAAACAGATTCCGGGCACAAGTTTCGCCTGGCATGAGGTGACGGCGACAGTTCCGAGGCAAGCCGACTTTACAGCCCTGCGCAAGAAGTTGCTGGAGGCGGCCGAGAACGTCCTGCGGGATTACCACGACGACATTGCCCGACAGTTCCAGCAGATCGAAAAGACGGGATTGCTGGTCTCGGAAAAGGGGCTGAGGCCTAAGGTAGCGCTGCGGCTTTCGTCATCGGGAGTCGAGGTAACAATCCGTTACCCGGTGGACCTCCAGCATGGTGCGGAAATTGACGCACGGATGTCGCGCGAGCTGGTGACGATACTTGAGGGCGAGTCCGACTCAACCTCCGCGGTGCACGTCAAAACGGATGTGCCGGCGGGAAGCACGCGGTAACCGCGATAGGACGACTCCACGACAGTCGGAAGCCTCCGCCATGAGATCGCGACTGGCAATTCGCGGCGCCAACGCTGGACACGGATTGCTGTTTGTGAAAGAATCCCGCCGCCGACGGGGGGAACTTCCCCGCAGTGTTGCTGTATCGGGATAGCGGGGCGTACTGGGTAGGGGCCGCTTCGGACGATCAAGTAAACAGGAGTTACAACGGTGGCTCGAGAACAGGGCGTAGTGAAGTGGTTTAATGCATCGAAGGGCTACGGTTTTATTCAGAGGCAGTCAGGCGAGGACGTTTTCGTTCATTTCTCGGCGATCCAGATGGATGGGTACAAGTCGCTCACAGAAGGGCAACTGGTTGAATTCGAAGTGAAGCAGGGCCCAAAAGGCTATCAGGCCGAGAACGTCACGAAAGCTTAGGAAACACTCCGCTGCTGAGTCGCAAAGCCTCTGGGACAAACGCCGCTCTCGTGATTGTGCTTTGCACTGTGTCCATTCTCGCCGCGAGTTTGCCGTGTGGTAAAATCGGGACACTAAGAGGTGAAGTTTGGCGCAACATCTTTCCCGGAAGGAACTCAAGAAAGACGAAGTGCGCGAGACGCTCGCGCACGGCGCAGAGG